>NZ_JACJES010000001.1:128278-514168 GCF_014164175.1 Pseudoalteromonas sp. SG44-5 | reverse complement strand
TTAATTTTATTTTCTCTAGCCAGAGGTTTTCAGTGAAAACAAGGCGAATTTACGCGTCAATAGCTGGCCTATTGCAAGTAAATTCAACGCAGTTAGCGCTGAAAACAGCTGCTTGAGATAAGTTTTATTATCCGGAGCTCAGGTTACTTAAGAAGTTTAGCGCGTTTAAAACTTTTACAGTGTTTAAAGTAAGCTTTTAATGATCTAGCACAATGACTATTTAACTTATATTTATCGGCGCTATCTGTATTGATAACTTAAACCAAGACCCGCCCAAAATACATCTTGTAATAATTCATCGTCGGCATAGCGGTTTGAATCTTTACTAATAGCAAAACTATAGTTGCTATATGCGTATAACTGCATGTTTTTTATTACTGAGTAAGATAAATTGGTACTAAATTGCACATGATTAGCACCATTATGCCCATCGGCCACATACCCTGAATTAAAGCCAACACTGGCTTTAAAATCAAGCTGTAATACGGGCGTTAATTGATAATGTTTATTTAGCGCAACATCTAAAAAAGCACCTTGTGCATCAAATGAATAATATAAACTACTTATAAGCTGAACCTGCTGTGCAAAAGAGTAAATAAGCTCAAGGCTAACCTCATTATCGTAAGCGTTACTGCTTTCTTCGCGCGAGGCAATTGCACTATACCCACTTAATAGCTCAAGGTTTTTTGATAATACCGTTGCGTATATTATATTTAAATTCACTTCTGAATAATCGGTATTAATGCCTTTAGCAAACCAAGGAATAATTATGAAATTTTCATAATTTAGCTCTGTAGATACTGAGGTAATCCCTTTATTTGCTAAGTTATCACGCCCTTCAGTAACATAGCGGTTTTCCCAGTAGGAATGAATGTGCCAGTCGTAGCTGTTATTAGGTTCAATGTTAGTTAACGTCTCAACTTTTATATGACCCGCCGCATCTGCTGAAACATTTTGCACAGCACTATACTCTTGCGTAGTTTGCGCTAAAGCAAGGGAACTAAAACAGGCACTAAACGCAAATAAAAAACCGACAATACATAACTTCATTAATAACCTAAATTTTCATAGTAGTATTTAGCTCAGTTACTGAGCTAAAAAGGTCGGCTATACTACTACTCGAATAGGTAAATGAGCAATAAATTTTGTTAACTTTATTAGTTAAATAAAATCACTGCAACTAAGGCTCGCTGCAGTGTTAAAAATACGGGATATAAGGTAGGTAATTTAAAGTTTTATGAAGGTGTTACTAAACCTCTTCGCATTCCCAGCTTGGCTTTTCAAATTTAAACACTGCTAATCCTAAAACCGCTATCATTATTGCAAAAGCTAACCAAGATGATAAAAACTGTGCTGCAAAAAACCAACCCACTGCAGCGGCAATAACACTAATAACAAGCTGAGCCATATGCGGAACTTTACCTTTGGTACCGTAAGTAAGTTTATAAGCTTTAACTAATTCATCAGCCACAAAAAACTCACAAAGTGTCACGTTTTTAGTTAAACCGTGGGCTTTTAGCCTAATTTTGGCCGGGTTGCCATTTATTTCAAACTGATGAGTAGAGCTAAACTTAAAGTTTTGTGCTTCGCTAACTATCTCACCGTTAACTTTTTTCTTTTCCCGATACGGGCAAGCAGTAATAAGTAACTTCTACGTCATCACTGTAAAACTTAAAATGCATTCCACTTTTGGCCGAAACCTCTACTTTATTTGTCATCATCATCCTTATTGATATAAATTTAATTATATAGTTTCCAAAGAAAGTTAACAGCATGCTTACAACAATAAATCGTTAACTCACTCATAAAAAGCTATACCTCAATAAAAACAAACAATAGATTTAAAATCAAACTCGTTAACATTGCTGATCAGTACTAAACTTTTGCTCATCGGCAGTTAATTGATCTGTATCAAGTCATTTTTGCACTTAAGCGCAATACTAAGTTAATCGTCATTTATAATGGAAAATATAAAATGAAAATACAACCTAATAAGCACACCCTATGGCTCCCTCTAATAGCTATTTTATTTAGTGGTAACCTACTTGCTGCCAGTAATTTAAAAACTGAACAAGCAATACTAACACCCCCTCCTATGGTGCCGCCCGCCATTAATAGAGATCACAGTGCAAAAGTAGTTATCAACCTAGAAACAAGAGAGCAAGTAGGGCGAATTGCCGATGGCGTTGAATATGTATTTTGGTCATTTGGTGAAACCGTACCAGGGAGTTTTATTCGAGTTAGAGAAGGTGATGAAATTGAGTTTAACCTCTCAAATCACCCTAGCTCAAAAATGCCGCACAATATTGACTTACATGCGGTAACAGGCCCAGGTGGTGGCGCGGAATCGTCATTTACGGCCCCAGGACACACCTCAACATTTAATTTTAAAGCACTTAATCCTGGGCTTTATATTTATCATTGCGCCACGGCTCCTGTTGGTATGCACATAGCCAATGGCATGTATGGCTTAATTTTAGTTGAACCAAAAGAAGGCCTTGCGCCCGTAGACCGAGAGTATTATTTAGTACAAGGGGATTTTTATACTAAAGGTGAATTTGGTGAAGCTGGCTTGCAACCTTTTGATATGGCAAAAGCAATAGATGAAGATGCCGACTACGTAGTATTTAATGGCTCAGTAGGCAGTACCACAGATGAAAACTCTTTAACCGCTAAAGTAGGTGAAACAGTTCGATTATATATTGGTAATGGTGGCCCTAACTTGGTTTCTTCTTTTCATGTAATAGGCGAAATTTTTGATACCGTTTATGTAGAAGGCGGCAGTTTAAAAAATCACAACGTACAAACCACATTGATCCCCGCTGGCGGCGCTGCCATTGTGGAATTTAAAGTAGAAGTACCGGGCACCTTTATTTTGGTCGATCATTCTATTTTTAGAGCATTTAACAAAGGTGCACTAGCAATGCTAAAAGTAGAAGGTCCTGACGACCATTCTATTTTTACAGGCAAAACAGCTGAAAACGTATATTTACCAGAAGGTTCAGCAATACAGTCGTTAGACAATACTTTTACTAAAATAACAGCCAACAATAAAGATGAACAAATACGTTTCGGCCAACGTGTTTATGAAGCTAACTGTATGGCTTGCCATCAAGCTAATGGCGAAGGTATTCCCGGAGCATTCCCGCCTTTAGCAAAGTCTGATTATTTGAACAACAACCCACTTTTAGGTGTTAATGCGATTATTAAAGGCTTATCGGGTCCGATTAAAGTTAATAACGTTAACTACAACGGCGTAATGCCAGCAATGAACCTAAATGACGAAGATATTGCCAATGTTATTACCTTTGTACTAAATAACTGGGATAACGCCGGCGGAAAAGTCTCTGCTGAACAAGTTGCTAAGCAGCGCAAGTAACATGATTTTTTCTTTATTAACGATGACACTGACACTGGCAGAGCCTCCTAAAATGGTAGCGCTGCCCGCGGGTAACTACAGGCCGCTTTATATGAATAAAAACAGCCCACAAACATTTGTGGGCGCTTTTAGCATAGATGTTACGCCTGTGACTAACGCGCAATATTTAACGTTTGTAATAAATAACCCTCGTTGGCAGTCGCAGCAAATACCTAGCATATTTGCGGAGGCTCAATATTTACAACATTGGCAACAAAATCTAACTCCAAAGCAGCCGTCACAAGGACAATTAAACAGCCCTGTAGTTAACGTATCGTGGTTTGCAGCCCAAGCTTATTGCCATTCACTTAATAAAAGCTTACCCACCGTTGCTCAGTGGGAACGTGTTGCCAGTGCCAGTGCAACCCAGCCCAATGGCAGTCTAGAAAAAAGCTATAACCAACGTATTTTACAATGGTATAGCCGCCCTAGTAGCAAACAGCTCCCCGAGGTTGGTACTAACCCAGCAAACTATTGGGGAGCACAAGACTTACACGGCTTAATTTGGGAATGGACAGAGGATTTTAACTCCGCTTTGGTCAGCGGCGAGTCCCGTGGTGATAGTGATATAAATCAAAAATTATTTTGCGCCGCAGGAGCACAAGGCGCTGCTGATCCCAGTGATTATGCCGCATTTATGCGCTTTGGCTTTCGATCTAGTTTGCAGGCCAAATATACTTTACCCAATTTAGGGTTTCGCTGTGCGAAATCAAAGGAATAAAAAATGATAAAATATAACCCAGCTATTATTTCTAATAATATAACACTCAAAATATTAGGGCTGATATGCATGCTTGCCAGCTCATACGCTTACTCGCAAAATATACCACAAAACTCTGTTTATCAGCTTAACAGTACATGGTTAGATCAAGACGCTAATAAACGTACTTTAAGTAGCTTTAGCGGTAAAAAACAAGTCATAAGCCTTATTTATACACACTGCTTACATACCTGCCCTACTATTGTTTCTACCATGCAAGCCATTGAAAATAAGCTGAGTGAGACTGAAAAACAAGACGTAGGTTTTATTTTAGTCTCGTTAACGCCCGACACAGATACACCTGCAGTACTAAAAGAATTTGCACAAAGCCGAAAATTAAATTTACAAAACTGGAGTTTATTAACCGGCACACCACAAGACGTTCGTAGTTTAGCCATGGTATTAAATATAAAGTTTCAAAACATAGACAACAATGAAGTTAATCACTCCAACTTAATGACAGGTTTAGACGAGCAAGGACGTATTAAGTTTCAAGAACTTGGAGTAATAAATAACGCAGCAATAGCCGCTGAAAAGCTCGCAAATTTTTAAAGCACGCTACCCTTAACTAAGCTATACAATGAATAAACACTCGCACAAAAGCAGAGTGTTTATTTAATTTCAAAAATTTTAATATGGGACAGGCATTTAATTTTTATTAAAAAGCAAATGCGCAGTTTATTTATTATTTACTCCAGTGTATGGCTTTCAGAGTTAAAGTTTATTCGATTTTAGGGAGATTTTAACGAGAGTTAGAGGCTTACACTTCATATGATGGATATTTGCTAACTTAAGCTGACACAGAGCTATGAACGACCTCAAATCATTGTTGTTTAGTTATTTAAGTAATCACACCAACTGCTTACTTCCGCCAAAACAATAAGAGTAAATTTTACTGGTTAGAACAAAAAAACAGCGGATGCCCGTATTTACTCTGCATTAAATAACTTACAGATTAACCAACACCTTTGTACCACTTAGCTTGGTTCTGCGCAGCTAAATTCATTAACCTTACTTTACTCCCTGCAAAGTTTGCATATTGCCTACGAAAATGCTGAATTGCGTTTAGCCACTCAGCCTCTTCTATATTTAATTTTGCTAATATATTGGGTACATTTTTACTTACTTCCCGTTGTTTATAGCAAGTAAAATAACGACTACTCCAACTTACTAACTCTAAATAGTCTATTAATCTAAATGGGATCGTGTCTGGTTCTGCATTACTACCCAATTTAAGTAATTGCATTGGCTGGCTTTTGTGCTCAAAAAGCTCTGATTTTTGTGCAGGTTGTTTACTATTTTTTGGGGTGTTTTTATATTTATGGATACGCTCTTGAATTGATGTGAAATCACTGTTTTCAAGTTCTGTAGCTATTTTCGCTCTAATTGGATTCAAATCAACATACGCCATACAACTTAAAATAGCCTTATCATCTAATAGTGCTTGGGATTTATAACGCCCTTCCCAGTATTTTCCTGTGCAGTTATCTTCTTTATTTGCTTGCCTGGCAATATATTCATTAAGATTTTTCATATACCAGCTAATATCATAAAGTCGTGCTCGCCATGTTGCTATAATTTCACTAAAAATATATAAGCTAGCCTCATTTAATTTTTCGCCATTTAAAAAGCGTTCAACCAAAGAGTCTCCTTGTTTATATAACTTATACCAACGCCTTATAACCTCCTCAATAGACCAATCAAGCGCTTTGTTTTTATTTACTTTAACCACAACATGATAATGATTACTCATAATAGCGTAAGCAGCTATATCAATGGCAAATACATCGCTCAGTAATTTCATCCGCTTAACAAGCCACTCCCTACGGTGGTCAAAGTTTTTTCCTGAGTATTTATCATCGCCACACAAAAAAGCACGGCGAACACAACGCGCAATTAGGTGGTAATAAGGTGTTAACGATAAATCTATGAGTGATTTTCTGGCACGGGTCATGTTTAGCACTCTGTTTTTACATGTGTATATAAACAGTAGTTCAAAGCGAGGGAATTACCATTTTTTATGCCTGTCCACTATTATATTTAAAGTTTAAATGATTTTTATGCCTGTCCCTTATTCGAAGAGGAGATAGTAATAAGCCTTATGTTTCTGCCAAAATATCGCCATCAACAAGGTGAACATTGGTGGTGTAATAAGCTTGGCTGTATTCTATATTTAACGAAAAATACACGCTTTGTTTAAGGTGTTTTTTTATAGATGCCTCTAGCTCAGTACTTAATGCTAATGTAAATTCTTTATTTCGGTGAGACTTAGTTAATAACGATATTGTAATGAGAATATGCGAGTGTTTATATTCTAAGGATGGGTAAGCTCTTGACTTACATACCCCAGCACTGGCGTCTTTGTTATTTATAATCTGCTCTATAACATCAAAAACTTCTTTTGTGTTTATTTTTAAGTTATCTGAATATTTTATTTCTACGTGTGGCATAAATATATGTTCCTGAACGAATAACGCTTGGTTAATAATAAATCACTGCGTTTGAGTGCAACAATCAACAGTAACTTACCTAATGAGTTTATTCCGCTTGAGCCTGTAATACAGCGTGCTGTATATCTACATAGCATTATTTAAAATTAAACTTTGTTTATAAAACTTCTCTTTTTAAGCATTATAAGGTGCTTACTTATTATCGGGTTAGCTCCTTTATTCGTTTTATGGTATTTACCCTCAACTTTTTTACTTAAAACAAAAAAGCATAACCCTATTAAAGTTATGCTTTTTAATTTAGTTTGTTTAATAAACGAATGCGCCGTATAAAGGCTAATTACTCAATAGTTGTATTATTTAAAGAGTAGTTCCACACCTTATAAAAATAAAAGGCATAACCAAGGCCAAAGGTAAGTATTGAAATTATAATCCAAAGAATTACATGGCCAATGCTGCCAAAAATATCTGTATTACAAACCATTTTTCTTGCATTACCGTGTTCGTCAATTAACTCAGAGCGATTCAAAATAAACTTAGAGAACGAATAAGGAAAAAAGAACGCGCCTATACCAAACGTTATTAGTATTAAAATAAACCACAGTATTAAATGCCCTAAAATATCTATAGTTCCTACATTTGCTTGAATCTTCATATTTAATCCTTGATATGATTTTACTTAACGAGTGTTAAAACCTACTCGCTTTAATTTATTGTTATTACTAAATAAACCATAGCCGAGTTCCTATTTCAGTTCAATTATTTACATAAAACAAAAAGAAGTTTATTTACTTATAAGCAGCTACTACATACTTTTGCTTAGCTTTATTAGATTAAATAAACATTCTTTCACTTAACTTATTCCTCCTCAAAAATACACCTCACAAACCTACAGCCACGCTAATAAACGCAGCAAAACTAGCGAGAAAAGCAATCAATGAGAATCCCTCATATATAAATGAAATTAAATCAATTTTATTCATAATAATAACAACGTATAAAATACATTCTTGCTTTTACCTTTAGCCGCACTGCACTTGGTTGCAATTAAGCCTTTAGGTAAAAATAAAAAATACTGTGGTGACTACTGACAGGGAAATCTGAAGATATTACCGAAAACCTCAGAAGTTAAACAAAAAATTCAGCTTTAATTATATAAATGGATACCAAAAATCATGAAAAAAGACTTTAAATTTACTATTAAGAGCACTTCTCTTGATGAAAGTTATCAGCCATCTAACGATACGCGCCTTACAACCAACTTTGCTAACTTGGCAAGAGGAAAATACCGCCAAGCTAATTTGCGCAACGCGTTAAAAATGATTGATAACCGCTTTAATGCTTTAGCGAATTGGGATAACGCTAAAGGGGATCGTTACTCTGTCGAACTCGAGATTATTTCTGTAGATTTAGATATTAAAGGCAGTGGTAATACTTTTCCATCAATAGAAATATTAAAAACAATTATTGTTGATCATAAAACTAATAAACGCATTGAAGGCATTGTAGGTAATAACTTTTCCTCTTATGTGCGCGATTATGACTTTAGCGTATTGCTGCAAAATCATAATAAAAATCAACCTAAATTTAGTATCCCAGATAACTTTGGTGAGCTGCACGGCAAGCTGTTTCAGCATTTTGTTAACTCAAGTACTTACAGACTAAATTTTAATAAACTACCTGTAATATGTATTAGTGTATCTGATAACAAAACGTATCATCAAACTCAAAACCAGCACCCTATTTTAGGCGTTGAATACCTGCCAAATGAGTCATCTTTAACCGAGCAATATTTCAAAAAAATGGGCTTGCAGGTACGTTATTTTATGCCACCAAACAGTGTAGCGCCTTTAGCATTTTTCTTTTTTGGTGACTTACTTAATGATTACACTAACCTTGAACTTATAAGCACTATTTGTACCATGGAAACATTTCAGAAAATCTATCGACCTGAAATTTACAATGCAAATGCACCTGCAGGAAAGTCTTATCAACCAAATTTGAACAACCAAGATCATTCATTAACGCAAATTGTTTATGATCGAGAAGAGCGTAGCCAAATGGCCAGCCAGCAGGGAAAATTTACCGAAGAGCACCTAATTAAGCCATACCAAACTGTGCTTGAACAATTTTCTGCCAATTACGTTTAAAAGCGGCGCTTAACAGTTTCGCTCAATAGCTAGGTTCAATTATAACTTTAAATATACGGCACTATTTATCATGAAAACACTTATTAGCAATACACTATTACCTACGTCAACTGCGGGCAGTTTGCCTAAACCGGTTTGGCTTGCACAACCACAAACACTTTGGTCGCCTTGGAAATTACAAGACGATGAACTAATTGAAGGTAAGCAAGACGCCCTTCGATTGTCATTACACGATCAGCAACAAGCAGGCATTGATATTGCCAGTGATGGCGAGCAAACCAGGCAACACTTTGTTACCACCTTTATTGAGCACCTCAACGGTGTTGATTTTGAAAAGCGTAAAACCGTTAAAATTCGCGATAGGTACGATGCAAGTGTACCAACGGTTGTTGGCCCTGTTAGTCGACAAAAGCCGGTTTTTGTTGAAGATGCTAAATTTTTACGCCAGCAAACTAACCAGCCAATAAAATGGGCTTTGCCAGGCCCAATGACAATGATAGATACCCTTTATGACGATCATTATAAAAGTCGCGAAAAACTTGCGTGGGAATTTGCCATAATTCTTAATCAAGAGGCCAAAGAGCTAGAAGCTGCAGGAGTAAATATTATCCAATTTGATGAACCAGCATTTAATGTATTTTTTGATGAAGTTAATGACTGGGGTATTGCCTGTTTAGAGCGCGCAATTGAAGGACTAAAATGCGAAACCGCGGTGCATATTTGCTACGGCTACGGCATTAAAGCTAATACCGATTGGAAAAAAACATTAGGCTCAGAATGGCGCCAATACGAAGAAGCGTTTCCTAAGTTACAGCAATCGAATATAGATATTATTTCGCTAGAATGTCATAACTCTCATGTACCAATGGAGCTACTTGAACTTATTCGCGGCAAAAAAGTGATGGTAGGCGCTATTGATGTGGCAACCGACACCATAGAAACACCCGAAGAAGTTGCTAATACCCTGCGCGAAGCACTTAAATATGTTGATGCCGACAAGCTCTACCCTTGTACCAACTGTGGTATGGCTCCTTTAGCGCGTAATGTAGCAAACGCTAAGTTAAATGCCTTAAGTGCAGGAGCAGAAATAATCCGCAAAGAACTAGCTAACAAAAGTTAGTCCAACAAATAAACCTATATAATCCAACTAATTAAGCACTTCAATATAGTTATTTAAAAGAATGCCCGGTATAGAGTTTCTATGCCGGGCATTCTTTTTTAAACAAACAATAACTAAATTAAAAACCTATAAAAACACTTGCCCTAACATGCGTAAACCAGTAATTAATAGTACACAAGCAAATATCTTTTTCAGTTTACCTGCATCTAGTTTTGCAGCTAACGACGCGCCTACAGGCGCAAACAGTACGGTTAGCGGTACAATACATGCAAAGCCAAATAAGTTAACCAAACCAAACGTACCCGCTGGCGCATCAATTGGCGTACTGCCCAATATCAACATAGTTAGCGCACCAGGCAATGAAATAATTAACCCAATTGCTGCAGCTGTACCAACGGCCTTATGAGCAGGATAGTTATATAAAGTAAGTAATGGCACCGAAATAGTGCCGCCACCAATTCCCACCATAGAGCTTAAAAAGCCAATAAATGCGCCCATAACACTTTGCCCTACTGTACCTGGCAGTTTTTGATACAACGCCGACTTGCCCGTTCTAAACAGCATATTAAGTGCAGATAACAGCGCTATTGCCCCAAACAATACCGTAAGCAACTTGCCATCAACCCGAGTAACTAACCAGCTACCCAGCAATACACCTATAAGAATAAATGCAGCCCAACGTTTTAAAAGGTCAAAGTCCACATTGCCTTTTTTATTGTGAGACCTAATTGAACTAATAGATGTAGGCACTATGGTTGCCAAAGACGTGGCTGTTGCAATTAACATTGCAGACTCGGGCGATACCCCAAAGCTCTGAAACAAAAAAAACAACACAGGCACAATTACAATTCCACCGCCCACACCGAGTAAGCCTGCTAAAATACCAGCAAATACGCCTGTGGCTACCAGTGCCAACAAAGTAGATATATTACTTGTTATAAATTCAATGATATTCATTAATTATTACTTCTATTTTTAATCACAACAAAGACCTTTCAGTCAATTTACGAGGTAATTACAGCCCCTGCTTTTAGGTTTTTAAATAAAACAATTACGTTAGCATGCTCTACAAACTCAGCTCTCGCTAAGTTTAATATAACGCTTTGTTATAATTAATTATTCCCACCATAATAGTAAATAAACTTGTTTGCTTGATAAAATGATATAATTTCATCCACCAATGAATATCAGTCATCATTAAAGCTAAATTATAGATAGGAGTTAACTTGTGCTGGAAAGGATCCACTTAGAAATACTAACCGCCATAAAAGAACATGGAACCCTAACTAAGGCAGCAAATTCGTTGTACTTATCGCAATCGGCACTCAGTCACAGTATTAAAAAACTAGAAGGCCAAGTTGGTACGCCAATATGGAAAAAAGACGGTCGAAATTTGCGCCTTACAGCGGCTGGTGAGCATATTCAAACACTGGCAAACAGAGTATTACCGCAATTTGTACACACTGAGTTATTACTAAATCAAATTGCCAAAGGTGAACTAGGCTCGCTACGTATTGGCATGGAGTGCCATCCTTGTTACCAATGGTTGCTTAGAGTAATTGAGCCCTATTTAGAGCACTGGCCAGACATAGACATTGACGTAAAGCAGGAGTTTCAGTTTGGCGCCTTAGGTGCATTACTAAGCTACGAAATTGACGTACTAATAACTCCCGATCCACTCTTTAAACCTAAAATAAGCTACATACCTGTGTTTAACTACGAACACAGACTCGTAGTTGCTAAATCCCATAAACTTGCAACACAAGAGTTTGTATTACCCGAGCAACTAAGCGAAGAAGTATTGTTTAGTTACCCTGTAGAGCCGCTAAGGCTTGATATTTTTAGCCAGTTTCTTAATCCAGCAAAGTGCTCAGTAAAAAAACACAAAACCATTGAAACAACCGAAATCATGCTACAAATGGTCGCTGCGGGTCGCGGCATTTGTGCTTTACCAGGCTGGCTAATAGACGAGTATTCTAAAACAATGCCTATCAAAAGCCTAAGGTTTGGGGAGCAAGGTATTAACAAACAAATTTTTGTCGGTATTCGTAACAACGAGCAGCATATAGACTACTTAAATGACTTTATTGCCCAAGCAAAAAAAACAACATAACCAAATTAAATGCACAGTGTGGGCCCATTGGCGCGCTATCCTACCCGCATGTTTAGTACAAACCAGCTGTGCAGGCTGGGGTTTTGTTAATAGCTGATTGAATTCACCACAGTGCCTTTTGAGTAACAAAGGCAAAGGCAAAGGCAAAAGTAAACCACATAACAGCATTATTAGCTTACTTGCATTTAAATAGATAAGGAACGTATTTAGGTTAAGAAAAGGACAGGCAAATATTTTATGCCTGTCCTTTTATTTTTCATTTATTAAGAGTGAATACAGTAGCGATTTCGTCCTGCAGATTTTGCTTGATAGAGCGCGTGGTCAGCTTTATCAATAAGCTCTCTGAGTATTAAGTTATCCGCTGGGGCGACTATTGCCATACCCAAACTAATGGTCACAAAAGGACTCACTGTAGAATACTTGTGTTCAATTTCAAGAGCCTCGACAATGCTAACCAGCTTTTTCGCCATTTTTTCGGCCTCAGCTTCACTAGTATTTGTTAACATCACAATAAACTCTTCTCCACCATACCTAGCAATAAGATCTGAGTTCTTTAGTAGCGCGTTTTTCACCCCTTTTGCTACTTGTTCGATCACATTATCTCCCTGTAAATGGCCATAGTTATCGTTATATAACTTAAAGAAATCAATATCTATCATCACAATGGCTACTTTTTGCTTTAATTCCACAGCTTTTTCAAAAAAACGATTACTTTCTTCTTCAAAATGCCGACGATTCGATAGTTTTGTCAAACTATCTGTATTACTAAGTTCTTGAAGCCGACTCGCCAAACGTTTATTTTCAATAACACTTTTCAAGCTATCAATAATAGTTTTGTTAATGTTTTTGTACAGTGACAAGATATTAATCCCAAAAAATATGTATATTAATGCCATAAAAAATAATGTATCTCCCATATCATTAAACATAAATGTAAAAATTATTATTGGAACAATAAAGCAGGAGAAAAATGCATAAAAAGATTGTTTATGAACCGTAAGCGTAATAAAACCAGAGGCCATTAAAACAACAACGAAAGCTGCAAAAAGCAACATCCACTGCTCAGAAAGATGATAAAACGAATAGACGTAGAAAGTAGACCAAAGCAGTCCATTTAATGCAGCAGCGATCAGGGCATTACGATTAACCGCGTTGATTTGGCTTGCAATTTTATAATCATCCTGCACTTTAATCTTCAAGTAAACTGAGTACCGAAAAGTGAGAAAAGCCAGAAAAATGACCAGCCAAAATATCGGTATAATTGAAGAGTCGTGATACATCAACACGCCAAACCAGCCAGTGGCAACCACAGCCTGCAGCGGAGTCGTTGTGCGCATTTGTTGGTAAAACAGTCGATTTTGATCGACACTTAATTTAGTCTCTTCATTAATGCTCATATATATCTTAACCGCTATTAAATAAATCTACGGTAATAGGTCACAACTTAATAGTGACAGCTCTACCCCTAGGCCCATAAAACATCATAGGATACCGCAATAGCGTCTAGTTATATTTGCTAAACTGCGCATGCCCTTTTGATGACCTTGTTATTTTTTGGTGAAATTAGCTTTCAATTTTCGCAAAAAATCATTATTTATAACAAGCAGCCCTGCTGATTGTTTGAAGACTTTTGCTAACATTTTGTGAGTGTCAAAAAGATCACTATCGTGGTGCCCTCGAACCTGCTTGATAAATTTAATGTGATCTTGTTGAGCCTGGGTGTGGGTCATCTCTACGATAGAATCATAGTGCTGAGGTTGCACGGCACAACCTAATAAAATTAAGATAAGAGAAATAGACAGTTTTTTCATACTACAAAAAATCCTTTTACTGTAAAAAAACCAAACAACTTGTTAAGCAGATAAATATTGTTGCTTTAAATCGCTCAGCAATAACCAACTGTTTTTATTTCATTTAAGCGACTTATGTGCGCTCTTTAACTAGGGAAATATACTTACTTTCGCATTCAGAAAAAAGCGTGTACGAATTCATACTATTACCGTAATTTTGAATTGTTAACGTATCACCTTGCTGCAACGCACTTACTTCAATTTTTGAATTACCGGCCGATTCTGAAGCATACAAGCCAGAGAATACAATGTGTTGCCCTCTTTTCTTATAACTGCCTTTCGCAGAGCGAGCATTTGTTGTAACTTTGTACATAAGTTGATTATCTTCTTGTGATAACCCAACCACCAAGTTACATAATACTGGCTCCACACTTTTGTAGTAAACAAAACGTGATTTCGGTGATTCAGAACACCCTGAAATAACAGTGAAACAAATGAGTAAATAAAACAACTTTTTCAAATTACCTCCTAGCACATCCCATACACACTGCTGTGTACGCCCGACATGGGCATCAACTTATAACGTGAATGCCCTCTGAAGGAAGATCACCGTTTAAATAACATACTGTTATTTAACGATAACCACCAGCGAATGGCAAGAGCTAAATAGTGAGAAATAGACCGAAGGAAACCGCATAACAGCATTATTAGATCACAGGCATTTAAATGGATAAGGATCGTGTTTAAGTGTTGAAAAACGAATACACCCTACGATGAATCAACGTATTTAGCAGCATTAAAACGCAGAGGCTCACCACTTTTAAAATTTGCAATTAATAGCTAAATTTTACTAGTCGTCCACCTCAGAGCGTGTTGTTATGTTTACTTCCATGGGATCCAAGATTTTGGAGCATAACCAGTAAGCGCAACTTTTAAGAATAACAGGAAACAATATGGAGCCGATATCATACCTATAATTGATCTGAAATCGAGATTAGAAAAATTACCATAGCCTCTTTCAAAAAAATCGATAAACATTATTCCGAATGCGATAATCGCACATAGAACAAATACTATCGCTAAACAACGTATGACTATACTAACTTTTTCACCATTCCATGGTGCATCCATGATATTGCTCCGTAAACATAACGCCTGCCTAAGCGGCGATTAACAATGGGTTAAAATTATTGAGCGCAGCGACAATAACCCATTGTTAATTGTCCGAGCGAGCTTGTGAGCGAATTGAGGCTCTTGTTATATTTATTATTTAGCCACTTTATTAGCTTGAACTAAATAAGACAATGCTGCAGCGTAGGTGCAAAAAAACACTATAAAAGCTAAACCTACAATAACTTGACCCAGCAAATTGTTACCAAAGCCTGACAGAAAAATAATATAAATAGACGGTGGAAATGAAATAACTGAGAAATGAGTTTTTTTTTCTGAGTTAATGAATAGACCTGAAACTACAGGTACGAATTGAATAATTATTGGTATAAGCATTAAACCAACAATAAAAATATCTAACTTTAAATTACCACTCACGACAGCTTCCTAATTTGAAATAAATATAACGCCTAAATAACAGGCTAAGTAATGGTTGGCTAAAATTGTGTAGCGCAGCGAAACGTAGCCAACTGTTACGTGTCCTTGTTGATTTTCTTGTTATATACCCGTTGATACACAGCTACAGCCTGTTTTGCAGAACTACTCTTAGTTAACAGATAGTTGACTATAAATATTAAAGGAAGGAGTAGCAAGAAAACTAAGTCGCTGGCATCACTTTTAGAAACAGATGACCAAACGGGAAGACTAAAATTACCACTTAATAATAATGTAGAAATGAAAAAGTTTTTTAGGTATCCGTCAGTTTCTTTGTAAATATTAAAGTTTCGGAAAAAGAATAAAGCGGCAACCAAAGCAATTAGACTTGAAACGGCAACCTTTTCGTAGTTTCCATTAGCTAACATTGCAGCTAAAAAACCAGGGTACATTGCTAAGACGGCACAAGGCAGCGCAATTATGTTTATCGGCTTAATGATGCACCTCAACTTCCTTTTAGGGTATATAACGCTTCGAATATGCGGCGCGCGCTGTTTGCGCGTCGGCCATGATTTGTTTGTTATGTGTGCTTACGCAAAATGACATAGGTTTGCCGCTTTTATGTAAGGTGCTAATTTGATTATTGCCTGTGCATCTTTATACCAAACTATGTAGGTATAATCCCACTCTTCTGTAATTACACAATCGAGGTCTGGAATTACAATTTTTGAGAATTCCGAAGCGTCCTTGTTCATAGACTCTTTGTAGCTTGAAAGTGCAGTACTAATATTGTTAATAGTTACTAATTCCTCTTTAGCACAAACCGCTTCCTGAAGAATATAATCCTGACTGAGTAGAACTAAGAGCTGATTAAACCTTTGCCATTCATTCTCAGTAACTTCGTCCAGTTTGTGTGAATCTTTCTCGCCCAACCAATCAGCCCAAAGAGATACAAACTCCTTTTTGAAATCAGATTTCACTTCCCAGTCTTCAAAGTATTGGTGATACATCACATTCCTTGAGCACATAACGCCCCACTAAGAGGCAAAAAATTGTTGGTTAAAATAAGCGAGGCACGAGAAAAAACCAACTGTTTTTTGTCCTGCTTAAGTGGCTTGTTATAAGCCTTTTACAAGGTTAATATAAACCAATGAAACAAGCTAGTTGTCTGATTTAATTAATAAAGGTCGAAAATGTCTGATTTAACCACTAAAGAACGTAGAAAACTAGAAACTTTTTTTGAAATGAGTGGTGGTTATTTTTTAGATTTTTCTAATAATTCTTTAGCGCAATTTATTGCAGAATCTGTAGATATAGAGCTTTATTCAGATAAATACGAAATTGGTTCAGGTTCAAAAGCGAATAGAATGCGCGCTATATGGGATTTAGAATCTAATCAATTAGTTGGTAAATTAATTCGTGAGATAATTGAAGATGATGACGATAAACATTTACTATACCCATACAACAAAAATAGGAATCAGGAATTAAAAAGTCATTGTTTACAGATTGCTATGAGGTTAGAAAACACTAGTTTTCCTGTAGCTCCCTCCCCAACAAAACAACCAAACATTATAAATACCCAAGTTCACAACGCTCCAGTTATGCATCCATCCGCTGCAGGGGTATTTAAAGCAGTGTCGCAACATTTCCCTCAAGAGAATCCAGTTTACAACACGCCTATTACACCCCAGAAGAATAAGGTGTTTATTGTTCATGGTCATGATGATTTGGCAAAAGAACAATTAGCTCGATTTGTAAGTCAAATAGGGCTTGAGCCAATAATATTGCATGAGCAAGCTAGTTCAAGTAAAACGATAATTGAAAAAATTGAAAAGTATGCTGGTGAAGTATGTTTTGCCATTGTTTTATATACACCCTGTGATCAAGGCTCTAAGGCTGGGTTAACTGAGCTATCACCAAGAGCTCGTCAAAATGTAATTTTTGAACATGGGTATTTCATAGGGAAACTAGGTAGAGAAAACGTAACTGCAATAGTTAAAGGAAATATCGAAAAACCAAACGATATTAGTGGAGTTGTTTACGAAAATTTTGATGCTGCTGGAGCATGGAAGTTCAAATTAGCAAAAGAAATGAAAGAGTCAGGCTGTGAAATAGATATGAACAGAATTATTTAAACATACGCCAAACCTATCAGGGCTTATAACAGCTTATTGAACACCACTTTGGGGGTTTATAACACCCCAAAACGGCGTATATTACATGGCTCAATAGTTCCACTAAATAACTACAATGTAAACAAGTAATTACGTATGTTATAAAATCACCGTTGTTAAAATACCCCAAAACGACTTTTAATAATGTTATTGGACAAAATACAAGTAACTGTCTATATATACAGTATCAGACTTAAATAATTAAATATCATTTATGAAATCTCTCTTTCTAACCATGATTAAAGATCATATGTATAGCAAGCGTTATGCAAAGAGCACTATTGAAGCTTATTTGTTTTGGATAGCTGCCTATATCCGCTTTAATAATATGCAACACCCAAGCTTTATGGGGGATACTCAAGTGGAATTATATTTAAATCATTTAGTAAACTCGCAAAATGTAGCGCAAGGCACACAAGCCCAGGCATTGAATGCGCTAAGTTTTCTATATAAAGAAATAATTAAAAGTCCTCTCTCATTATCATTAGATTTTGTAAAAAGTGAACGCCCTAGGAAATTACCCGTTGTGCTTACACAAACAGAAGTTTCAGCGTTATTTAAACACTGTATTACAAAGCATTATTTAGCGTGTGCACTACTTTATGGTAGCGGTATGCGGTTAATGGAGGTACTACGTTTGCGGATACAAGATATTGACTTTGATTATAACTGTGTTCGAATTTGGGATGGTAAAGGGGGCAAAAATCGTGTTGTAACGCTTGCAGGAGAACTGATACCACAAATACGAACACAAATTCAATTAGTCGATAATTATTTACAATTGGATCTAAATAACCCGCTGTTTTGTGGCGTGTATATGCCGCATTTATTACGTAAAAAATATCCAAATCATAACAAACAGCTGGGTTGGCAATATTTATTTCCATCTTATAAACTCAGTATTGATCCTGAGAGTAAACAGCTAAGGCGCCATCATATTGATGAAAAGCAATTACAGCGCGCTGTAAAAAAAGCGGCTTTTAATGCACACATTAATAAACACGTTACGCCACATACTTTGCGCCACTCATTCGCTACGCACTTACTGCAAAGCGGCGCTGATATACGCACAGTACAAACACAACTTGGGCACAGCGATATTCGTACAACACAAATTTATACCCATGTTTTACAGCAAGGTGCTAATGGTGTTATTAGCCCTTTTTCAAGATTATAAACGTCTCTATTTAAAACAAAAAAGCACAACCCACAAGAATTATGCTTTTTTAATTAATCTTAAATCTGAGTATGTTACAAACGAATGCCGCCGTCTATTTCTACTACGCGACCGGTAAAAAAGTCGTTTTCGATAATATATTGTGCGGTATGGGCTATTTCTGCAGTTTCACCTAAACGCCCTACTGGAGTTACGCTAAGCATGCGCTCTTTAGCTTCTGGTTTCATTACGTCGGTCATTGCGGTGCTTATAACACCTGGTGCAATTGCGCCTACGCGAATACCAAAACGGCCAAGCTCTTTAGCCCATGTAGTAGTAAGCGCTACAACGCCTGCTTTTGAAGCAGCGTAGTTTGTTTGCCCTATGTTTCCGGCGCGCGCTACGCTCGACATATTTACAATAACGCCACCTTTGCCCGACTCAATCATATGGCTGGCAGCTTCTCGGCCTGCCAAAAACACGCCAGTAAGGTTTACGTCTATTACTGATTGAAATTGCTCAAGCGACATTTTTTTAACTACTTTGCCGTCTTTTGCTTTAATAAACATGCCATCGCGTAAAATACCGGCGTTGTTGATCAATACACCAATATGGCCAAAGTCGCTATTAATGGTGTTAAATACCGCTTCCATTTCGCTCTCGTTGGTAACGTTGGCAGCGTAGCCTTGAATACGCGTAGTTACGCCGTCAAGTTGACTTAATTGCTCGGTTGCTATGTTAAGTGCATCTTGCGCCATATCGATTAGGGCAATGTTTGCGCCCATTTTTGCAAACTTTTGCGCCATGGCAAAACCCAAGCCTTGTGCGCCACCGGTTATTACTACCGTGTTATTTTTAATTTCCACGCGTTACCCCTACTTCGAAAATAATTTAAATATGGCACTAAAATCTTCAGTACCCGCACCTTGGTGCTGCAATGTAGCGTATAAGTCGTTGGCCATTGAACCCATTGGCGTGGCTGATTTACTTTGTTTTGCTGCTTCCATTGCCAAGCCTAGATCTTTCGCCATTAGATCGACCATAAAGCCTGGTTTGTATTCGTTACTTGCAGGAGCCGACTCCATTACACCCGGACACGGGTTATATAATTCTAACGTCCAGTTACGCCCTGAGCTTGCGGTCATTATGTCGCTAAGCACTTTAGGGTCTAGGCCATTATTTATACCCATTTGTAGTGCTTCGCTGGTGCCTGCCATTAAAATGCTCAACAGCATGTTATTACATATTTTTGCAACTTGCCCTGCGCCAATGTCGCCTGCATGAAAAATATTTTTGCCCATATCAACCAGCACAGCATTGGCTTTGTCGAACGCGGCTTTATCGCCGCCTACAATAAAGGTAAGTGTGCCGGCGGTTGCGCCTGCAACGCCACCCGATACCGGTGCATCTACAAAGCTAATACCTTGCTGTGCTAACTCTTTACCAACCACGCGCGCCGATTCGGCATCTATGGTTGAGCAATCAATAACTAAGGTGGTTTTGCTTAAGCTGTTAATTAGCCCCTTTTCGCCCAAATAAAGCGCTTTAACATGCTTGCCAGCAGGCAACATGCTAATAAGTATGTCTACGTTGTTGGCACATTGCGTTGCATCTGCGGCTGCGTTTGCACCTTTGCTTTTTAGCTCGTTAACTGTATTTTGGTTTAAGTCGAACACACTTACTGTGTGCCCTGCTTTAATAAGGTTTGCCGCCATGGGCCCACCCATGTTGCCTAAACCAATAAATCCTATATTGAGTTTGCTCATAGCTTTAGCCTTGTTGTAATTGTTTAAGTGGGTGGTTATTGCCATAGCGATCTTCAAAAAAGCTATCTACCACTGAGCTTGGCACGTCGCTGAGTGTTTTGTATTGCCAGTTTGGCGCACCGTCTTTGTCGATTAACAATGCACGTACACCTTCTTGAAACTCACCCACTTCGCCGGCACGTACCGACATACCTAGCTCCATTCTAAAACACTCAGCAAGGCTTTTGCCTTTACTGGTTTTTAATTGGCGGCTTACTAACGCACAACTTAGCGGACAACCATGCTTAAGCGATTTTTGCGCCTTTAGTAGCCATTTGTCGTCTGTGTTTAAGTTTAAAATATAGTCAACCTGTTGTTGTAGCGTAGTAAACTCAGCGAGTTCTTGAATGGTTGCCAAATTTGCTTTGATATTACCTTTAGGTAAACGCCCTGATTGCTGATCTAAATCAGTTAACAGCGTAGTAAGTTTTTCGTGATTTAAGCTGGCCGTTTTACCCCACTTAATGCTGAGTAAACCCGCTAAAAGTGCATCGTATTTGTCTGCTTTTACATAGTGATCGGCAAGGGCAACAAAACGGGCATCGTCGCAATTTATAGACGCTGACGTAAGCCCTAAAAATAATCCAACACTGTGAGGCATTTTATGTAAAAAATAACTGCCGCCAACATCTGGGTATAAGCCAATAGTTTGCTCAGGCATTGCTATACGCGATGTTTCGGTTACTACGCGGTGGCTTGCACCGGCCATTAAGCCTAAACCGCCGCCCATTACAATACCGTTACCCCACACTAATAATGGCTTTTCGTAACAGTGAATTAAATAGTCAAGGCGATACTCTTGCGTAAAAAAATCCTCTACTAAGTCGCTTGCGCTGCCTTGAGCCATAGCGTGGTGCAAACTTACAACATCGCCGCCAGCACAAAAGGCTTTGTCGCCTGCGCCTTTTAATACCACCATGGCAATACTGCTGTCTTGCGCCCAAGCTTTTAGTTGCGGCTCTAATAGTTTGATCATTTCAAAATTAAGGGCGTTTAACGACTTTGGTGCATTTAGCGTAGCAAACGCTATTAAAGCACCGTTTGACGCGGTTGCCGTTTCGAATACGACTGCGTCATCTGCATGATTTAATAATGTTAAGCCGCTCATTAGCCGTTCACCCAATTTGCACGACGCTTTTCTAAAAAGGCACTTACACCTTCTTGCTGATCTTCGGTGTCAAATAAGGCCACAAATAACTCACGTTCTAGCGGTAAAATGCTCGCCATAGGCTGATGACGCCCTTTTTGAATCAATGTTTTACATGCTGCAACCGAAGACGGACTTTGATCGGCCACTTGGTTAGCTAGTTTAAGTGCTGCAGCAAAGCTTTCGCCTTGTGGAACAACTTCTTCAATTAAGCCAATTTGCAGTGCTTTGTCGGCTTTTAAGCGCTCGCCACATAAAATCATGCGTTTTGCCCAGCCTTCGCCTACTAACCATGCTAGGTTTTGTGTACCACCAGCACACGGTAGTAAACCTACTTTAGCTTCAGGAAGGGCCATTTGTGCTTGCTCTTCAGCAATACGAATATCACACGCGAGTGCTACTTCTAAACCACCGCCCATGGCATAGCCATTAATAGCCGCAACCGACACGCCTCTAAAGTTACTAAGTGCTTCAAATGCTTCGCCAAATACGCGCGACATTTCGGCGGCTACGCCTTTATCGCCACCGGCAAACAAGTTTAAGTCGGCACCGGCACTAAAAAACTTTTCGCCTTCGCCGGTAAGCACTAGTGCATAAATATTTTTATTTTTGTTTAGCTTATTAACGGTGTTTTTTAAGGCAATTAATGTGTCTTTGGTCCAGGTATTTGCTGGCGGGTTTGACATAGTTAATATGGCTACATGACCTTCGGTCGTTAATTCAATGCTAGGATTAGACTTAGTATTTGACTCTGACATAAATAACTCCTTATAAAACTTCGCTGGCTGACTCTGCTAAAATACGACGCGCTATAATAACGCGCATAATTTCGTTAGTGCCTTCTAAAATTTGGTGTACACGTACATCACGTACATGGCGCTCTAATGGGTATTCTTTAATATAACCATAGCCACCATGAATTTGCAGGGCGTCGTTACATACGGTAAAGCCCACATCGGTTGCAAAACGTTTTGCCATAGCACAATACGTGGTTTTTTCGCTGTCGTTATTATCAAGCTTAAACGCAGCCAGCCTTACCATTTGGCGCGCGGCTACAAGCTCGGTGTTCATATCGGCAATTTTAAACTGCAGCGCTTGAAACGCGGCCAGTGGTTTACCAAACTGAGTACGTTCTTTTAAATATTCGCGGGCCGTATTAAGCGCCGCTTGCGCCGTGCCAATTGAACAGGTTGCAATATTAATGCGCCCACCATCAAGGCCTTGCATAGCAAATTTAAAACCTTCGCCTTCTGCACCTAATAAGTTATGCGCCGGAATACGCACATCTTCAAAACTAATTAAGCGTGTAGGTTGTGCGTTCCAGCCCATTTTTTCTTCGGCTTTACCGTATTCAACACCTTTAGCGTCGGCAGGTACTATAAAGGCCGAAATACCTTTAGGGCCATCGCATCCGGTGCGCGCCATAACGACTAATACTTCGGTTTCGCCCGCGCCCGAAATAAACATTTTTGAGCCGTTAATTACGTATTCGTCGCCATCGCGTACTGCTTTAGTTTTTAGCGATGCGGCGTCTGAACCTGAGCCTGGCTCGGTTAAACAATACGATGCCAGTAAATCACCAGTAACCAGTTGTTCGCAGTATTTGTCTTTAGCGGCGTCAGTACCAAAGCTTGCTACCATCCAAGTGGCCATATTATGTATGGTTAACATGGCTGTTGTTGCGGTACAGCCCATAGCAAGTTGTTCAAAAATAATGCTTGAATCTAAGCGCGATAAGCCAAGGCCACCGGCTTCTTCTGGCGTGTAAAGGCCACAAAAACCTAGTTCGCCTGCAGCTTTAATCGTGTCTTTAGGAAAAATATGTTCGCGGTCCCACTTAGCAGCGTAAGGTGCGAGTTCTGAGTCAGCAAACTGACGTGCTGTTTGAGCAAATGCTTGCTGATCATCTGATAAATTAAAGTCCATATAGACCTCTTCAATTAGTTATGTGTTGTCTAGGTGATTAGTGAAGAGCAACGAAGGTAATAGGAGTTACCTTCGTGCCCTTCTTTATTATTAATTATGCTTTTTAAACTATTTATTATGAGTAATTACTTTAAGTTAATGCTCATATTTGGACCCGACGCTATGTCGTCTTCAAACCAACGTGAAGTAATGGTTTTAGTTTCGGTATAAAAACGAATACCTTGCTTACCGTAAGTGTGAGTGTCGCCATAAAACGAGCCTTTCCAACCAGTAAACGAAAAGAACGGCAGTGGCACCGGAATTGGCACGTTAATACCTACTTGGCCTACTTCAATTTCGTGTTGGAACTTACGTGCAACTGCGCCGCTTGAGGTAAACAGCGATGTGCCGTTACCGTATGGGCTGTCGTTTATTAGCGCAATGGCTTCATCTAATGTATCTACAAACATACACGCCAGTACGGGACCAAAAATTTCTTCTTTATATAAGTCCATGTCTTTAGTTACATCGGTAAACAAGGTTGGGCCTACCCAGTTACCTTGCTCGTAGCCTTCAACCGTAAAGTTTGAGCCGTCAATTAAACATTTAGCACCTTGCTCTTTACCACCGGCAATAAGCGATAAAATACGTGCTTTGGCAGCCGGTGACGTTTGCGGGCCATACGCTGCACCAGCATCATCCCATACGCCTGGGCGTACACCTTCAAAACCTGCTTTAATTTCATCAACCCAGTCTTTTGCTTGGCCAACAAATACCGCAACCGAAATACCCATACAACGCTGACCAGCGGCACCAACCGACGCGCCAACTAAGTTATTTACCACATGCGATTTGCTGGCATCAGGCATAATAACCATGTGGTTTTTAGCACCCACACACGCTTGTACGCGTTTAAGATTTGCTGTGCCTTTTGAATAAATATAAGCGCCAACGCCACACGAGCCAACAAACGAAATAGCGCGTACTGCTTTGTCCTCTAGTATGCGATCTACTTGTGGTTTTGTACCATGTACTACTTGTAACACGCCTTTTGGCGCGCCAGCTTCCATAAATAACTCAGCTAAGCGCATTGGCGTAAGTGGATCTTGCTCAGACGGTTTTAAAATAAAGGTGTTACCACACACAATTGCCAGCGGAAACATCCATAATGGGATCATTGCCGGAAAGTTAAAAGGCGTAATACCCGCACACACACCTAAGGGTTGCATGTAAGAATAAGTATCGATTTTACGCGCTACGTTTTCCATGGTTTCGCCCATCATTAATGACGGTGCGTTAGCCGCTTGCTCAACTACTTCAATACCACGCCATACATCGCCTTTAGCGTCTTCAAAGGTTTTACCCAGCTCATGACAAATAATAGTGGCAAGCTCATCGTGGTGCTCTTTTAATAGCGCAGCGTATTTCATCATAATGCGCGCACGTTCAGTAATTGGCACATCTTTCCACGTTTTAAACGTTTCTGAAGCCGAGGCAATAGCTGCATCCATTTCTGCGTCTGTGGTGCAAGGTACTTGGGCTAGCACTTCTTGGTTGGCTGGGTTTATTACGTCAATAAGTTCTTTTGAGCTTGATTGAATAAATTCGCCGTTAATCAGTAGTGGTACTTGGTGCATAATTAAATCCTGTTTTATAAGAGTGTTAGTGCAGCTTTATTATTATAATTAGCGCTGCATTGATTATTATTTTGTGATGAAAAATTAAAGTGTTTCTACTGCCATGGCCACGGCTTCACCGCCACCAATACATAAAGACGCTACGCCTTTTTTAAGGCCACGATTTTTAAGTGCATGAATAAGCGTTACTAAAATACGTGCGCCGCTTGCACCAATTGGATGGCCCAATGCACATGCACCGCCGTTTACGTTTACTTTGTTTTCATCTAGTTTAAGCTCGTTAATAGCAAGCATAGTAACCATGGCAAACGCTTCGTTAATTTCCCACAGGTCAACATCGGCTGTAGTCCAACCGGCTTTTTCTAGTACCTTGTTCATTGCGCCCACTGGCGCTACTGTAAATTCGCTTGGTTTTTGAGAATGCGTGCTGTGCGCTACAATTTTACAAAGCGGGGTTAAGCCCTGCTCTTTGGCTTTTGACTCGCTCATTAAAATAAGTGCTGCGCCACCGTCTGAAATTGACGATGAGTTAGCGGCTGTAATAGTGCCGTCTTTTTTAAATGCAGCACGTAGGCTCGGAATTTTTTCTGGGCGGGCATTACCTGGTTGCTCGTCAATGGCAACGGTAACGTCGCCTTTGCGTGTTTGCATAGTGTGCGGTGCAACTTCGTTATTAAAGCTGCCGTTTTCAATTGCGGCTTTTGCTTTGGTAAGCGAGCTTAGTGCAAAGTTATCCATTTGTTCACGGCCTATACCGTATTCATCGGCGGTGTCTTGTGCAAAACAACCCATAGCTTTGTTGTCGTAAGCATCTTCAAGGCCATCGCTCATCATGTGATCTTTAATTTCGCCATGCCCCATGCGCATGCCGCCGCGAGCTTTGGGAATAAAGTACGGTGCATTACTCATACTTTCCATGCCACCAGCCACTGCTGAGTTTATAGAGCCCGCTTTAATTAGATCATGTGCCAACATTGCCGCTTTTAAGCCAGAGCCACACACTTTATTTATAGTGGTAGCGCCCGTGCTAAGTGCTAGGCCTGCTTTTAACATTGCTTGACGAGCAGGCGCTTGGCCTACACCAGCAGGTAATACACAGCCCATAATTACTTCATCAATAGCATCTGTGCTTAGGCCTGTTTCTGCCAATGCACTAGCAATAGCGGTTGCCCCCAGCTCAGTTGATTGCGCATCATTGAGTGCGCCCATAAATCCACCCATAGGGGTGCGTTTTGCTGCTACAATAACAACGGCTTCAGTAGTCATAAAAAGGCTCCATTTAGTAATTGGCACCGTGCAATTTAATGCGCTGAACCAAACAATTTATTTATAATCTGTTTACGAGCATACATAATATTTACGTTTACGCCAACGTAAATCTAAAATCAACTTTTAGTTGACTGTAAAAACTGTAAACTTATTTGTATTATGTTTCATTACACTTCAGTAAAAACGCCTACGCAGGCTTTAAAGCCTAACTTTAATGAAAGTTTACTCGCCATTTTCATTAGTCTAAAGTATTACACAAACATCTCGCTTTACCTTTACGTAAACTTCACTTATATTGGAGTTATTCGAATGAGGTAAAACACTATTATGAAACCAGATAATCAATCAAACTTTGCAACGTCGGCCACTGTGCCTGCCAATAACGAACAAACTTTTAGTATTAGCGAACTCGCAAAGGAGTTTGACATTACCACCCGCTCTATCCGCTTTTATGAAGACCAAGGGCTTGTTACGCCAAGTAGAAATGGCCAAACCCGTATTTACTCTAAACGCGATAAAGTACGCTTAAAATTAATTTTACGTGGTAAACGCTTAGGTTTTACGCTAGCAGAAACAGGACGTTTGTTTGAACTTTACGACGCCGACAAATCAAGTGCTAAGCAGCTGGTAACTATGCTGGACCTTATTAGCGAGAAAAAAGCCGACCTATCACAACAAATGGACGACATTAAAGTTGTTCTTATGGAATTGGTAACAGCCGAGCGCCGTTGCCGCGACACACTTAATAAAATAGATGAGTAATACGCGGTATTAACTTAATCAATCACACAGGAATGAATCATGAGCACTATTTCACTATATAAAGAAATGAACTTTGGCCTTGGCGAAACCGCCGATATGATCCGCGGACATGTAAACAGCTTTGCCAGCCAAGAAATTGCCCCACTAGCCGAAAAAACTGACCTTGATAACGCTTTCCCAAATCAACTTTGGCCACAAATGGGCGAAATGGGTTTATTGGGAATGACAGTAGCTGAAGAATTTGGCGGTGCTGGTTTAGGTTATTTAGAGCATGTTATTGCCATGGAAGAAATTAGCCGTGCAAGTGCTTCTATTGGCCTAAGCTATGGTGCGCATTCAAACCTGTGTGTAAACCAAATTAATCGTAACGGCACGCAAGCCCAAAAAGAAAAATACTTGCCTAAGCTTATTAGCGGTGAGCACATTGGTGCCCTTGCTATGAGCGAGCCAAATGCGGGTTCAGACGTAGTTTCAATGAAACTTAAAGCCGAGAAAAAAGGTGATAAGTACATTTTAAACGGTAATAAAATGTGGATCACCAATGGTCCAGATGCGCATACTTTAGTTATTTACGCTAAAACCGATTTAACTGCCGGCGCAAAAGGTATTACTGCATTTATTGTAGAGAGCGACTTTCCTGGTTTTTCAACCGCGCAAAAGCTCGACAAACTTGGTATGCGTGGCTCAAATACCTGTGAACTGGTATTTGAAAACTGCGAAGTACCCGAAGAAAACATTTTAGGTAACTTAAACGAAGGCGTTAAGGTATTAATGAGCGGCCTAGACTACGAGCGCGTAGTACTTGCAGCAGGCCCACTGGGTATTATGCAAGCGTGTATGGATATTGTTGTACCTTATATTCATGAGCGCAAACAGTTTGATACGCCTATTGGTCAGTTTCAGTTAATTCAAGGTAAAGTAGCCGACATGTATACGCAAATGAACGCCGCACGCTCGTATGTATATACAGTGGCTCGCTCGTGTGATCGCGGTGAAACCACCCGTAAAGATGCTGCCGGTGCTATTTTATATGCAGCAGAGCTGGCAACTAAAATGGCGCTAGATGCCATTCAAATTTTAGGTGGCAATGGTTATATAAATGAATACGCAACGGGCCGCCTACTACGTGACGCCAAATTATATGAAATTGGTGCAGGTACCTCAGAAATACGCCGTATGCTAATTGGCCGCGAACTTTTCACTGAAAGCCGTTAAGGATTAAATAATGACGATTTTAACATCGAGCGTTAATCCTCACGATCCAACGTTTGTACAAAACTATAAAAATATGTCGGCGTTGGTAGATGATTTACGTAATAAAGTGGCAACCATTAGCCAAGGTGGCGGCGCTGCATTAAAAGAGCGCCACGAAGGCCGCGGTAAATTATTTGTACGTGACCGTATTAGCACTTTAATTGACGAAGGTTCGCCATTTTTAGAAATTTCGCAATTTGCCGCCTTTGGTGTTTACGAGCAAGAAATTGCGTGTGCCGGTGTAGTAGCAGGTATTGGCCGTGTTAAAGGTGTTGAATGCATGATTATTGCAAACGATGCCACGGTTAAAGGCGGTACTTACTTTCCGCTAACGGTTAAAAAGCATTTACGCGCGCAAGATATTGCTGATCGTTGCCATTTACCTTGCATTTATTTAGTTGATTCGGGCGGTGCAAACTTGCCAGAGCAAGATGATGTATTTCCCGATAAGCTGCATTTTGGCCGTATATTTTACAACCAAGCCCGTATGTCGGGTAAAGGTATTCCACAAATTGCTGTGGTTATGGGTTTATGTACCGCAGGCGGTGCCTATGTACCGGCCATGGCCGATGAAAGCATAATTGTAAAAGATCAAGGCACTATATTTTTAGCGGGTCCGCCTCTTGTTAAAGCTGCAACCGGTGAAGTAGTAACCGCCGAAGAGCTTGGTGGTGCCGACGTGCACTGTAAAACATCGGGGGTTGCCGATCATTACGCGCAAAATGACGAACATGCGTTGTCGATTGCGCGCCAATGTATAGCGCGTATTAATTACACCCGCCCTACTGCGCCGTTGCTAGAGGAAGTTAAACCACCTCGTTATGATATTAACGAGCTTTACGGCATTGTTGGCACCGATCTTAAAAAGCCATTTGATGTACGCGAAGTAATAGCGCGCACAGTTGATGACTCATCGTTTGACGAATTTAAACGCTACTTTGGCGAAACCCTAGTAACGGGGTTTGCGAGTATTTATGGCCACCCAGTGGGCATAGTCGCTAACAACGGTATTTTGTTTAGTGAGTCGGCGCAAAAAGGCGCGCACTTTATTCAGCTATGTACGCAGCGCAACATTCCTTTAGTATTTTTACAAAACGTAACCGGCTTTATGGTAGGTAAAAAATACGAAGCCGAAGGTATAGCTAAACACGGCGCTAAAATGGTTATGGCGGTATCGTGTGCCGATGTGCCTAAATTTACCGTACTGATTGGTGGCTCATATGGCGCAGGCAACTACGGCATGTGTGGCCGTGCATTTGAACCTACCATGATGTGGATGTGGCCCAATGCGCGTATTTCTGTAATGGGCGGCGAGCAAGCAGCCGGTGTAATGACGCAAGTTAAGCAAGACGGTTTAGCCCGTAAAGGCCAAAGCATGAACGAGCAAGAAGTAAGTGACTTTAAACAGCCAATTATTGATCAGTACGAAGAGCAAGGACATCCGTATTATGCCAGCGCCCGCTTATGGGATGACGGCATTATTGATCCTGCCGACACACGTAGCGTTTTAGGACTTGCCTTAAGTGCCGCTAGTAATGCACCAGTGCAAGAGTCGAAATTTGGCGTATTTAGAATGTAATCGGAGCGTAAAATGTCAGTTACTCTACAAATAACAAAATCAAATGTGGCGGTACTCGTTTTAAGCCGCCCCGAAAAACGCAATGCATTTAACAGCGAAGTCATTCAAGAGCTTATAAAATGTATTGAACATGCTAATACGCTCGATATTCGCGCCTTGGTGTTAAAAACTGAGGGCAAACATTTTTCAGCCGGTGCCGATTTAGCCTGGATGAAATCGATGGCAGATAACAATGTTAACGATAATTTAGCCGATTCAATGCAGTTAGCTAAATTAATGCAAGTGTTAGCAACAAGCCCGCACCCTACTATTTGTGCCGTGCAAGGTGCTGCGTTTGGTGGCGCTTTAGGTTTAATTGCCTGTTGCGACATTGCAATATGCCAAGACAATGCACAATTTTGCCTAAGCGAAGTAAAGCTGGGGCTTATTCCTGCGGTTATTAGCCCTTATGTAATTAAAGCCATTGGTGAGCGTGCAGCGCGTAGATACTTTTTAACTGCTGAGGTGTTTGATGCGCATACCGCTAAGCAACTTGGGTTAATTCATCAAGTAACCGGTAATTTAGAATGTGCGCTCGACGCTATGCTGCAAACATTGATTGATAATGGCCCGGTTGCAGTAAAAGCGGCAAAAGCACTTATTAACGATGTAGCAAATAAAGAAATAACTGATGAGCTAATTGAGCTTACCGCTCATCGTATTGCCAAAATTCGTGTATCGGATGAAGGCCAAGAAGGCTTAAGCGCTTTTTTTGACAAACGTCCACCACAATGGCAACTGTAGGATTAATTATGAACGTAAATAAATTACAAAAAATACTCATTGCTAACCGTGGTGAAATAGCGTGCAGAATAATGCGCAGTGCTAAATTAATGGGCTTAACCACAGTTGCTGTGTATTCAGACGCTGATAAACACGCGCAGCATGTAAAAATGGCTGACGAAGCCTACCACATTGGCCCAGCGCCAAGTAAAGACTCGTATTTAGTTGCCGATAAAATACTGCAAGTAGCAAAAGACAGCGGCGCAGATTGTATTCACCCTGGTTATGGGTTTTTGTCTGAAAACAGCACGTTTGCCAACGCATGTGAAGCAAATAATATTGTATTTGTTGGACCACCAGCAAGCAGCATTGAAGCTATGGGCTCTAAAACGCGTGCTAAAGAAATTATGGCCGCGGCTAATGTGCCATTAGTACCTGGTTATTATGGCGACAAGCAAGATCCTGCTTTTTTACAAGCAGAGGCCGAAAAAATTGGCTACCCGGTACTGATCAAAGCAGCATTTGGTGGCGGTGGTAAAGGCATGCGCGTGGTAAATAATGCTAATGAATTTATTAGCGCACTTGAAGGCGCACAGCGTGAAGCCGTTGCTGGTTTTGGTAATGACCTTGTATTGCTAGAGCGTTACGTTAACCAACCACGCCACGTAGAAGTACAAGTGTTTGCCGATAACCACGGTAACTGTGTTTATTTAGGCGATCGTGACTGCTCGTTGCAACGTCGTCATCAAAAAGTAATTGAAGAAGCCCCTGCCCCGGGTTTATCAGACGAGTTGCGCAAAGAAATGGGTGAAGCCGCGGTGCGTTGCGCTCTTGCAATAAACTATCGCGGTGCAGGTACAGTTGAGTTTTTACTGTGTGGCGATGAGTTCTTCTTTATGGAAATGAACACGCGTCTGCAAGTAGAGCACCCGGTTACCGAAATGGTTACTGGTGTTGACTTAGTTACGTGGCAAATTAATATTGCCGGCGGGCAAACACTGCCATTCAAACAAGCTGATATTAAATTGCAAGGCCACAGCTTTGAAGCGCGTATTTACGCTGAAGACCCTGCTAATGAGTTTATTCCGTGCTCAGGCACAATTGAAGCACTTTATACTCCGCTAAACAGTGAGTTTGTGCGCATTGATACTGGCATTGCAGCCGGCGACGAAATTAGCCCATATTACGACCCCATGATAGCCAAGTTAATTGTGCATGATGATAATCGCGAACAAGCGCTGAGCCGTTTACAACACGCGCTTGAGCAATTTCACTTAGCGGGCTTTAGTACTAACATTGGCTTTTTACATAACTTAGCTGTGCACCCTAGCTTTAAACAAGGCGCGCCTAGCACTCACTTTATTGCCGAGCAAGGCGATTCGTTAGTGGCGGTTGATCAATCTCTTCGCCAAGCAAGCCAGCTTATTGCAGCCTTTACTTATTTAGAGCAGCTAGTTAGCACTCAAGAAGCGCCAAATACAAGCCCTTGGCAACAACTCAGTGGCTTTGCTCTAAATGCACCGCAAAGCGTTAAAATTGCGTTTGTTGATTTAACCCTTAATGCGGTTAAAACGAATAATGGCTACAGTATTACCCATAATGAGCACGTATTTAATGTTCAAGGCAGTTTAAATAATGGCCTTTGTAGTGTATTTGTAAACGGCGAAAAACACACAGCCCACGTAAGTCGCGTTAATAACGTGATCACCGTAATGCACAAAGCACTACAAACTCGCCTAGAGCTAGTAAATAAGCACTATATTAGCGATCACCAAAGTGATGCCCTGCCTTTAGCTGCGCCACTTAATGGTACTGTAGTAAAACACTTAGTTGAGCTGGGCAGTAGTATTACCAAAGGTGACCCTGTGGTTATTATTGAAGCGATGAAAATGGAATATACGCTCAACGCCCCGCACGATGGTATTTTACAAAGCTATTGTTTTGCCGAAGGTGAACTGGTAAGCCATGGCGCGTTACTGGCTATAGTTGAAGATACGACAGTTGCAAGTGACCCTGCTGAGGGAGGCGCATAATGAGCGTTTTTCCGCAAAAAGTACGTATTGTTGAAGTAGGCGCGCGCGATGGCCTACAAAACGAAAAAGCAGTAACCACTGCCGACAAAGTAGCGCTTATTAACGCGCTTGCTGCTGCGGGTTTAAAAGACATTGAAGCCGGTGCGTTTGTATCCCCTAAATGGGTGCCGCAAATGGCAGACTCAGCTGATGTGATATCAGCTCTTGATTTGCCCGATGTAAACTTAAGTGCGTTAACCCCTAACTTAAAAGGCGCACAAGCTGCGCATGCCGCTGGAATTAAAGAATTTGCCATATTTACAGCGGCTAGCGAATCGTTTTGTCAAAAAAACATTAACTGCAGTATTGAGCAAAGTATTGAGCGTTTTAGCGACGTTATGGAGTTTGCCAAAGCGCATAACATTAAAGTACGCGGCTATGTAAGTTGTGTTTTAGGTTGCCCGTATGAAGGCGAAATAGACCCTCAAGCTGTACTTTATGTTAGCCAAAAGCTACTCGCACTAGGCTGTTATGAAATAAGCCTTGGCGATACCATAGGTGTAGGCACAGCTAAAAAGGTAACTGAGTTACTTACTTTGCTATTACAGCACATTGATAAGTCGCAGCTTGCAGTGCATTTTCATGACACTTACGGCCAAGCGCTCACAAATATTTACGCGGCACTAAACTTAGGTATAGCAACGGTTGACGCGGCAGTAGCAGGCCTTGGTGGTTGCCCTTACGCTAAAGGGGCGTCAGGAAATGTTGCCACCGAAGATGTAGTTTACTTACTGCAAGGGCTTGGCATTGAGCACGCAATTGATTTACAAAGGCTCAGTGATGCAGGATGGCAAATAACAAAAGCGCTTGGCAAACAACCCGTAAGTAAAGTGTCGATTGCATTGCATGCTAAATAACATCCCCAATAATTTTTATACAAAGTATTTATAAACTAACTATCATATAGTTAGTTAAACAATTTAAGCACACAATGAGGAGTGACTCATGGCCGGATTTGATAAGGTAGTTTCTAGTTACGAAGCTGCAATGGCAGGATTAAAAGACGGCGATACCGTAATTGCCGGTGGTTTTGGTTTATGTGGTATTCCTGAGGGCTTAATTAAACAAATTAAGCAAATGAAAACCAAAGAGCTCACCGTGGTGTCTAATAACTGCGGTGTTGATGACTTTGGTTTGGGCATTTTATTACAAGACAAACAAATTAAAAAAGTAATTGCCTCATACGTTGGCGAAAATGCCCTATTTGAGCAACAGTTACTCAGTGGCGAAATTGACGTAGAGCTTACACCACAAGGCACTTTGGCAGAAAAAATGCGTGCTGGTGGTGCAGGTATTCCGGCGTTTTACACCGCAACAGGTTACGGTACGCCCGTTGCCGAAGGTAAAGATGTAAAAGAATTTAATGGTCGCCCTTATATTTTAGAAGAGTCGATAACCGGTGAATTTGCTATTGTTAAAGCATGGAAAGCCGACCGTTACGGAAATTTAGTGTTTCGCCACACTGCAATGAACTTTAACCCACTTGCCGCAACTGCTGGTAAAATTACGGTAGCCGAAGTAGAAGAAATTGTAGAGCCGGGTGAACTTGAGCCAAGCCAAATTCATACCCCTGGCATTTATGTAAACCGCGTTATTAAAGGCAACTTTGAAAAACGCATTGAGCGTGTTACTACACGAGATTAAGCAGGAGTATTAATATTATGGCATTATCACGTGAACAAGTTGCAATGCGCGTTGCACAAGAGCTAAAAGATGGCTATTACGTTAATTTAGGCATAGGAATTCCGACACTCGTCGCAAACTATGTTCCAGACGATATTGAAGTTATGTTACAGTCCGAAAATGGCTTGTTAGGCATGGGACCATACCCAACTAAAGCAGAGCTAGACGCCGATATGATTAACGCGGGTAAAGAAACCGTGACAGCTGCAAAAGGTGCAGCCATATTTAATAGTGCAGATAGTTTTGCCATGATACGCGGTGGTCATGTAGACTTAACAGTTCTGGGTGCTTTTGAGGTAGATCAAAACGGTAGCATAGCGTCGTGGATGATCCCTAAAAAGCTAATTAAAGGCATGGGCGGCGCAATGGACTTGGTTGCAGGCGCGCAAAACATTATTGTTACCATGACCCACGCCAGTAAGCATGGCGACTCAAAGCTATTAGAGGCCTGCACATTACCGCTTACCGGCGTTAATTGCGTAAAAAAAATAGTTACAGATTTAGCCGTACTAGAAGTTAAAGACGGCGCATTTCATCTGTTAGAGCGCGCTCCGGGCGTATCTGTAGATGAAATTATTAGTAAAACAGCAGGTAAATTACTTGTTGACGGTGAAGTACCTGAAATGGTGTTTTAAGCCCTAGGTTTAAACTTTACCTTGTACCGACCTCATTCCCAGTGCCAATGGCGCTGAGTTACCCAAAATCCCTCTAACGAGGGATTTTTTTTGCCTATTTTTCTAAGTTTTATTATTATTTTAAGAAGCTGAAATTTAGCGCTAACTTGTAACTCCCCTGCACCACCTTGTTACCTTGTTGCACCATTATTGTGAACTTAATGCAGTAAAAGTTTCAACCTTCTGATATTATTAATTTTAATAATTGGTTCAGTTATTGCCTTATATAGGCGACTCAAACAACTTTATATTGGAAAACATGCAAACTCCTATACGTGGTCTTCGCTCATTTTGCTTCGCGGCACGAAGTTTAAGCTTTAAGCATGCAGCAAATGAGCTGTATTTAACGCCTTCGGCTGTAAGCCATCAAATTAAACAACTAGAAGAACAACTTGGCATTGAGCTTTTTGTGCGTAAAACCCGCTCGATTAGTTTAACTGCAGCTGGAAAGGACTTTTTTGAAGCTATATCGCCAATAGTTAGTACGCTTGAGAGCACAATTAATGAATTTAGCCAAATGCAGCAAAATACAAATTTAACGATTACCTTGCCTGAGTTTTTTGCAAGCGAGTTGCTAATGCCTAGATTGCGCGAATGGACGTCGGCGCACCCTAATATTAATTTACAAATGGATACGCTTAAAACCCGTAAAGAGCTAACCCGACATAGCGACTTATCAATAGTGCTGTCCTCGAATAAGCCAACCGAAGGCGTTGTAACAGAGCTGTTTAACTTAGAGTATATACCTGCTTGCAATAAAAATTTGTTAGCACAATGGAAGGATGATCATTGTAAAGCCCTTAATCAAGTGCCGCTTATATTACACAAAGCACGCCCTTGGGCATGGCATCAGTGGGCCGAGAAAGCTGGAATAGTTGACTTTTCACCAACCCAAATTATACAAATTGACAGCATGTTTGGTGTAGCACGAGCAGCGCAGCAAGGTATGGGTATTGCGCTTATTCCTCTGCCTATAAGCCAAAGCTGGCTAGACGAACTCTGGTTATATAAACTATTCGAGCGCCCGCTGACCACTAAAGACAAGTACTATTTAGTGCAACACGAGCCAAGTAATGTAAATCATCCGCTTGATTTATTTGCTAAGTGGGTTATAGCTACTTTTAAAAATACACAAACCAAACCTATAGATTAATTTATTTCACTCATTGGGTGTATTTTTATCGTTTGTGATTAATGCTCAATAAATCTAAAGTTCACCTATCGAAAGTATCGCAGCTTAATTTAAGGTTTGATAATTAAGCTGGTAAAAGAATCTTATATTGTGTGTGTAAGATGTTGTCAGTGTAAAAAACGGTTCAAGTTAGGTGGTGACTTGGCTTGAACTGTTTTTATTTTTAGGCAATCCACATAATATTTACTAAAAATAAATTAGGCTTTAATACTGCTTTTTAGCTAAAGCCTTAATTAAAAAGCCCAGTAAAAGTTAAGTTTACTGGGCTTTTGTATATCTCACGTATTTTTAATCCCTTGGTATAAATTCAAGAACCGTAGCATTTATACAATAACGGTCTGTACCGCGTGGGCCTTCCCCGGGGAATAAATGCCCTAAGTGTATGCCAGTACTTTTAGAGCGCAGCTCAATACGAGTCATTCCCCAGCTACTGTCGTCATGTTCAGTAACGCTACTTTTTATTGGATGCGTAAACGATAACCACCCAGTTCCAGAGTTAAACCTATCGCGGGTATCAAATAGCGGCTCGCCACTGAGCTTATCGACAAAGGTGCCATCGGGTGTATTTTTAAAAATTTTGTATTCTTTGCAATAAGCGCGATCGGTTTTTGAATTAAATGCAACTTTATAGGCTTCACTATCGCCTAGTTTAAATGCGCCAAGGGCTTTGTAAAACGCCTCTGGGCTTGCATAGCCTTGACGTCCGTATACTTCAGTGCCATTTTCTAAAAATAAAATAGTGGGGGTTGCCCAGGTTGCCGACTTAATGGTTAAACCTTGGAGTTGATCGGCGTGGCGAAAGCTCATAGCAATACTGCCTTTGTAGTCGTTAGCTACAGCGCTTTTAAATTTTTCACAGTATGGACAGTATTCGCGTGAGTCTAATACCACGATTTGTTTACCCATTAATAAAGCGGAGTTATCTACTTGTTCGGGCGGTTTTTTGTTAAACACCACGCCAGTTGAGTGATCGGGACAATAGCCATTTGGATTTTTTTCTAAATAATTTTGATGATATTCTTCAGCTGCATAAAAAGTGTCAAGTGGCTTAATAATAGTGGTTATAGTGCCGTACTCTGCTTGCGTAAGCAGTTGTTGATATTGCGATTTAACTTGCTTTGCTACTTTCGCTTGCTCAGTGGTGGTAGTTAAAATAATTGAGCGATACTGAGTGCCTACATCGTTACCTTGGCGATTTTTTTGTGTTGGGTCGTGACTTTCAAAGTAGTTTTCGAGTAGCTCCTTTGCGCTAATAATATTGCTGTTATAGGTAACTTGCACAACTTCGGCGTAATTGTCCTCGTCAAAGCGACGTGATTGATTGGTTATATTGCTGTAAGTGGCTTTAAAGCCGTTTCCATCCGCATAACCTGACTCAGCATCAATAACACCATTAAGTGCTTCGTAGCGTTTTTCAGCGCCCCAAAAGCAACCTGAGCCAAGTACTAGTGTTTCTACGTGCATAGTCGCTTGAACATTACTTTGCACGACTTTTTCCATTGATAAAGCAACACTGCTTGCACTAAATAAAATAGCAACGCTAGATAAATAAATTAAACCCTGATACGACATAAACTACCTCTTAAATAAATGCTAAGGCCGGTTACTGTTGCGAATGTATTTTTAACAAAAAATAGTAACAGGCTTTAATAAAGACCTTACCTGTTGAATTATTATTTCAACTTGGTAAGTAATTAAATACGAGTGAGCGGCTTATAAGGTTTATATTTTATCTCTTAATCCATTTTGCTGGTCGCAATGGTGTAAATAAATCAATAGAACTATGTTAGCTTTGAAACATGTTGTATTAACAGGTTTGTTTTATGAGTTCGGCTCCTATAATTTATGCACTTAGTAACAATAGTTTATTAATAGATGCAGCACATTTAGACGCAAACAATGTATTAACTATACAAAAAAAAATTTGGGCTTTAGCTGCGCACTGTAAAAACACCGCAGAGTTTACCGACTTAGTTGCGGGGATGAACTCCCTCACCTTGTATTTAAAGTCATCTGCGGGGTTAACTAAATGGCTAGAGGCATTACCATTATTATGGGATGAGCTTAAAAGCAGTACTTTTACTGGTAAACACCATTTAATAGAGACCCTATACGAGGGTGAAGATCTTGCTTATGTAGCCCGCTTTCATAATTTAAGTATTGATGAGGTAATTAGTATACATAGCAAAGCTCAGTATCACGTTTTGTTTTTAGGCTTTCAGCCCGGATTTGCCTATTTACATGGTTTAGATACACGCCTACATACCCCAAGGCGCGCTGAGCCTCGCATTAAAGTACCTAAAGGTGCGGTGGCTATTGGCGCTGCCCAAACCGGTATTTACCCTAGCGACACTCCCGGTGGCTGGCATATTATTGGCCATACCAATACCACATTATTTAATAGCTCTCATTCGCAACCTTGCTTAATGCAACCAGGCGATACCCTTGAGTTTGTAGCGCTAAAAAACCAAGGAGCAGGCGCATGATAAAAGTACTAAAACCAGGCGTACAACTCACTATTCAAGATTTTGGCCGAATTGGCTATCGTCATTTAGGAGTAAGTAAAGCTGGCAGCTTAGACCCCTGTGCACAATTAATAGCTAATCGACTCCTTGGTAATAACGACAACGATGCGGTGCTTGAAGTAACTGTGGGCTTATGTGAGCTTGAATTTAACTGCGATACTGTCATTGCCATCCAAGGCGCTGATTTACAGGCAAAGCTTGATGAACAACCTATTTACCCAGGTTGGACATACGCTATTAAAAATAAACAAGTATTAAGCTTTGCCACAGGACGAGCGGGGTTAAGAGCATATATTGCAGTAAAAGACGGCGTGCAGTGCCCACTAATAATGGGCTCTCGAGCAACTGATTTAAATGCATGCTTTGGTGGGCTCAATGGCAAAGCACTCAGCAGTGGTGACTGCATTCCAATTAAGCCTTTTAATGGCCCTTTTATAAAAATGGGGGCTATTGCTCCACCGCAACGTAAAATTATCCGCTTGCACCCTAGCCCACACGCAAAGTTATTAGGTAAAACACTTTTGCATAGCTTTACTTCGGGTAAATTTAAAGCCAGCCCTAACAGTAATAGAATGGGCGTAAGGTTAGTAAATAATACAGATAATCTGATGCACACACATTCATTACCTTCTGTGGCTGTAAACCCAGGGAGCATACAATTGCCCCCCAACGGAGAGCCCATAGTATTACTTAATGATGGCCAAACTACCGGCGGCTATCCGCTACTAGGTACAGTGATCAGTGCTGACTTACATCAATTTGCACAGTTTAGAGCAGCCGATAATATAGAATTTGAATATGTAACCCTAGAGCAAGCACACAGAGCCCAACATAAACAAAATGCTCATTTACATCAGCTCAGTTTGGCACTCAATAATAGCAATAATAAAAAATAGGACGGTTATGCTCGATTTAAATATAAATAGAAGCATAGTGTAATAAAAGTACAAACTCCTACGGCAGTAACCTTACTCGCCGTTAATATTGTTTTAATGTATAGCGTGGTGTTCAATGACTAAATCAACTTACCCTATGGCGTGCGTATTAATTACCGGTTTTACTCCTTTTGATGGCGAAACCATTAACCCCTCTTGGCAAGCAGTGCAAAAGCTCGACGACCATATAATAATGAAACATAGAGTATGTGCTATTGAGTTATCGTGTGAGTTTAATACCTCTATTGCGCAATTACACCAAGCGATAGAGGCCCATAACCCGGCGATAGTTTTATGTGTTGGCCAAGCTGGTGGACGTAGCGAAATATCTATAGAGCGTATTGCGATTAATATAGATGACGCTCGCATTAAAGATAATGCCGGTAAGCAACCTATTGATACCCCAATTGCAAAAAATGGCCCCGATGCTTATTTTAGCAATTTACCAATAAAACGTATGCTAAGCGCCTTACATGAAAGTGATATTCCTGCGGCCATTTCTAATACTGCCGGTACTTATGTGTGTAACCATGTGATGTATGGTTTGCTGCATTATATAAACGAAAACTATACAAAAATGAAAGGCGGCTTTATTCATATTCCTTATTTACCAAGCCAAGCAGTGCACCATAATGGCGCACCAAGCATGAGTGAAGAAGTGGTAATAAATGCGCTAAAAGTAATGATAGCTGAAGCTTTGAGCAATGAGCGCGATGTAAAAATAGCAGCCGGCACCACACATTAATCATTTTGGTGCAATACGAGCTATGTTGGTGCATAAATTATTCTTATTATTTTGTAAATGCGGTGTGACTTACGTTATTAATTCTGCTAAAACAAAGGTGAGTCGCAGAGTTTTTTTGCTCTGCAATACACATAAAAACAAGAATGAGGGGTAGTCTATGTGTTCAATTTTTGGGGTGTTAGATATAAAATCTGATCCCGTACAGTTGCGTACGCAAGCCATCGAAATGTCGAAGTTATTAAGGCACCGCGGCCCTGATTGGTCGGGTGTTTATGCATCGAAAAAAGCAATTTTAGTACATGAACGCCTAGCTATTGTAGGGGTTTCTAGCGGTGCACAGCCTTTATATAATCCAGAAAAAACACATATTTTAGCGGTAAACGGTGAAATTTATAATCATAAAGAATTAGCGGCAAATTTAACCACCGATTTTACCTTTCAAACAGAATCTGACTGCGAAGTTATTTTAGCGCTTTACAAACAAAAAGGTGCCGACTTTTTAGATGATTTAAATGGCATTTTTGCATTTTGTTTATACGATGAAGAAAATGACAGTTACCTTATTGGCCGCGATCATATTGGTATTATTCCGCTTTACACCGGTCACGATGAACACGGTAACTTTTACGTAGCTTCAGAGCTAAAAGCCCTTTCACCAATTTGTAAGCACATTGAAGAATTTCCGCCTGGGCATTACCTAAGCAGTAAAGATGGCGAGCTTAAAGCGTATTACAAACGCGATTGGCAAAGCTTTGACGCCGTTAAAAATAACAGCGCAAAGGCCGAAGATGTTAAAAGCGCACTAGAGGCTGCCGTTAAACGCCAGCTTATGTGCGACGTGCCTTATGGCGTATTACTCTCTGGTGGCTTAGATTCGTCGCTTATATCGGCTATAACCCAGCGTTTTGCGGCAAAACGAATTGAAGATAACGACGAAAGCGATGCATGGTGGCCTAAATTGCATTCTTTTTCTGTTGGCCTTGAGGGCTCACCTGATTTAGCCGCGGCTAAAAAAGTAGCCGATATGATAGGCACTATTCATCACCCTATTATATTTACTATTGAGCAAGGTATAGATGCCCTGCGCGAAGTGATTTATCACATAGAAACATACGATGTAACCACTATTCGTGCCTCTACTCCTATGTATTTAATGGCCCGACAAATTAAAGCCATGGGTATTAAAATGGTGCTATCGGGCGAAGGGGCAGATGAACTGTTTGGTGGCTATTTGTATTTTCATAAAGCGCCGAATGCACAAGAGTTTCATGAAGAGCTTAACCGTAAAGTATCTAAACTGCATATGTTTGATTGCCTACGTGCCAATAAATCGATGGCAGCATGGGGAGTTGAAGCACGCGTACCATTTTTAGATAAAGAGTTTGTGGATGTGGCAATGCGTATTAACCCACAAGCTAAAATGTGTACAGAGGGAAAAATAGAAAAGCATATTTTACGCGAAGGCTTTGCAGATTATTTACCAGAGGAAGTATTATGGCGTCAAAAGGAGCAGTTTTCAGACGGTGTAGGTTATAACTGGATTGATACCTTAAAAGTGTTTGTAAACGAGCAAGTGAGCGATCAAGAGCTTGCCAATGCAAAGTTTAAATACCCTATAAATACCCCCGATTCTAAAGAAGCATATTATTACCGCGCTATTTTTGAATCTCACTTTCCTGGTGATGCCGCCGCTAAATGTGTGCCTTATGGCAAATCGGTAGCGTGCTCTACGCCCGAAGCGCTGGCATGGGATGCGTCGTTTCAAAATAATGCTGACCCTTCTGGACGTGCCGCGCTTATTCATAACGATGCGTATGCTAGCAAAAGCTAAGCGAATTTGCTTAGCGCCACACAAGCCAGCATGGCTTGTGTGGCGCTTTATAACACTCACATCGTCTCAAGCTGTTTTTTATAACCACACAGCTAACTTAGCCGGTTCAAGTGCTTTAATTGTTATTTATAAAAAGGGCTTAACCTCTAAATTGATGCAATATATTGCGTCAAAATCGAATCATCCTGCGACTGTATTTTTAAATCAAAATGAGATAACTCAACCTTATTGTAAAATTCGCTGGTTTAACCAAACAAGTGAAATTAAGCGCTGTGGGCATGGCACTTTGGCTGCAGCTAACTTTTTACTTCATTATTTTTCTTATTGCCCACAGGTATTTATTACAAGCTGTAATGAGCGTTTTAAAATAAAAATTAACAGGCAACAGGCTCAGCTGGTATTAGCAAGTATTGAGTCGATAAAATCCCCCTGCTACTGTAAATTACAGCGAGTATTTTCATTATCAATAAAAGCCGCGTACAGCAGTGCCAATAAAAACGGTTACACCTTGTTATTGTTCAATGCACAAGACGATTTAACACGCTTACAAGTTGATTTTAAAGCCCTAAGTCACCTGCATAAAAATGCGATTATTGCGCTAACAGTACAAAATACCCAAACGCAAAATGCCATTGCACATTTTAGATACTTTGCCCCGCAGTTTGGTGTAAACGAAGATACCGCAACGGGTTCAGCAGTATCGGTTATTGCACCCTTATTATTTAGACTATACGGTTTAAATAAAGTTACGCTTATACAGCAATCGCCTAATGGCGCGTTGTTAAACTATGAACTTAACAACGGCCAAGTTGTTATTTACTAATAATTTATAGCGGCTTTAATAGGCATAAGGCAAAGTAATTATTATCGTCTTGCCATGTTTGCTCTAAACTTAAATTAGCTTGTGCCGCAAGCTGTTTAAACGATTCTAGGGTGTACTTATGAGAATTTTCGGTATGAATACTTTCACCTTGTTTAAAATTAATTTGTTGGTTATTAATTGTCACTGTTTGCTCGCAAAGGCTCACTAAGTGCATTTCTATGCGGTTATGCTGCTCGTTATAACGTGATTCATGGTTAAAATTAGCTAAATTAAATGATCCATTTAGTTCGTCATTGATTCGTTGTAATAAGTTTTTATTAAATGCAGCGGTTACACCGAGTTTATCGTCGTATGCATCTAACAGTACTTGGCGCTGTTTTACCAAGTCAATCCCGATTAAAACATAGCCATTTACACCACATAAATGCTGAAAGTTTCTCATTATTTCAATGGCTTTAAGCGTGTTAAAATTACCTAAGGTGGAGCCCGGGAAATACACTAAATTAGTTTGGCTATCGAGGGCGGTTTCTTTAATAAGCTGTTTAACCATTGCGCTATCGGTAAAGTCGCCTAATAACGGATCAATAACCAGTTCAGGGAATAACGGCGATAAATGCGCTAATGAATAGTTAAGCATTTCTGTAGATATTTCGAACGGTACAAACGTTTTTACTTTGCTCATATGAGCTAATAAGTGGGCAATTTTTTTGCCTGAACCACAACCGGGTTCTATTATTGATAAGTTTTCAGGTAGGATTTGTGCAATCTCTTTTGAGTACCTTTCTAAAATAGCCAGCTCAGTACGGGTTACGTAATACTCTTGCAGCCTTGTTATTTGCTCAAATAATGCAGCCCCCTTGTCGTCATAAAAATATTTACAGGGGAGTGATTTTTGTTGCTGGGTTAAGCCACTTATTACATCTGTTAAAAACTCACAGTTGCTTATAGAGGTATTTATACTGCACTGCTTTATTGTTGTCATTTGGCTCATGTTTTATCCTTAGCGAGTCTTATACCACTACACATCCAGGCTTGATGGGGATAATAAAAGTTTCTGTAGGTTGTACGTAAATGATTAGCAGGAGTTAACACACAACCGCCACGTAATACCATTTGATTGCTCATAAACTTACCATTGTACTCTCCTGCCACGCCTGCAATTGGCTTAAAACCTGGGTAAGGTAAATAAGCACTGTTTGTCCATTGCCAGCAGCTATCTGTAAGCTGCCCAATAGCAGCGCTACTATCGGCCATATTTGGCAATAAAAGTGACGTGTGCGCTGTATTACTTGGTGCGTGTTGCTGGGCTGCATATTCCCATTCAAACTCTGTGGGCAGGCGTGCATTAACAAAACTTGCATAAGCGCTGGCCTCATAATAACTAACATGACAAACCGGCGCGGCTAAGTTAAGGGGTAATAATCCGTAATGGGTAAACTCAAACCACTCCCCGTTTATATAATGCCAATACAATGGCTGTATTAAATTATTAGCCTGTATATGTGCCCAGCCGTCACTTAGCCAATGTTGCGGGTTGCTATAGCCTGAGCTATTAATAAAGCCTAAATACTCTGCATTAGTCACTAATCTATTAGCAAAGCTAAATGGATGAACCAGCACAGAGTGCTTAGGTTGTTCGTTATCGTAGGCAAATTGGTTTTCAGCATTGCTCCCTATGTTTATAATTGCTTGGTCAAAGTTTATAAATTTTATAGCGGCACTGGATTGCTGGTTTGGTACTTGAGTTGGCTTTAGTGATTGGTACGCAGGAAATATTGGGTTAATAGAAAAGTTATACTTAATATCCATCAACATTAGCTCTTGGTGTTGTTGCTCGTGATTTAGGCCAAGAGTAATTATTTGCTCTATTTCTGGGGTTATTGCAGTATTTAACACGCTTATAACAGCTTCATCAATATATCGTCTGTATGCTATTACGTCATCAAGACTCGGCCTCGATAGGCTGCCTCTGTTGCCCCGCTTAAATTGCTCACCAATTCCGTTGTAGTAAGAATTAAATAATATTTTAAACTCAGGGTTAAATACTTTGTAATTACGGCTATGAATGCAGAGTAAAAATGTTTCAAAAAACCAACTGGTATGCGCAAGATGCCATTTACTTGGGCTTACGTCGGCCATTGCTTGTAATTGACAGTCTTCTGCACTTAACGCACTAATGAGTGATAGGCTATATTTACGTACCGCTTTAAAATGCTCACTAAGCTCATTTTTTCCAACTAAATGTTTAATATCATTAGTCATAGTCGCAATTTACTCCTTTAACTACTTTACTGTTAAAATATAACCTAATGTTAAATCATATACTAAGTATTCCTAGATTAAAGGGGCGTTTATATTAGGCACCTTTAATTAGCAGCTTATTAGTATTTACATACTCCGTGACAGTAATTATTTACCTATGTATTTTTATAATTCTGATTTCGGATAATATGCGCTGATTTATAAGTGTTCTCGTATATGTATTAGTAAATAGTAAACTAATTTAACAAGTTAGAGAGTGTTTGTTTTTTATACTTAAAAGCAACAAATATCATCATTTTGACTATAATATCAGCAGTCTAAATACAAAATCATTTACATTTAGTATTTAACTCATACACTAGTAAAGTTAATGATCAAAAATCAGATTAGTTAGTCTTCTAATTATTTGTGTTTAAACTAATATAATTACAAAACTAATATAATTAATTACGACACTGGGTAACATCCAGGGTTAGAACAACAAATGAGGTATTGCATGAGCGAAGAGCATGACAAATATAGTATTGATAGTACGGACTATACCGTAGGTCAAGACAACGTACAAAAATGGGGGTTAGATATACATAACTCTGTTTTCGGCATAAGTGCTGGTCTGATTGTCATCTTTTTGATCGCTATTTTAGTTACCGATCCACAAACAGCTAAGTCTGCACTTGATAGTATAAAAACAGATATTATTAATAACTTTGACGCCTTATTTATGTGGGCTGCTAACTTTTTCGTTATTTTTTGTTTAGCACTTATTGTATCGCCTTACGGTAAAATACGTTTAGGGGGAGATGATGCAGTACCTACTCACTCTCGCCTTTCATGGTTAGCTATGTTATTTGCTGCAGGTATGGGTATTGGCTTAATGTTTTGGGGTGTTGCAGAACCGCTTGCATATTATACTGGCTGGTTTGAAACACCTTTAAATGTAGCTCCTAATACACCAGAGGCAGCAAAACTAGCAATGGGCGCAACTATGTTCCATTGGGGTCTACATCCGTGGGCTATTTATGCAGTTGTCGCACTTTCACTTGCGTTCTTTACTTATAACAAAGGCTTACCACTGTCTATCCGTTCTATTTTTTATCCTATTTTAGGTGATAGAGCGTGGGGATGGCCTGGCCACCTTATCGACATTTTAGCTGTGCTTGCAACACTCTTTGGTCTTGCAACTTCACTAGGGCTAGGAGCACAACAAGCCTCTGCAGGTATAGATCATGTATTTGGTACCTCTGGTGGTGTTGGTTCACAAATTTTAGTTATTATTGGGGTTTCACTTTTAGCTATTATTTCGGTAGTTAGAGGGATTGATGGCGGAGTAAAAGTACTTAGTAATGCCAATATGTTAATTGCCTTGGTTTTACTTGTGTTTGTATTTTTAGTTGGCTTTGCTGTTGCTATAGGTAATGTTCCTACTACCATAATGGGCTATGTAGAAAATATTATTCCCTTAAGTAATCCTCATGGTCGTGAAGATGAAACCTGGATGCATGGCTGGACTGTATCGTACTGGGCGTGGTGGATTTCCTGGTCACCGTTTGTAGGTATGTTTATTGCGCGTGTTTCTCGTGGTCGTACTATACGTGAATTTTTAATTGCGGTATTACTAGTGCCTACTGCTGTTACTATTTTATGGATGTCTATATACGGCGGTATTGCTATTGATCAGGTGGTTAATAATGTAGGTGAGCTAGGTACTAACGGCCTTACTGAAGTACCACTTGCTATGTTCCAAATGTTTGATGCATTACCTTTGTCTAACATTTTATCGTTTGTAGCGATTATTTTAGTATTGGTGTTTTTTATTACGTCATCGGATTCTGGTTCATTGGTAATTGATTCGATCACGGCTGGTGGCAAAATTGATGCACCTGTACCACAACGTATCTTTTGGGCTGTAACCCAAGGTGCGGTAGCTGCCGCACTACTTTGGATAGGTGGAACTGAAGCTATACAAGCGCTGCAAGCTGGCGCTATATCTGCCGGGTTACCTTTTACTATTGTATTGTTGTTTATGTGTTTAAGCTTACTGTTGGGCTTACGTACTGAGCCTCGTACTAAAAAGTAACCGTACTTATTACCCTTACTGGTAATTATAAAAAGTACTAATAAAAACGCCGCAAATTATGCGGCGTTTTTTATAGCTATAAAATAAAGTTTATATCCACAAATCATCTATCGGCGTATCTAAGCGATAATGATGACTCAGCTGCGCTTGTAACAACTCAGCTGTGGCCAATGCATCGGTTAGGGCATTATGGTTATTATACGCAGGAAGTGAGTAGCGCTTACGACAATCATTTAATCGCAACGAGCCTATTTTAGAGTTAAATAACCGCCCTATTAAACCCTGGCGTGCTGTTAATGCTCTTTTTTCAATATCCATAGTGTCAACTAACGCAAACTCTATGCCTTCGTGCAGCCTAAGTAACAACGCATTATTTAAAAATGGCCGCTCAATTGCTGCATAATGTACCACCACGACTTTACCGCTTAGCGCGGCAAGCAAAGGCTCAATAATACGGTTAAAGTCTGGTGCATCATCAACCTCTGAGTGCGTAATACCATGAATGATTATTGATTCTTCATGTAAGTTTCTGCGCGGTTGTACTACCCAATGGCGGCTGTGCTTGCAGTATATTCGCTGTAAGTTAAAAGGCACTAAACCCACACTCACTATGTCATCTGCTTCGCTATCTAAGCCGGTGGTTTCAAAATCCATCGCTACAAATGGCACATCAGCTATTGCTGCAGCAGGCTGATTAAAAGCCGATGCATAAAACTGCTGTAACAAGGCATTTTCACTGCTATTTGCTAATTGCTGATACCTAAGCGACCAGTCAACTATTGCTTGCTTTTGCTTGCTCATAGAAAAATCACTTCACATTTGTATTTGAAATAAAGCTAAATTTTAGATAGTTTTGCGCTTTTTCAAGAATCGCAAATGCCTCTTTTAAATTACGCTGCTCAAACGGTGAAAGTTGATGCGGATCTAAATTATTATCGGGCTCTTCACCTTGCTCTATTTGTAATGCTTGATGACGAATTCGCATCATAGCTATATACTCCAGCGCATCTCGTAAATCTTGTGCTTTACCCTCGGGTAAACTTTTTGCGGCAATTATATCCTCAAGGCGGTCAAACGAGTTTTGTTTGCGTGAACCAATCGCTAATGCATGCACCCGTATAACATCCGAAAGTGGTGCGGTACCACGGCGTTTTAAGTTCATTGAGTGCTTATGCTGGCCGTTATGCTCTAAAACAAAACCTTTGAAGAACCCAAGAGGCGGCGTTCGATTACGCGCATTAGCAGCCATATTTGCCAAAAACACCCTATTTGCTTTGCTTTGTTTAGCAACAAAGACTTTGAGCTCATCGGCCCATTTTGTTTTACCCCAAACGCCGTCCAAATCAAAAAATATAGAGCTGTGTAATAACGTTTGTGGTTTTGGTTTTGCTATCCAATCTGCAAATTGCTCAAACCATTGAGAGCGAGTTTTACGCCACTTTTTAAATGACGCCATAATTTCGCCATCACAATAGGTGTAGCCGCATTGTGCTAAACCATCACAAACAAAATCAGCAATGTTTTGAAAGTACTCGTTATGTAACTCATCGTTGTAACTATCATCTAAAATAAGCGCATTATCTTGATCCGTTACTATAAGTTGCTCATCGCGCGCCATGGAGCCTAAAGCAATAAAACAATAAGGCACGGGAGCTGGCCCATACTTTTCTTCAGCTAATATTAATAACCTTTGCTTAAAAGTACGGCCAATCACTGCCATGGCTGTACCAACCATATGAGAGTTTGCATCTTCGTTAACCATACGCACAAATACATTAGGTAACTGGCGGGCATAATGGGTTAAGTCTTCCACTGATTGCTGGGCCAAAATACCACGCACTAATAACAAGCTACTTTGCGACTCGTAACGTAAAATATCAGACAGTGATATTACCCCAATCGGCCTGCGTTTTTGCACTACCGGCAAATGATGCAGGCTGTCTCTTAACATAGCTAATACAGCTTCGAAAACGTAGGCATTAGCATCTAAAATCACTAAGTTAGTAGACATAATATGCTGTGCTTGAGTATCAAACGACAGCCCTGGCGCAACCACTTTATTACGTAAATCTCGGTCGGTAATTATGCCAACTACTTGGCCATCATCCTCTTCCGGGTCGTCGTTAACGGGCTTATTTATATCTGTAACCAGTACTGATGAAACCGCTTCTTCGCTCATTAATTTAGCAACATCTTGCACCGTAGAAGTGGTTAATACCGTCACTACATCACGATGAATAAGCGACTTTACTTTTGCTGTCGTTAAATCGTTACTGTCGGCTTGCTCAACAATAGCTTGGTGCAAACGTACATTGCCATCGGTTTCAAAGTAATCAGCAAATGCATCAAACTCATCGCAATAACGATTAAACAGTTCAACATTAATGCAGTAAACCAATGTGTCTTCTAGTGCAGTGGCCGGAAAACGCACTTTGCGGTTCATCAATAGGCCCATTTGGCCAAATATTCCACCCACGGCTAAACGATTATAAAGCTCGCCATTACGGCGATACATTTCTACCGAGCCGCTTCTTATAACGTACAAGTCGGCAATATCTTGGCCTAACTGTAAAATCTCTGTTTGCGCTCTAAAGTAAGCAACTTCAACTTGTTGCGCCAGCTCGTTAAGCGCTTTAATGGGTAAATCGTTAAAAGGGGGATGCTGTGCTAAAAACTGCGCTATTTCTATTTGTTCGGCTTGCATAGTTGCTTCCTACATAGCGATATTATGATGTGTTTTATACTAATTTAATGCAATTGGTATTACCTAAAGACTAACATTACCAATCTTAGGTTAAAACATATAGTGGATACAAAAAAAGAGTCAATAATGACTCTTTTTAAATTAATTTAATAAAATATTATTTACTACGTTGGGCTTGTTTTTTAGCGTTTTTAGCCTCTTTACGTTGCTGTAAAATAGCTTGTGCTTCATTACCAATGTGGCCTTCGCCACGCGCTTGTGCAAGCTCTATTTGCTTTTGTCGCTCAGCAAAACGTTCTCTCTGCTCATCGCTTACATTATCAATACAATGGTGACACGACACGCCTTCCATATATTCAGCTTTTAACTTTTCGTCTTCGGTGATTGGCATACGACACGCATGACATTGGTCATACGAGCCTTTTTGTAAGTCATGATTAACCGCTACACGATTATCAAATACAAAACATTCGCCTTCCCACATGGTTTCATCTTTTGGTACTTCTTCAAGGTATTTTAAAATACCGCCTTCAAGATGGTACACTTCATCAAAGCCTTGCTCTTTCATATACGCTGTTGATTTTTCACAGCGGATACCGCCAGTACAAAACATAGCTACTTTTTTATGCTTGCTTGGATCAAGGTTTTCTTTAGCCCACTGCGGAAATTCACGGAATGTTTTGGTGTTAGGATCAACTGCGTTTTGAAAGGTACCTATTTCAATTTCGTAATCGTTGCGGGTATCTATAAGTATCACTTCTGGGTCTGAAATTAATGCGTTCCATTCATTTGGCTTAACATAACTACCCACTACTTTTAGCGGATCGATGCCCTCAACCCCCATAGTCACAATTTCTTTTTTTAGTTTTACTTTGGTGCGGTAAAATGGGCATTCGTCATCGTAAGATTCTTTAGTAACAATGTTATTAAGGCTTGGCTGTTGTTCAAGCCATTTAAGAAGATTATCTATGCCAGCACGTTTAGCTGAAACCGTACCATTAATACCCTCAGAGGCGATTAGTAAAGTACCGCGAACTTCATTTGCCTCCATTACATCTAGTAATGGTTTTCTAAGCGCTTCAAACTCAGGTAGTGCTACAAATTTATACAGTGCACACACTATAAAGTGCTCGCTGGTTAAATTGTCTTTATGAACAGCCGTCATATTTATTCCTATTTTGCTTTTTAATATATACCGAATCGTAAATCCGGCGCATCTTGGGCGCGTATTTTACGCTTTTTGTGATTAAATGCAAAAATTAGCCTTATAATTTGCATTTTACTGTTAGCCATACGCCTCTGTGGGCTATAATGCGCCGATAGAATTAAGATATAACTTGCTCATTTTGGAGAAACACACCTTGCACTTTACTGATCTTGGGATTGATAATCGCCTTGAAACACAACTAGCACACCAAGGGATCACCCAGCCTACCGACATTCAAGCACATGCAGTGCCTACAGCACTTGCAGGGCATGACATTTTCGCCCAGTCTAAAACAGGGTCAGGCAAAACCTTGGCGTTTTTATTACCCGCTGTTCAACGAGTAATGAAACAAAAAGCACTCAGTAAACGCGATCCTCGGGTACTTATTGTTGCTCCAACACGTGAGCTTGCTACGCAAGTATTTACACAACTGCGTTTATTAATCGCAGGTACAAACATTAAAGCCGTAAAAATACTCGGCGGCGAAAATTTTAATGACCAAATTAAAGCGCTTAGAAACGATCCGCAGTTTGTAGTTGCAACACCAGGTCGTCTAGCCGATCACCTTACAAAGCGTACGTTACAATTGAGCGGTCTTGAGCTGCTTATTTTTGATGAAGCAGACCGTATCCTAGATTTAGGCTTTACCGAACAACTTAAAATGATTAATGACTTGGCCGATCATCGCCTGCGCCAAACATTATTGTTTTCGGCTACACTAGATCATGCACAAGTAGATGCACTATCACGCAACTTATTAAAAAAGCCTAAGCAAATAATGCTCAGCGCTGCAAACGAGCAACACTCAGATATTAAACAAAGCTTATATCTTGCTGATCATCTTGATCATAAAGAAGCCTTACTTGAGCACTTTTTGAATCAAGACGATGTTGGCCAATGTATTATATTTACAGCTACCCGTGCAGATACCAGCCGTTTGAGCGAAGCGCTTTGCGCTAAAGGTTTTAAAGCACAGCCATTAGCAGGTGATTTAGCACAAAATAAGCGTCTCGATATTATGGATGCGTTTAGCCGCGAAAACTTCAAAATATTAATAACCACAGATGTTGCGTCACGTGGCTTAGATTTACTCAGTGTTACCCATGTTATAAATTTTGATTTACCTAAACACGCTGAAGAATATGTTCACCGAATTGGGCGAACAGGTCGAGCTGGTTTTAAAGGCAGCGCACTGTCGTTAGTAGGCCCTAAAGATTGGCCAAGTTATTTAGCAATTAAAGCATTCTTAAATGATGAATTAAAGTTTGATAGCGTTGATGGTTTAAAAGCTAAATTTAAAGGGATTAAAGAAAAGAAACCAGTTGCAGTTTTAGCCACAGAAAAAACAGTAGCAGCTAAAAAGCCAGTGTTTAAACGCAAAGCTAAGCCTAAAAAACCATCAGCTCCCATTAAAGCCCCTATTAATATTGATGGCGATACTCCTATGCGCCGCAGAAAAAAGCCTGAACAGGAATAATTATGAGTTACCTTGGAACCACACAAACCTTATTTGTAAAAGAAGTTAGTAACGAAGGTGCTTACCTAGACGGCCACGATTTAGGCGAAGTATTTTTACCAAAACAAGAAATAAAACATGAGCTTGAAGCTGGAGATAGCATTAGCGTATTTATATTTTTAGATAATGCTAATTTACCTACAGCAACAATTAAAAAGCCTCATGCACAAGTAGGTGAATATGCCCTACTGCGTGTTAAAGAAATTAATAGTATTGGTGCCTTTTTAGATTGGGGCTTAGAAAAAGATGTACTAGCGCCGTTTAATGAGCAAAAACCGCGTATGCAAGAAGGTCATTCGTATTTAGTGCGTTTGTACCTAGACAATGCCAGTAAGCGTATTTGTGCATCAAATAACTTTAATCGTTTTTTATCTAAAGATGAGCCGCAATACCCCCATTTACAAGAAGTCGATTTGATCATAGCGGGTAAAACTGACATTGGTTACAAAGTCCTTATTGAAGAATCTCACTTTGGTGTTATTTTTTACAATATGGTATTTAAAAGCTTATTTGTAGGTCAAAAACTAAAAGGCTTTATTCAAAAAGTGCGTGAAGATGGCAAAATTGACGTTGTATTAGAAAAACCAGGTATGGCTAAAGTTAGTAATCTTGGCGATGTTATAATGGAAAAGCTAAAAGAGGAAGGTGGCGTTATTGCTTTAGGTGATAAGTCTGATCCTGAAACAATTAAGAAAATATTTTCGACCAGTAAAGCTAATTATAAAAAGGCAATTGGTGGATTATTTAAACTAGGATTAATAGAAATTGAAGCGAAATCCATTCGCTTAAAATAACAATTTATTATTATGCGTTGAGTGTAGCCTAAGTGCTGCACTTAGCGCTTATAACTAACCTTTCACTACCCAATAATATATTTATACGGCAAAGTACATTGTGTATATTGCTTAGCGTAATTGAGCACTTCTTCTTTATTTTGCAAATTTAATGGCGCTAAACGAAATACTTTATCTTCACAATCTCGTTTAAGGCTATCATGGCTATCTACACATTCGTGTGAAGTTACATGCTGTTGACTTAATCTATCCTCATTTTTATAACAAAGGTGATAAGCGTAATTTTGCAATGTTTGTTTAAAATCGAATATATTTACGGGATATATAGCAACAATATCCGTAACTGTCGTTACTCCATCATACACTTTACTAGAAAAAACATATTTGTTTACTGAAAATCCAGCAACAATAATCACTATAGAACCTAACATTAGTCTCAAAATAAAACCCTTACTGCATTTTGATTTTATTAATGTAACATAAAACAAACATCTCGCAAGGGTTCTGGCAATAAAGTCTGAACTTTTGTTAAATTATTCTATAGACTTATTAACATCTGCCAAAACAGCAACAGGATTGTCTGCTTGAGTAATTGGACGTCCGATCACCAAGTAATCGCTGCCTGCATCTATAGCTTGTTTAGGAGTCATAATGCGTTTTTGATCGCCAGCATCACTCCCTACTGGGCGAATACCAGGCGTTACTAGCTTAAAGCCTGCGCCTAACTCTGCTTTTAATTGTTGTGCTTCTTGAGCAGAGCAAACAACACCATCAAGTCCTGCTTCTTTTGCCAACTTCGCTAAATAAATAACTTGCTCTTGTGGTGTTTTTTCTACGCCTAAACGCTTTAACTCTGTCTCATCCATACTCGTTAGCACGGTAACAGCAATTAATAATGGTGCTTTATCGCCAAATGGAGCTAGTGCTTGTTTAGCTTTGCTCATCATCTCAAAGCCACCACTTGCATGCACATTAACCATCCATACACCCATTTTTGCCGCCGCAGTCACTGCTTTTGCCACTGTGTTAGGAATATCATGAAATTTTAAATCTAAAAATACATCAAAACCTAAATCAATTAACTCTTTTACAAATGCAGGGCCAAAGTAAGTAAACATTTCTTTGCCTACTTTAAGGCGACATGAATCGGGTGATAGCTGTTTTACAAAGTCTAAAGCGGCTTGCTGATCATCGTAATCGAGTGCAATAAGAATTTTTTTTGATTTTTCGAAAGGCATAACTATCCTACTTTATAGCGAAAGTGTTATTTGAAAACTAAAAGATTAAAATCCGTCTAAGCCCTTGCTTGGTACAGTAGTTTCCCAATGCTTACAAGAAGGACAATTCCAATAAATTGTATAACTAGTAAAGCCACAATGCTGACATTGAAAGTCTGGTTTGGTGGCAATATAAGAAGTGACCAGTTTATCTATTTGGTCGAGCACCTCTTTAGTATTTTTATCTTGAGCGCCCATTAGTTGTAATAAAAAACTAAACCCGCGTATGGTTGGTTGGCGCTTTAAGCTATCAGTTAAAAACTCAAAAGCTTGCTCTGTATTGCCTTGCTCTAACAAAGCTTGGCAATGTTGTATTTTTATTAGCACGCCACCTTTGTCGAGTAACTCACTGATCAGCTGATGAAATTGATGAGTTAAATTTAGATGCTTATAACAATGTGCTAATTTATCGACAAATAAAGGAGCAAAAAATGTAAATTGGCAAATTAATTCGCGCCAATAGTAAATTGCCTTTACGTAGTCTTCTTTAGTATATGCAGACAAACCAAGTTCATATAAAGGACGTATCGCTTTATGATTCAAACTAATGGCTTTGCGCATTAATGAGGGGTTATTATCACTTAACGCCAGCTCACAGTAAAAGTTAGCTATGGCTTTAAAGTGTTGTTCTTTTGAAAATAATTCACTATGCGCTTCAAACATATTAATCCCTTTTTGCCACTCTCGGGTTTGCGAATATAGAGTGATAATAGGATCTAATGCTTCACTGTGGTCCATTTTAACAAGCCAAACTAAATGCTCTTCGGCACTATCTAATAGCCCAGCCATAACATAATCTTCTGCTAATTCTAAACGACTAGCAGCAGCTTGTTGCTCATTAAGGCTTGGGTGTTTTAAAAGGAGTTCGTGAATTTTTATTGCGCGGTCTAGCTCGCCTCTGCGGCGAAACATAGTTGCAAGCGTTGAATAATGTTCAACCGAGTCAGCTGCAACTTCTAGTAAATTAATTAAATGTTCAAGGCCTTGATCTTCTTCCCTGTCGAGTAAAAACTTTAAGCCTTTACTATATTCAGAGGTGATCTGCCGATTAAATTGATGAGCTTGATTTTTAGCACTGTTTTTTCCCATTATCCAGCCGTAACCGGCAGCCACAGGAAGTAGTAAAAATAACAGCTCAATCATAATTATGAGTCTTTATCAGCAGCAGGCTTTTTTTTATTTTGTTCAGGTGCTAACTGTTTTTTTAAACGATAATTTTGCCACTTAAGTTGTGAAAACAATTTAAAGCTTACAAAACAACCAATTACAACACCTAATAAAAAGCAAATACTTATTATAACGGCTAAAGGCAATGTATTGCTGGCTATAATATAGTTTATTTGTACTAATTGTGGATTTTGAGAACCCAATACAAATGCACTGATCAAGCAAAGTGCAACCAGAATAATTTTTAATACCTTAAACAAGTACCCTACTCCAATAAGTTAACTAGGCAATGCTCTCGTTTACACGATCACGTAATTCTTTACCTGGTTTAAAATGTGGTACATGTTTACCATCTAGCTCTACTGTTTCGCCAGTCTTAGGGTTACGACCGGTACGTGGAGCGCGATAATGCAAAGAAAAACTACCAAAACCTCTGATCTCAATACGATCTGAAGAAGATAATGAGCCGGCCATTTGTTCAAGAATTTCTTTTACTGCATTTTCAACATCTTTCACTGGAACGTGTGCGTGTTGCTGTGCAAGTGTTTCTATCAGTTCTGACTTAGTCATAGCATTTCCTTAAAAGAAATAATGGAAGGGCATAAACTGCCCTTCCAATTAAAGACTGATTAATTAGTCTTTTTGTGCATTTGCGAAAGCAGCAGCCATTGCGTTTTCAAACACTGGCTCGTCTTTCTTAAGCTTTTCTATTACTTCTTTCTCTTCAGCTTCGAAAAGAGCTTTAACAGATAAGCTTAAAGTGCGGTTCTTGCGATCAACACCAACATATTTAACTTCAATTTCGTCGCCTACAGAAACAACAGTAGTTGCATCTTCAACGCGCTCTTGAGCGATATCAGCTACACGGATGTAACCTTCAACGCCTTCGATAAGTTCAATAGTTGCGCCTTTAGCATCAACTTCAGTCACTTTACCTTTAACAATAGCACCTTTTTTGTTTGCATCAAGGTAGTTATTGAATGGGTCAGCTTCGATTTGCTTAACACCTAGAGAGATACGTTCGCGCTCTGGGTCAACTTGCAATACGATAGCAGTGATTTCGTCGCCTTTCTTGAATTCACGTACAGCGTCTTCGCCAGGTGTATTCCAAGAAATGTCTGAAAGGTGTACAAGACCATCAATACCACCGTCAAGACCGATAAAGATACCGAAGTCAGTGATTGATTTGATCTTACCAGTAACTTGGTCGCCTTTGTTTTGTAGACGAGCAAATTCCTGCCAAGGATTAGCAATACATTGCTTAAGACCAAGAGAAATACGACGACGTTCTTCGTCGATTTCAAGAACCATAACTTCAACGCTGTCGCCAAGGCTAACAACTTTTGAAGGATGGATGTTCTTGTTAGTCCAATCCATTTCAGAAACGTGAACTAAACCTTCAACGCCTTCTTCGATTTCCACGAAACAGCCGTAATCTGTAAGGTTAGTAACACGACCAGAAAGTTTAGAACCTTCTGGGTAACGACCAGCGATAGCTGCCCATGGATCTTCGCCAAGCTGTTTAAGGCCTAGAGATACACGAGTTTTATCTTTGTCGAATTTAAGAACTTTAACTGCGATTTCGTCGCCAACATTAACGATTTCTGAAGGGTGCTTAACACGCTTCCACGCCATATCAGTAATGTGTAGTAGACCATCAACACCACCAAGGTCAACGAATGCACCGTAGTCAGTAAGGTTCTTAACGATACCTTTAACTTCTTGGCCTTCAACAAGGTTAGCAAGAAGCTCTTCACGTTCTTGTGAGTTTTCAGATTCGATAACTGCACGACGTGAAACAACAACGTTGTTACGTTTTTGATCAAGCTTGATTACTTTAAATTCAAGCTCTTTGCCTTCAAGGTGAGTTGTGTCACGTACTGGACGAACATCAACAAGTGAACCAGGTAGGAAAGCACGGATTGAATCAACTTCAACTGTGAAACCGCCTTTAACTTTACCGTTGATAACACCAGTAACAGTTTCTTGCTCTTCACATGCTTTCTCAAGACGGATCCACGCTTCGTGACGCTTCGCTTTCTCACGAGAAAGGATAGTTTCACCGAAACCGTCTTCAATTGCATCTAGTGCAACATCTACTTCGTCGCCAACAGCAACTTCAAGTTCACCAGCAGCATTTTTGAACTGCTCAGCAGGGATAGCACTTTCTGATTTAAGACCAGCATCTACAAGTACAATGTTGTTCTCGATTGAGATTACTGTACCTTTAACGATAGAGCCTTGCTCTGCTTCAAAACCCTTTAAGCTTTCTTCAAATAACTGCGCAAAATTTTCTGACATACGAATATACGTCTCTATATATTATACCAATAAGCAACCATGCTGCATGGGGTTGTTAAAATAGCACTGGCATCCTGCTGGTGCATAAAATGTGTTTAGCTTCGTTTAGGAAGCCGACCTTCAGAGATAGCCGTATCCAATAAAGTTAATACCTTATCATATACTTGCTGTGCATTAAGCTCGCTAGTATCAAGCTCAATAGCATCCTCTGCAGGCACAAGTGGCGCAACGGCACGATTCATATCGCGATCATCACGCTCTTGAATGTCTTTTAATAGACCACTCAGTGTAACATTAAGACCGCGAGCATTCAACTCAACAAAACGTCGTTTGGCGCGTTCTTGTGCACTGGCGGTTAAAAATATTTTTAGCGGTGCATCTTTAAAAACCACAGTACCCATATCACGACCATCAGCAATTAGACCTCGTTCAGTTCTAAATGCGCGTTGGCGACGTAATAACGCTTCGCGTACGCGAGGTAGTGCTGCTACTTTTGATGCTGCAGCCCCTACTTCTTCGTTACGGATTGTAGTGGTTACATCCTCACCTTCTAAAACAACCTTTGCTGCATTAGTTTGACTATCTACCAAAAACTGCACATCTAAGTTAGCAGCTAAGGGAACTAATGCATCTTCGTTATCTAATGCGATTTGATGGTGAAGTGCCGCTAGAGATAAAACGCGGTAAATTGCGCCACTATCAAGTACATCCCATCCCAACTTTTCGGCTAACAAGCGACAAACAGTTCCCTTACCTGAACCACTTGGGCCATCTACGGTGATCACGGGCATTAATAACGCCTGCATTTAAACCTCCTACAATGCACACCTAAGTAAACCGCAATATTATACGTCAGTTATTTAAATAGATCGCTATTAGTGTGTAACTTTTTATTAATTAACATCAAAAACCTACTCACTAACTGATGCTAATACATTGAAAAATGTCGGAAATGTTTTATAAGTACACTTAGGATCATTAATCGTGATTGGCTTTCCACCTACGGCAACCATAGCAAAACACATGGCAATGCGATGGTCATCGTAAGTATCAATTGCTACATCGTTAAAGTGTTTCGGGGGAGTGATTTCTATAAAATCGTGCCCTTCTACAACTTCTGCGCCCACTTTTCTGAGCTCAGTTGCCATAGCGTGTAGTCGATCGGTTTCTTTTACGCGCCAATTATAAATATTACGAATAGCCGTTGGCCCTTTAGCGAACAGAGCCACAGTGGCTAATGTCATTGCTGCATCAGGTATGGCATTTGCGTCAATATCAACACCGTTTAATTGGCCTTTACGAACAACTAAACGCTCATCATACCAATCTATTTTAGCGCCCACTTGTTCCATTACTTTAGCAAAGCCAATATCGCCTTGCACCGATTTAGCACCGACACCTTTAATTTCAATTTCGCCACCGGCAATTGCAGCTGCAGCTACAAAGTAAGATGCAGAAGACGCATCGCCTTCAACCATAATACGTTCAAGTGACTGGTACTGTTGACCACCTTTTACGGTAAAAGTTGCATAATTACTATGCTCAACTTCTATTCCAAAGCGTGCCATTACATCAAGGGTAATATCAATGTAGGGTTTAGATACTAAAGTGCCTTTAATCGTTATTTTGGTATCACCATTAAACAGTGGTGCAGCCATTAGTAATGCAGTTAAAAATTGACTTGATATACTGCCGTCAATTGCAACTTCACCACCGTTAATTTGCCCACCTATAATTTTAAGCGGTGGGTAATCTTTATTTTTGCTGTAAGTAATATCACCGCCAAGTGCTTGCAGCGCATCGACTAAATGCCCTATTGGGCGCTCTTCCATGCGTGGCTCGCCAATCAGTTCGTACTCACCTGCAACCGCAGCAAGTACAGCGGTTAAAGGACGGTAAGCTGTGCCTGCATTACCTAAAAACAAAGGCTCTCTGGGGGTTTTAAATACCCCACCAACACCTTGTACTGTAGCAACTGTTCGCTCTTGGTTTAAACTAACGTTAACACCTAATAATTGTAACGCGCCCAACATATGGCGTATATCGTCGCTATCAAGTAAGTTTTCAACAACAGTAGTGCCATTTGCTAATGCCGCTAATAACAATATACGGTTTGATAAGCTTTTTGAACCCGGCAGAGTGACGCTGCCATTAACACGCGAAATAGGTTCTAAGCGTAATTGTTCCATTAGCTATTTTCCTTTGCAAAAGCAGCCATAAAATCAACAAGCGCTTGCACGCCCTCAAGTGGCATTGCGTTGTAAATACTGGCGCGCATTCCACCTACAATTCTATGGCCTTCGAGTGCTAGCAAGCCTGCTTCGTTTGATTGAGCAACAAACTTACTGTTTAAGCTTTCATCATTTAACCAAAAAGGGACGTTCATACGCGAGCGACTATGCTTAGCTACTTTATTAGAATAAAAATCAGAATTATCGATAAAATTATAAAGTAGTTCAGCTTTTGCAATATTTTGTGCTTCCATGGCTTTTACACCACCATTTTGCTCAAGCCATTGGAATACTTCAGCCGCTAAATACCATGCAAATGTTGGTGGCGTATTAAACATACTGCCCTGCTTGGCCTCTAGTGCATAATCTAAAATACCTGGTTTAGGAAGCCCTTCACGTGCTAGTAATGTTTTACGTACGATAACGATTGCAATGCCCGAAGGACCTATATTTTTTTGTGCGCCAGCGTAAATTAAATCAAATTGATTAACGTCAATTTCACGCGATAAAATAGTTGACGACATATCTGCGATAATTGGCGCTGTTGGATGACTCGGTACATCAAAAATCTCTAAGCCATCAACGGTTTCGTTAGGGCAATAGTGAATGTACGACGCATCTGCAGGCAACTGCCAGTCAGCCACTGCTTTAATCGAAAATTGACCATCGGTATCGTTACGAACATCGATAGCGGTAGTTTGGGTAAACTTATTTGCTTCATCCGTTGCACTTTTTGACCATACGCCGTTTTCGCAGTAAACCGCTGATTTATTTTCCTGATGTAAATTTAATGGCACAGCACTAAATTGACCGCGACCGCCACCATGCATAAACAGCACTTCAAATTCATCGCTAATATTCATTAAACGACGCAGGCTCGCTTCACATTTTTTAGTGAGCGCTAAAAACTCTTTACTACGGTGACTCATTTCCATCACCGATACACCCAAACCTTGCCAATCTATAAATTCTTGTTGTGCTTTTTTCATTACTGCTGGCGGTAACATGGCCGGCCCCGCACAAAAATTATACTTACTCATTACCTTTTCCTCATTCCAGTAATTAAAAAATTATACACCCGATTACCATTCAATCAGGTTATACACATTAAATTAAAGCTGTGATCATTAAGTGGGCTATAGCCTCACTCATAGTATTAAAGCCTTCATTACCTATAAAGCTGCATTAATGCAGCAAACAGAGCAATATAAAACAATTACTGAGAACAACTATATATATAAATTAACGTCTTGCAATTGAGTCTTTTTGCTATTGTAAAAATTATTTTATTGCGCAGTATTATTAATATTAATTTTATTCAACACCATTAAAAAAAGCGGCCAAGGCCGCTTTTTTAATCTCAATTATTCTGAAGGAGGATTATCATCCGCTACTTCATCAATAACCGTATCAACTGTTTCGACGTCTTCGATATCAATTAAGTCACTTTCGGTAACTTCAATCTCTTCTATACGTTGTAAACCAACTACTTGCTCTTCGTCAATAGTTCTGATCAAAATAACACCTTGCGTGTTACGTCCAACCGTAGAAACTTCATTAACGCGAGTTCGTACTAAGGTACCACGATTTGAAATAATCATTATTTCATCGTTATCGTCAACTTGTACAGCACCTACAACCGCACCATTACGCTCACTTACTTTAATAGACACTACACCTTGAGTCGCACGACTCTTCGCTGGGTAGTCTTCAAGTAAAGTACGTTTACCGTAGCCGTTTTCAGTCACGGTTAAAATAGCACCATCTGTTTTAGGCACAATTAACGATACTACGCGTTGTCCTTCAGGCATTTTAATACCACGAACACCTGTAGCTGTACGACCCATAGGACGAACACCTTTGAAGCGAATCTCAGGGTTACCTTCTTCGTCTAGTACTGGGTTACCGTTTTCATCAACAACCGTTGTTTCTTCTGCTTCTTTAAAGCGTACTACTTTACCTGCATCGGTAAACAACATAATTTCGTTGCTGCCATCGGTAACATCAACACCAATTAGGCTATCGCCTTCATTTAGGTTAACCGCAATAATACCGCTTGCACGTTGACGACTGTATGCCGTTAGTGGTGTTTTCTTCACTGTACCAAATGCGGTTGCCATAAAGATGTATTTATCTTCTGCATACTCGCGTACTGGCAATATAGCGGTAATACGTTCATCTGCCTCAAGTGGCAATAAGTTAACAATTGGTTTGCCGCGCGCTGCACGACTTGCAAGTGGTAACTGATACACTTTAAGCCAATATAAACGACCAGCCGTTGAGAAACACAATATAGTATCGTGCGTATTAGCAACTAATAAACGTTCAATGAAATCTTCATCTTTCATCTTCGTTGCCGATTTACCTTTACCACCACGACGCTGCGCTTCGTAATCAGACAGAGCCTGATACTTAACATAACCTTCGTGAGAAAGCGTTACTACTACGTTTTCTTCGGTAATTAAATCTTCAAGGCTGATATCGTGTGCTGCGGCATTTATTTCAGTACGACGCTCATCACCATATTGCGCTTTAATTTCAACTAACTCATCGCGAATAACTTCCATTAAACGCTCTGGTGTTGCCAAAATATGTAAAAGCTCAGCAATTAAATCTAATAACGATTGGTATTCAGTTAGAATCTTTTCGTGTTCTAAACCCGTTAGCTTATGTAAGCGTAAATCTAGGATTGCTTGAGCTTGTTGCTCAGAAATAAAGTATTGACCATCGCGAATACCTAACTCAGCAGCTAACCAATCTGGGCGGGCAACGTTGTCTTCGCCTGCTTTATCAAGCATGGCTTTTACGTTACCTAATTCCCACGAACGCGCTGTTAAAGCAACTTTTGCTTCAGCAGGTGTTGGTGAATTACGAATAAGCTCAATAATTGGGTCGATGTTTGCCAGTGCAATTGCTAAACCTTCTAGCATATGTGCACGGTCACGCGCTTTGCGTAAATCAAAAACAGTACGACGAGTTACTACTTCACGGCGGTGAATAATAAACTCTTCAAGCATTTCTTTTAAATTAAAGCACTTAGGCTGGTTGTTAATTAACGCAACCATATTCATACCAAACACAGTTTGTAACTGCGTTTGCGCATATAAATTATTTAAAATAACTTCGCCTACGTCACCACGTTTAATCTCAATAACGATACGCATACCGTCTTTATCTGATTCATCACGTAGTGCACTAATACCTTCAATTTTTTTATCTTTAACCAGCTCGGCAATTTTTTCAATTAGGCGCGCTTTGTTAACTTGATAAGGTATTTCGTGAACAATGATAGTTTCACGATGCGTTTTTTCATCTACTTCTATTTCAGCGCGGGCACGCATGTACACTTTACCACGGCCAGTTAAATAGGCTTGCTCTATGCCTTTTTTACCGTTGATAATTGCAGCAGTTGGAAAATCTGGGCCCGGGATATAATCCATTAACTCTAAAATAGATAATTCAGGGTTTTGAATGAGTGCTAAACAGCCATTTACCACTTCAGTTAAGTTATGAGGTGGAATGTTTGTTGCCATACCTACCGCAATACCCGATGAACCGTTTACTAATAAGTTAGGAACTCTGGTTGGTAAAACGTCAGGGATTTGCTCAGTGCCGTCGTAGTTAGGAACGAAATCAACCGTTTCTTTTTCAAGATCGGCTAATAATTCATGCGACATTTTTGCCATACGTACTTCTGTATAACGCATTGCCGCTGCTGAATCACCATCAACCGAACCGAAGTTACCTTGACCATCTACTAGCATATAACGCAGTGAGAATGGCTGTGCCATACGTACTATAGTGTCGTAAACAGCACTATCGCCGTGTGGGTGGTATTTACCGATTACGTCACCGACAACACGTGCCGATTTTTTGTAAGGCTTGTTCCAATCATTACTAAGCTCGTTCATTGCAAACAAAACGCGGCGGTGAACAGGTTTTAAGCCATCACGCACGTCTGGTAATGCACGTCCTACAATTACGCTCATTGCGTAATCTAAGTAGGAGTTTTTTAACTCGTCTTCAATATTGACTGGCAGAATGCCATGGGCGAGATCAGTCATTGATATCACATTCCTTCAGTATCAGCTCTTAAACACCCACTATTAGGTATCAAGAGAATTTGTTATTATTGCTAAAGAAACATGCTACCACAATTTATTTAGATTTACAGGCGCAAAACTTTGCGATTTACCAATTTAGCCCTATATAATGCCCCCAGATTGACGAGGAAGTATTTTATGACCGAACATCAAAATGTAGATCACGCAGAAATTGCAAAATTTGAGGCCATCGCAGAGCGGTGGTGGGATTTAGACGGGGAATTTAAACCGCTTCACGAAATAAACCCCTTACGTTTAGACTTTATAGCTAATAAAACTGGCGGTTTATTTGACAAAGAAACACTAGATGTAGGTTGTGGCGGCGGTATTTTAAGCCAGAGCATGGCGCGCATGGGGGCAAAGGTAACTGGAATAGATATGGGGCAAGAGCCTTTAACTGTTGCCAAATTACACAGCCTAGAGACAGGCGTACATGTAGAGTATATTAAAGTACCTGCTGAACAATATGCATCCGAGCACCCTGCTCGCTTTGATGTAGTAACCTGTATGGAAATGCTGGAGCATGTACCCGATCCGGCTTCTATTATTCATGCTGTTGCAGAGCTTGCAAAACCCGGCGCTGATGTGTTTTTTTCAACACTTAATAAAACCCCTAAAGCCTATTTGTACGCCATTATTGGTGCAGAAAAGCTATTAAAAATGGTGCCTGAAGGCACTCACGATCACAAAAAGTTTATTAAACCAGCACAGTTAATTGCCTGGGCTGAACAAGCGGGTTTAAAAGTGCGCGCCAGTGCTGGGTTATCTTATAATCCATTATCTAAGCAGTACTCGCTTAATACCGACGTAAGCGTAAATTATATTCTGCATTTTGAGAAGTTAGCGTAATGGTCAGCTCTCAATCAACGTCACCTACTATAGAGTACGATGCTTTTTTATTTGACTTAGATGGCACTTTACTCGATACCGCTGATGACTTAGGTGCAGCTTTAAATACCGTACTGCGTTCGCAGCAATTAGATACAGTAAGTCGTGAGGTATATCGCGCTGCAGCATCTAATGGCGCAGCAGCCTTGTTAGAGGTCGGTTTTAAAGATAAATGGGGTGAGCAACCGCAAGCACAACTCGTTAAGCAATTAATTGATGCCTACGCGGCTAACATAGCCAAACACACCACGTGCTTTGCTGGTATTGAGCCACTACTTATCGAACTGGAGCGAAAAAACATCAAATGGGGGATCATGACTAACAAACCCGGATTTTTAACCGACCCTTTAGTGGCCGCGATCCCTGCTTTAAAAAATGCCTGCGTGGTTATCAGTGGCGATACTTTAGCTGAAGCTAAACCTTCGCCTTTACCTTTACTACATTGTGCCAAGCTAATGGGCGTTGCACCAAATCGTTGCTTGTACATTGGCGATGCTTTGCGTGACATTCAAGCAGGTAAAGCGGCAGGTATGCACACCGCAACCGCACTTTGGGGTTACGTGCCTAACTTAACCGAAGTTTTGAGCTGGCAGGCCGATTTTAATTGGCAAAGCCCTATTGAAGGTTTTAACCATATATAGTGCTATGTTAATTATTAAACACTATATATTGTGATTGTGTTAGTTTTCACACAAAGCCTGCTGATAAAAAAAGCAGTCAAAATATATTTTTAAAAAGCGTAAATTTAGTAGATCCTTAGTTGATTTTTGTAAATTTCAACTTAACCGAATGTTCGAAGGTTAATGCTTACTAACACAAATGTGTTATCCCGACGTTATCCACAATTAGGGGCAATTCTGTCCCTTGCAAAACAACGCGGACCACACTATCTTGTGATCTCTAATTTGAACAACACCAGATATTGTGGCTAAATGTTATTCAATAAAATCGCCTGAATTGGTGTAAACAATAATAAATGAATAGATACTCTGTTATTTTGGAGTATTAATCATTGGTCAAAATACTTAATTTCCAAGGAATACAGGCAAAACTATGAACCAACAGTTATCTGTAAGCAAACGTGACGGCCGTAAAGAGCCACTTGATCTTGACAAGATCCATCGCGTTATTGAATGGGCCGCCGAAGGGTTAAATAACGTTTCGGTTTCGCAAGTTGAATTAAAATCACACATTCAATTTTACGACGGTATTCGTACTAAAGATATTCACGAAACCATCATTAAAGCTGCAGCCGATCAGATTTCAAAAGAATCTCCTGATTATCAGTATTTGTCAGCACGTTTAGCTGTATTCCATTTACGTAAAAAAGCGTATGGCCAATTTGAGCCACCACGTTTATTTGATCATGTAACAAAAATGGTTGGCGACAAACGCTACGACGCTCACCTACTGGTAGATTACACCGAGCAAGAGCTTGACGAATTAGACGAATACCTAGATCACAGCCGTGACCTTAACTTTAGTTATGCTGCGGTTAAACAGCTTGAAGGTAAATACTTAGTTCAAAACCGTGTAACCGGTGAGATTTATGAAAGCGCGCAGTTTTTATATATTTTAGTCGCAGCTAGCTTGTTTGCTGACTACCCTCGCGATACACGTATTGCGTATATAAAACGTTTTTACGATGCGATTTCATTGTTTAAAATTTCACTGCCTACGCCAATTATGGCAGGTGTTCGTACGCCAACACGCCAGTTTAGCTCGTGTGTATTAATAGAGTGTGGCGACAGCCTTGATTCAATTAACGCCACCTCGTCTGCAATTGTTAAATACGTATCGCAACGTGCCGGCATTGGCATTAACGCAGGTCGCATTCGTGCACTGGGTAGCCATATTCGCAATGGCGAAGCGTACCATACGGGTTGTATTCCTTTTTATAAGCACTTTCAAACAGCGGTTAAAAGCTGTTCGCAAGGCGGTGTACGTGGCGGCGCAGCAACCTTGTTCTACCCGCTTTGGCATTTAGAAGTAGAAAACTTGTTAGTACTTAAAAATAACCGCGGGGTTGATGACAACCGCGTGCGTCATTTAGATTACGGCGTACAGTTTAATAAACTAATGTACTCGCGTTTAATTAAAGACGACTACATTACCTTGTTTAGCCCCTCTGATGTGCCAGGCCTTTACGATGCATTTTTTGAAGACCAAGACGAGTTTGACGCGCTTTACGTAAAATACGAACAAGACGAATCAATTCGTAAAAAACGCATTAAAGCTATTGAACTGTTCTCAATGTTTGCGCAAGAACGTGCAAGTACCGGTCGTATTTACTTACAAAACGTTGACCACTGTAATACGCACAGCCCGTTCATTGCTAAAGTGGCACCTATTCGCCAATCTAATTTATGTTTAGAAATTGCATTACCAACTAAGCCGTTGGATAACGTAAACGACGAAGAAGGCGAAATTGCGCTATGTACACTCTCTGCATTTAACTTAGGGGCTATTGAGTCACTAGATGAACTTGAAGAATTGGCTGAGCTTGCTGTACGCGCTTTAGATAACTTACTTGATTTTCAAGACTACCCAGTACCGGCTGCAAAAAATGCCACTATGGGTCGTCGTACTCTAGGAATAGGCGTAATTAACTACGCATACTACCTAGCTAAAAACGGTAAGCGTTATTCAGATGGCAGCGCAAATGCACTAACGCACAAAACATTTGAAGCGATTCAATACTACTTAATGAAAGCATCAAACGAGCTTGCTAAAGAGCGTGGTGCATGTCCTAAGTTTAACGAAACAACCTACTCTCAAGGTATAATGCCAACAGATACGTACAAGCGAGATCTTGACAAAATTTGTGATGAGCCACTACACCTTGATTGGGATGCATTACGTGCCAGCATTAAAGAGCACGGTATGCGTAACTCAACAGTAAGTGCGCTAATGCCATCAGAAACATCGTCGCAAATTTCTAACGCAACAAACGGTATTGAGCCACCACGTGGTCATATTAGCGTTAAAGCAAGTAAAGACGGTATTTTAAAGCAAGTTGTACCTGAATATGAACGTTTAAAAGATAACTACGAGTTACTGTGGGATATTCCTTCAAACGATGGTTACTTACAACTTGTGGGTATAATGCAAAAATTTATTGACCAGTCTATTTCGGCCAATACAAATTATGATCCTGGTAAGTTTGAAGGCGGTCGCGTACCGATGAAAGTCTTATTAAAAGATTTGCTTAGCGCCTACAAATTGGGTGTTAAAACCTTGTACTATCACAATACCCGCGATGGTGCATCTGATGCACAAGAAGATACACCGGATCTTGAAGATGATGATTGCGCAGGCGGCGCGTGTAAAATTTAATTTTTGAGTTTTTATTTTAAGCGGGCACTAAGCCCGCTTTATTCTGATAGTTTTTTGAGTGATAAACATGTCTTATACTACCTTTAGTCGTAAACATAATAACCAAATGGAAGAGCCAATGTTTTTTGGCCAAACCGTTAACGTATCTCGTTATGATCAACAAAAATACCCTATTTTTGAAAAACTAATTGAAAAGCAGCTTTCGTTTTTTTGGCGCCCAGAAGAAGTAGACGTAAGCAAAGACCGCTTAGACTTTCAAGCATTACCTGATCATGAAAAGCATATATTTTTAAGTAACTTAAAATATCAAACATTGCTTGATAGCGTACAAGGGCGTTCACCAAACGTGGCCCTACTACCTATTGTATCGCTACCAGAGTTAGAAACATGGATAGAAACGTGGGCGTTTAGTGAAACGATTCATAGCCGCTCGTACACGCATATTATTCGTAATGTTACCCAAGCACCTGAACTTATTTTTGATGACATAGTTAGCAATGATAAAATTAGTGAACGTGCCGATGCGGTAACAAAATACTACGATGATTTAATTAACTCAGTGTCGCTTTACAATTTATACGGTGAAGGCAAACACGAGATTAACGGTAAATCTGTTGTTGTTAATTTATTTGAGCTGAAAAAGAAACTTTACCTGGCAATGATGTCGGTAAATATTTTAGAAGCGATTCGTTTTTATGTCAGCTTTGCCTGCTCGTTTGCGTTTGCTGAGCGTGAATTGATGGAAGGTAACGCTAAAATAATCAAGCTTATTGCCCGCGATGAAGCGCTACATTTATCTGGCACTCAGCATATTTTAAATATTATGCAAGACGGTAAAGACGATCCAGAAATGGCGATTGTTGCCGCGCAGTGCCGCGACGAAGCAATTAAAATGTTTGTGGACGCTGCAGAGCAAGAAAAAGAATGGGCCGAGTACTTATTCAAAGATGGCTCAATGATTGGCTTAAATAAACACATTTTATGTCAGTACGTTGAATACATTACCAACGCTCGAATGACAGCCATTGGTTTTCCTGCACAGTTTAAAAACAACAGTAATCCTATCCCATGGATAAACTCTTGGTTGGTGTCAGATAACGTGCAAGTAGCACCACAAGAAGCTGAAATTAGCTCCTACCTTGTTGGTCAAATAGACTCGCAAGTTGATGCCTCTGAATTTGGTGACTTTGATTTATAATGACTGATCGACCTACTGCAAGCATTACGCTTGCAGATAACAGCCAGTGCATAGAATTTAGCACTGGCTGCCCTTCTGTTTTACACTGCCTAGAATCTCAACAGATAGAAGTGGCCTTTCAATGCCGCGAAGGCTATTGCGGTGCCTGCAGAGCGACTTTAGTGTCAGGTAAAGTTGATTATAATGAAGAGCCTCTAGCGTTTGTACGCGACGGCGAAATACTGTTGTGCTGCTGCAAACCTAATGGCGACATACATATTAAACTTTAACTTCAACTTCATTTAAACCAAACAGTCTAAAAATCACTCTCTAATCAGTTTTAAGTACTTTTAAACCACTTAGTTTAAAAGTACTTTTTAGCCCTTTATAAAAAGCATATTCATAAACTAAATTAACTAACCTTTATAAATCCTTAATAATCAAAGTCTTGAAGATTTCCTTGCTAATTAATTACTAAAATCGATAAGGTTATACTATAACATCATTGAACCGTCGCTTTTGTAGTGTTATATTATATCACAACATAACAACCACGAACTTAAAGACTCATGACTAAGCTAACATTAATTTCTTCTGCAATTTTTTCTGTTTTATGCTCTCACTCTGCACTTGCTGCCACTGTTAATGGCAAAGTAACAGATGAAAAAAATCAACCTATTGAAAACGCCACTATTCATGTACACGGTAAATCTCAAAGCGTTAAAACCAACAAGCTTGGCGAGTTTGCCATTGAGCTTGATGCGAGCGGCCAGCTGCATATTAGCAAAGATAACTATAGCGATTCACGCATTACGGTAACCGAGTCATCAAACAATATTGCAATTGCTTTAAAGCCAACCTCTATTGAAACTGTAGTTGTGTTTGCATCGGCCTTGCACAAAAGTAGCTTAGAAATGATTTCTCCGGTAAATGTACTCTCTGGTGATGAGCTAAGAAACAAGTCAAAGCCAACGCTTGGCGAAACCCTAAAAGGCTTACCGGGAGTTAACGCGAGTTATTTTGGCCCTGTTTCATCAAGCCCAATTATTCGTGGCTTAGATGGCCCTCGGGTTAAAATTATGCAAAATGGCTTAGACAGCAGTGATGCATCGCGTATTGGCCCTGATCATGCTACTTCTAGCGACAGCTTAGCTGCTGAACAAATAGAAGTACTACGTGGCCCAAGTACCCTACTGTATGGCTCTGGTGCTATTGGTGGTGTGGTAAACGTAGTTGATAACCGCATTCCTACGAGTAATATAGATGAATTAACCGGTGCAGTAGAATACAGTCACGATTCGGTATCCAACGCGAATACCTACGCTGCAAAGTTAGAGACGGGTTATAATAATTTTAACTTTCATTTTGATGGCACTAAACGCAGCGGCGATGACTATCAAACACCACGATTTAACCAGCTTCACGAAGATGGTGATGTTGAAAGTAAAGATTCTGTAGAAAACACCTTTATCGACAGTGAAACCGTTAACTTTGGTACTAGCTACGTAGGTGAGCATTTAACGGTTGGGTTTTCTTACGGTAAAATAAAAACGGATTATGGTATTCCAGGTCATGAGCATGATCACGGACATGAACATGATCATGCAGCCGACGGCGATGCCCATAGTGATGAAGCACATGAAGAAACACCTGTTTTTGCCCAGTTAGAGCAAGATCGCTGGCAAGGTCTATTAAGCTATGCGCTACATAATAATTGGATTGAAACCATTAATTTGCGCTTAGGCTATACAGATTACTTACACAGTGAAATTGAAAATGGTGAAATAGGCACTACATTTAAAAACAAAACCACTGAAGCACGCTTAAACGTAGAGCATAAGTTTGCCAATTGGCATGGCATGGTGGGTTATCACTACAGTGATTCTGATTATGATGCCAACGGCGAAGAAGCATTTACGCCAGCCAGTGTAACGACCACTAATGCTTTATATTTATTAGAAGAACGTGAGTTTGGTGATGTAACTATTGAGTTAGGTGCGCGAGTTGAAGACTATAAAATAAAAAGCCAAATAGCAACGCATCAGCATAGCCATGATGACACGCAAACAAGCAATGCTGAAGTACTTGACTACACTAAAAGCTTTACTAACCTTAGCGCTTCAATGGGTGCTATTTGGCAATATACCCCTGGATATAGTATGGCAATGAGTCTTTCACACTCAGAACGTGCCCCGCTCTCTGCAGAGCTATTATCTAATGGCTTACACATTGCAACTGGTACCTATGAGCTTGGCCTAGGCTATCATATTGAAGACGGTGAAGCGCATTTTGAACCCGAGAATATCAAACAAGAAACCTCAACCAATATTGATTTAGGTTTTAGACGCTTTAGCGGTGACTTTGGTTACTCTGTAAACTTTTTTTATAATGATATTAAAAACTTTTACTTTCAAGAAAATACTGGCTTAGTATTTGATGAAGAACATGGTTTAGAAGCGGCTGATAACGGCCACGACCATGGTGTGGCGGTGTATCAGTTTACCAGTAAAGACGCCGAGCTGTATGGCTTAGAGTTTGATGCGCATTATAAAGTTAACGCAAGCACCTTGGTTAAAGTATTTGGTGACTCTACGCGAGCAAAACTCAAGCAAGACGATGAAAACTTACCTCGTATCCCTGCTAATAAATTAGGCTCTGAGTTGCAATACAACTTAGGTAATTGGCAATTCGCATTAACCGGTACCCATTATTTTTCACAAACCGATATTACCGCCTATGAGACTAAAACCGATGGTTATACTTTATTTGATGCACAAGCTAACTATCAGCTAGATTTAGGTAACCTTGATACACAACTGTATATCAACGTTGATAATATTACTGATGAGCTTGGCTTTGTACATAGCTCATTTATTAAAGACACCGCCCCATTACCAGGTAGAAGCTTCCGCTTTGGTATTCGCGGCTACTTTTAACAATATACTTTAATTACCGCTAATCATTAATAAGCCCCTTGCTATGCTGGGGCATATTTATTGCTTGCTAAAGTGCAGTGTTTTATATCCTATTTATACATATCTCACTTTAAATACTTTTCACAAAAAGAAATAAATGAGCAATAGAAAAAGTTAAATATACCGGTAAGACACAAAAAAACCGCATTCAATTTAATGAATGCGGTTTTTTATTTATTGCTTAAGAATACTTAAGCAATAATTTCGTGTAACTCAACATCAAATACTAGTGTTGAGTAAGGTGCGATTGCAGCACCGGCACCACGTTCACCATAAGCAAGGTCATGAGGAACGTAAAGACGCCATTTAGTACCCGCTGGCATCATTTGTAATGCTTCAGTCCAGCCTTTGATCACGCCACCTACTGGGAATTCAGCAGGTTGACCGCGCTCGTATGAGCTATCAAAAACAGTACCGTTAATTAATGTACCGTGGTAATCAACACGTACTGTAGACTCAGCTGTTGGCTTGTCGCCTTCACCTGTAGTAATTACTTCGTATTGAAGACCTGATTCAGTCACTGTGATTTCAGGACGTTTTGCATTTTCTTCTAGAAATGCAATGCCTTCAGCAGCAAGTACTTGTGATTCTTGCTCGCGACGAGCTTGAATTTCTTCATTGATTTTTTCAAAAGCAGCTTGGATCTCAGGGATCTCAACTTGAAAAGCGCTACCTGCGTACGCATCTTTCATGCCTTCAAACACTGAATTTAGGTTTAAGCCTTCAAAAGGATTAGACTTAAGTTGCTCACCCATTTGTAAGCCAATACCGTAACTTGCTTTTTCAGCATCTGTAGTAAAATTATCTGACATAATGTGTTTTTCACGTTTTGTTAGTTAAAAGACGCGACTATGCTATCACAAAATAAACCCGCTTTGGGGCTAGTTTTTGCTGTGTTTTACTTTAATTAGGCCAACAATATAGGTACTCACTGGTAAACTGCATAAAATTCCAGCAAGTAGCGCTAAAGTGAGTAATCCACTAGCACCAAATAATAAAAATGGAATTACCACAAGCCCAACTAAACCTATAAATACTGAGCCAATAACTGGCCAAAATTTATCGTATTTAGTAATTAAATGAGCCACTAAAATATTAAAACCGAGGGCATAAACAAAGGCGGTAATAACAGGGTTATTTGGTTGCGCATCAAGCGCCATTTTGACTAATAAACTTATTGCACTTTGATAACAATAAGCAAACACAATCCATAATAAAACGTGTTTAATTAATTGCTGTGAGGTTGAAAGGTTAGTTGATTTTGACATACAAGTTCCACAAAGCAAAAAACCGCCAATAAGGCGGTTTTTTTAAATAATGGTGGAGAGATAGGGATTTGAACCCTAGATGGGCTATAAACCCATGCCGGTTTTCAAGACCGGTGCATTCGACCACTCTGCCATCTCTCCGCACGGCGCGAATAATAGGGGTAAATGACAAACTTGTAAAGGCTTAAAAGCATAAAATCGTTAAAAATAATTTTATGCTTAAAATTAAAGCAATGTATTTAAATACCAATTATTAATTTAGCAACAGCTAAATTTAACAAAGGAGTTTATTTTAGTAATATTGCTTTGGTCTGCGTGCAATCCAAGAACAAAGCAAACACACAAATAAACTTAAAGTTAAAAATGTTGCACTTTGAAATATTAAATCAAATCGATTTAAATCATCACTAGGCACTACTACAACCAAAAATGCAGGCAATACGGTGAGCAATAACACATAACAACATATTTTAAATGCACGACCAAAGTCATAGCGTTTAGATTGTTGCATCCACCAGGTTAAAACAACTAACACACCCATTGATGAGGCAACAATAAAATGTGCTTTACTGGTACTCATTGCAACATAAAGGGTTATAAAAGCACCTATGGCGCCCCAAAAAGACCAGGCTAGCCAACTTTCTTTTTCACGTAAAAATAAATTTCCCATTAATTTCGTCTTCTTTATCTTTGTTTTTATTAAGACTTTCCATACTTTATCAAAAAACAATCGATTAAAAAACAAACTGCAGAAGGAGTTTTATAGATTACGCATCCTAGCACTTCTCACAGCTAAACTACTTAACCTGAACTCTGGTTAAGGTATTTACTAACACATTTAATAATAATGATATTTAAACTTATTTTCTCTAGCGTTGAAAATAGCTGCTAGAGATAGATTTATTATAAAGAGTTCTGGTCACTTACACATCCACTCTAACATACAAGCGTTAATGGTGTATGAGTATAAGTAGGGCAAAAAGTTCATCTTATTTTATAAGTAGCTGAAAAAATCAACAGTTTTATGACGAGGCGACTTTTTACAATCAACAGCCGGTGTGCCTAAATACAAATAGCCCACTATTTCGTCTTGCTCATTTAATTTTAATGCCTGTTTAACTGCAGGGCTTTGCGCAAAAAAACCAGTTCGCCAAATACCACTAAGCCCTTGTGCAAAAGCCGCTTGTTGCATAGCAAATACGCTACACCCTGCGCTTTGTATTTGCTCAATTCGCGGAACTTTTGGGTGTTCTTGATACTTTGCTATAGCAATAATAATCATAGGCGCGCGCAACGGGTGCTCTTTAGTGCGCTCAATCATTTTTTCGGCTTGTTGCTCTGCAATTGCACTTTGCTGAAAAATGTCGCCTAATTTATGGCGCGCATCGCCTTGTACAACAATAAATTGCCAAGGTGCAATACAACCATGGTCGGGAACACGTAGCGCGGCTTGCTGGATCACCGCGAGTTGTTCTTCATTTGGGCCTGGCTCTGTTAATTTGGCGTCAGATTGACGGGTCAATAATAATTCAATCGCGTTCATAACCATCTCTCAAAATAAAAGCTAGCATAGCATTGATTTAACATAGAAAAATAAAGCGCTGTAATATCAGTGCTTATTTTAGCGAGAATAATAGATAAACAGCCTAAGCTGTATATTAACAGGCGGGATAAACTTATACCCCGCCTAAATAGCGGGGTATAGTATGCAGTAGCCAATTGGTTATAACAAGTTAGACTAGCCTATTGGCTAAGCCAAAATGTTATATTTCTCTGGCAATTTGCAGCGCTTCATAAATAGCACGTTTAGCATCAATTGCGGTGGCAAGCTTAGCGCCCCCAATAACATGCACTTTGGCGTTGTCGCTTTGCTTTGCCAATACTTCATTATTAGAAACCTGACCAATACAGGCAATCACAGTATCTACAGCTAATACTTGCTTATCTCCTGCAACTGTAATGGTTAAACCATTTTTATCAAAACTATGATACTGACAATCAGCAATTTGTTTAACGCTATGTTGCTTAGCTACTTGGCGATGGATCCAGCCTGTTGTTTTACCCAAATCACTACCAAAGCGACCTGCACTGCGTTTTAGCATGTACAGTTGGCGAGCATCTTTATGGGGTTTAGGTTCGCACTCAATACCCCACTGGCTTTTAAAGTCACTAATACTTTGCGACTTTTGCTCGCTTAAAAAAGCCACCATATCAAACCCGATTCCACCGGCGCCTAATATAGCAATTGACTTACCTAACTCTACTTCACCACGAATAACTTCATCGTAGGCAAATACGCGTTTACCATCACTGCATTCAATACTTGCCTCACGCGGCCTTACCCCTGTGGCAAATACAATGTCATCATAGTGTGCAAGCATGCTGTCGTTGTATGCTTTACCTAACTCAACCGTTACGTTTAAACGTTCAAGCTCATTAGTGTAATACGCTAAGGTATGATTAAAGTCTTCTTTCCCAGGTATTTGCATGGCTAAATTGAATTGCCCACCCATTTGCATTTTTTGATCTATCAGCGTTACTGTATGGCCTTTTTCTGCCAAATAACAACTTGATGATAAACCCGCAGGCCCTGCACCAACTACTAATACCTTTTTAGCTTTAGTCGTTTTTTCTAGTGGGTAGTCGAGTTCAAAAGCCGCTTGTGGGTTAACTAAACAAGTAGCACGTTTGCCTTTAAATACGTGATCCAGACACCCTTGGTTACACCCTATACAAATATTAATATGCTTTGATAACTGATTATTATATTTATTAAAAAACTCCGGATCAGCCAGTAATGGCCGCGCCATCGAAATTAAGTCGGCATCGCCTGCGTTTAGTATTTCGTTAGCTATTTCTGGGGTGTTAATACGGTTTACCGCGATAACGGGTACTTTAATTACATCTTTTAAGCGTTTTGATGCTTCTTTAAACGCCCCAGGCGGAACCATACTTGCAATTGTAGGAACTCGCGCTTCGTGCCACCCTATTCCTGTATTAAAAATATCAACACCCGCTTTTTCAAGTTCAAGCGCTTGAATAGTTACTTCTTCAGGGGTAGAACCATTAGGAATTAAATCCATTACCGACAGTCTAAAAATAATTAAAAACTGCTCCGATACCTTAGCCCTAACCGCTTTAACTATTTCAACGGCTAAACGCATTCTATTTTCTAAACTGCCACCAAACTCATCATCTCGTTTATTCGTATGCGGTGCCATAAACTCATTAATTAAATACCCTTCAGAGCCCATTACTTCTACGCCATCGTAGCCTGCTTTTTCAGCCATGTAGGCTGAATGTGCAAAGTCTTTAATAGTTTTTTTAATTGAGCTTAACGACATTGCCTTTGGCTTATAAGGACTTATAGGTGCTTTAATTGCGCTCGGAGCTTGATTAAAAGGGTGATACGCATAACGCCCGGCATGAAGTAGTTGCAAACATATTTTACCACCATGCTTGTGTACTGCATTGGTGTAAGCACGATGTTTAAAAACATCGTAATAGCTATTAAAGGATGACGAAATAGGCGTTAATTTACCGCGTAAATTTGGGCTATAGCCCCCGGTAATTAACATGGCAGTACCACCTTTAGCACGTGCTTCGTAAAAAGCACGTAGGCGTTTGCGGTTATGCCAACCTTCTTCAAGACCGGTGTGCATTGAGCCCATTACTAAGCGGTTACGTAATTGTGTGTGTTTTAATTGTAATTGTTGTTCTAACATCCTGTGCCCCATTAACTGGTCTAACCTGTGTGCATTGATCAATTCTGCTTTAATACCGACCAATAAGCAATATCTGAACTTAGTATTTTAATAAACTGTTGCACATTAGGCTAACAATACCCATTTTTCGGCTATTACAAGCCTACTTTTTTAATTTCAAAAAGTGCAACTGAAGTTTATATTGATAAAAATGTGAATAGCAACAGTGGCATAATTAGCTTTATAAATACTTCGTTACGATTTAGCAGTTAAATTTATTTATATTCTGAGCTAAGATGCTTGTAATGTATTAGTTGTACCAAATTAAGGATCTATTTTGATTGCAAAAGTATTTAAAGGTATTTGGACTGGGATAAATTTTTCTCGTCGTTTAATACTCAACATTTTATTTTTATTACTGGTTATTGTTTTTATTGTGTCTCTTTCAAGTGACGGCGATAAAATAATTGTAGAAAATGGCTCAGTACTTAGACTAAATCTTAACGGCCCTATTGTTGAAGAAAAAACCTATATAGATCCTATTGAAGCAGCAATTAGTGATGCTACTTCAAACGCTGAATCACCGGGTGAAATTTTACTCGATGATATAGTTGAGGTTATTAACGAAGCCGCAAAAGACGACCGCATCAGCATAATACTGTTAGATTTACAAGAAATGCCAAAAGCGCATTTAAATAAATTAAAACAAATTACCAAGGCACTTGAAGCATTTAAACAAACGGGTAAAAAGGTTATTGCCTCTGGTTATTACTACACTCAAGCTCAATACTACATTGCAGCACATGCAGATGAAGTCGCTATGCACCCTTATGGCAGTGTAGCAATTGAAGGCTTTGGTATGTACCCACTGTACTTTAAAGAAGCACTTGAAAAGTTAAAAGTAACGCAGCATATATTCCGTGTTGGTACGTTTAAATCGGCAGTTGAGCCGTTTATTCGCAATGACATGTCGGATGCAGCTAAAGAAGCTAACCGCGTATGGTTAACAGCACTTTGGAATGAATACAAACAAGATGTTGCTGCAGTACGTCCTTTTGATGAATCAAACTTTGACGAAACCATGGATGTATTTTTAGCAAAAATGACAGCTGCAAATGGCGACGCGGGTCAATATGCGCTAGATAATCAATGGGTCGACACATTAAAAACCAATCAACAAGTTCGCCAACAGTTAATTGATTTAGTTGGCGCTGATGAAAAAGGCAAAACTTTTAAACAAGTTTCATTTCGTCAATATTTAAGCCTAGTTAAGCCCCCTGTTGTATTTGATAACCCAATGACAGAAAAAGTCGCGGTAGTTGTTGCTAGAGGTACAATTGTAGATGGTGAGCGCAAAGCCGGCGAAATTGGCGGCGACTCTACAGCTGCACTACTGCGTAATGCACGTTTAGATGACAAAGTTAAAGCCGTAGTACTGCGCATTGATTCGGGTGGCGGCAGTATGTTTGCCTCTGAAGTTATTCGCGCTGAGGTGTTAGCACTTAAAGCAGCAGGTAAACCTGTTATTGCTTCAATGAGCTCTGTTGCAGCTTCTGGCGGTTATTGGATTGCTTCAGCAGCGAATGAAATTTGGGCTGCGCCAAGCACAATTACCGGCTCTATTGGCGTATTTGGCACCTTTATGACCTTTGAAAACACCTTATCTAACCTTGGTGTTTACTCGGATGGCGTGGCAACAACCGACATGGCTGGGTTTTCTATTACTCGCCCGCTTGATGACAAAATGGCGCAAGTAATTCAAATGAGTGTTGAGGAGGCCTACGGACGCTTTTTAGATGTGGTTGCAGATGCACGTAACATGACACCTGAGCAAGTTGATAATATTGCGCAAGGCCGTGTATGGATCGCAGCAAAAGCACAAGAGCTAGGCTTAATCGATAAACTAGGTGATAAGCAAGACGCAATTAAAGCGGCAGCAGCACTTGCTAAACTAAATCATTACGATGTTAAAACGATTAAACAAAGCTTGAGCCCGCAACAAAAAATGATTCAAGATATTTTAGGTAATGCGTCGGTTAAATCTATGCTTGGCAGTAACAACGCAACAACCTCGGTTCTTGCAACGCAAGCTAACTTACAAAGTGTGGTTAAGCGTTTAAGTAGTGAAATAGATAACCTTAAAGATTATAACGATCCACAAGGTGTTTATGCGCGCTGTTTAGCTTGCTCTGTCGCACAATAAAAGTGCATCTGCCTTTATAAGCAGCTGTATTTAAAGTTATACTAAGCCCAGTTATTTTACTGGGCTTTTTTATGAAACGTAAACGCATTTACATCGCTTACACTGGCGGTACAATTGGGATGAAAAAATCGAGTCGCGGCTATATTCCTGCAGAAGGGTTCTTAACTCAGACTGTGGTCAATAATGCAGAATTTAACCGTGAAGAAATGCCACTTTTTGATATTCACGAGTATTGCCCTTTAATTGATTCCTCTGATATGACGCCTGCTCACTGGCAGTTAATAGCAGATGATATAAAAAACAAATATCAAGACTATGATGGCTTTGTTGTCCTCCACGGCACCGACACTATGGCGTATACCGCCGCCGCCTTATCTTTTATGTTTGAAAACTTAACTAAGCCTGTAATCGTTACCGGCTCACAAATTCCCTTGTCGCAATTGCGCTCAGACGGGCAAGTGAATTTACTCAATGCTATGTACTTAGCAGCAAACTACCCTATTGCTGAAGTAAGCTTATTTTTTAATAATCAGTTGTTTCGTGGTAATCGAGCCACTAAAGCCCATGCCGATGGATTTGATGCATTTGCCTCACCAAACCTTGAACCTTTAGCGCTTTCAGGTATTAATATTCAACTTATAAAAGGCCAATTAAGCCCCTATGTTGAAAACGATTTACAAGTAACCCCCATTACAACGCAGCCTATTGGTGTGCTGCATTTATATCCGGGTATTAGTACCGAGGTTGTGAAAAGCTTAGTAAACGGTAGCATTAAAGCATTGGTATTATTAAGTTTTGGCGTGGGCAACGCACCACAAGATCCTGAATTTTTAACTATTTTAGAGCAAGCCAGCAAGCGCGGCGTTATTATTATAAATTTAACCCAATGCATAAAAGGTCATGTAAATATGGGCGGCTATGCAACGGGTAACGCGCTCCTTAATATAGGTGTGATCAGTGGTTACGATATGACATTAGAGGCTTGCTTAACTAAGCTGCATTACTTATTAAGTCAAAACCTTGAAGTAGAGACAATTCGCCATTTAATGCAAGACAATTTACGCGGTGAGTTAACCCGTTAATTTAGCGGACTTAAAATTAAAAAAGCACGCTAAATTTAGCGTGCTTTTTTGTCGTTTTAATAATTAACCTGCACTCTGGTTGATTAACGTACTTTCGCGTCAATCTCAACTAGGTCTGTTAAATGACACACTTCACCTGTATGGGTTTTAACCCCATGCTCACCAAAGTAATCACGCTGGGCTTGTACTAAATGCCCATTACTTGGAGTGGTTAATGTAGCAAAGTAAGTTTGCGATGAGCTAAGCACCGGAAACGCTAAGCCTGTCATCATTGCTTGGCCTGTTATTTTACGCAGTGCAAATACTTCTTTATCAAGGGTGTCAATAAATTCAACGCCTTGTGCAACACTATCTAAATAATCAGCACGAATAATACAACCCGCACGCCATGTTTGCAGTGTTTTAGACAAATCTACTTTCCACTGATGCGTACGCGACGCGCCTTTAATTAAAGCCAAACCTTGGCGATAAGCAAGTAAGCTCGCTAAGGTAAATGCATCTTTAAGCTCAACTAAGTCAATTTCAACTTTAGTGGTTGCTCTATCGGCGTAAGTCATCTCTTGTGCAGCAGTTGTGTCATAAACATTCGTTAAATGACGTGCTTGCACTGCAGCTACTAAAGACGGTACTGCAATACCAAGCTCTAATGCATTTTGCGCAGTCCATAAACCTGTACCTTTAGCGCCCACTTTATTATCAATTAAGTCCACAAGTGGTACATTATTTTGATTTTCAAGTGACAATATGTGGCTAGAAATAGACAATAAGTAGCTGTTTAAATGCTCTTGCGACCATTCGTCAAAAATTTCTGCTACTTCTTTAGGTGAACGCCCAGTGCCATGACGCAGCAATTGATACACTTCAGCAATAAGTTGCATTAGCGCATATTCAATGCCGTTATGAACCATTTTTACAAAGTGACCACTGGCTGATTGGCCCACACGAGCGAAACATGATTCACCCTTATAACTTGCAGCAACCTTTGTAAACCATGGCTCGACACGCTCCCAACCACCTTCAGATCCGCTTGCCATCATTGCAGGACCATGACGAGCACCTTCTGCGCCGCCTGAAATCCCCATAGTGGCAAACTCAAATTTATTTTGGTATTTAAGCTTGCGGTTAATACCGTCTTTATAATTACTGTTACCACAGTCAACTATAATATCGCTGCACTGTACGCCAGCTTCTATGAGCTCACTGCATACAGCATCAACCAACTCGCCCGCAGGAACAAGCAACAAAATAGAACGCGGTGCTTCTAAACGTCTAACCATGTCTCCTAAATCAGAAACAATGTGCAGCTTATCAGCTAAACCTTCTGACTTAGCGCAGCTCAATAACTCTTCACCCGCATGGGGGTTTTTGTCATAAGCGACCAGCGTTATGCCCTTTTCAATTAAGTTTAGGGCAAGGTTTTTCCCCATAACGCCTAACCCTACTAATGCAACTTGCATTTAGTGCCCTCCTCGGTAACAACTAATTGGTTAGTTAATTTAAATAAATACTTTGGCACGTGTATTATATCATGAGCAAAAAAATATACTTTTATCACAATGTAATTATATCAAACAACAGCGGACTCAGGGGGAGAAATAGTCGCTAGATTAAAAATTTATAGATCATTGACGCCCCCTGACACCGGTGTCATAATGATCGCACATTCATTTTGTATATAATAGTGGCAATACAATAAAAATTGCCCATAACTAAAACTTTACCTGCTAATGGTAACTGCTTTATAAAACAAAATAACCGTCAATCTGCTTAAAATTAAGCATACAGGAGAATTAAATGCTAAGACGCACAAAAATAGTCGCGACACTAGGGCCTGCTACTGATAGAGATAACAACTTAGAAAAAATTATTTGCGCAGGTGCAAATGTCGTACGTTTAAACTTCTCGCACGGTGTGGCACAAGATCACAAAGACCGCGCCCAAGCGGTACGCGAAATTGCTAAACGCTTAGGTAAACATATTGCTATTCTTGCTGACTTACAAGGCCCTAAAATTCGTGTTTCTACCTTTAAAGAAGGTAAAGTAACCCTTGCTGTTGGTGCCAAATTTACCCTTGATGCAAAAATGGAGTTAGGCGAAGGCGATATTAACGCTGTTGGTATAGATTACAAAGAACTACCTAACGATGTAAGCGCTAATGATTTACTGCTGTTAAACGATGGCCTTATTCAGCTACGCGTTAACGAAGTTGTTGGCCACTTAGTACATTGTACTGTAACTGTTGGCGGTGTTTTATCTAACAATAAAGGGATTAACCGTTTAGGCGGCGGCTTAACTGCGCCGGCATTTACAGAAAAAGACAAAGAAGACCTACTTACAGCTGCAGAAATTGACGTTGACTATATAGCCGTTTCATTCCCACGCAGTGGCGATGATATGCGCTACGTACGCTCACTGGCTGAAGCCGCAGGTTCAAAAGCGCAGTTATTGGCAAAAATTGAACGTGCAGAAGCCGTTGAAACACAAGAAGCCGTTGATGATATTATTCTTGCGTCTGATGCGGTGATGGTTGCCCGCGGTGATTTAGGTGTTGAAATTGGTGATGCCGCGCTAATGGGCAAGCAAAAACTCATTATTCGCCGTGCGCGCTCATTAAACCGTACCGTTATTACTGCGACGCAAATGATGGAGTCGATGATCGACAATCCAATGCCAACACGTGCTGAAGTAATGGATGTTGCCAACGCAGTGCTTGATGGTACTGATGCCGTAATGCTTTCGGCTGAAACAGCCGCGGGGGATTATCCTGAAGAAACCGTTGCAACTATGGCGCGAGTTTGTTTAGGTGCTGAGTCGCAAAAAGAAACGCATGTTTCTAAACATCGTTTAGACAGTCGTTTTTCAAGTAATGCAGAATCTATCGCCCTTTCGGCTATGTATGCAGCAAACCACTTAGATTCAGTAAAAGCAATTGTTACCTTAACTGAATCAGGTAGTACGGCTAAGTTAATGTCGCGTATTAGCTCAGGTTTACCTATTTACTCGTTATCTCGCCATGCCAGTACACTAGGACAAACTGCGCTATACCGTGGTGTTTATCCAGTATTTTTTGATTCTACTAAAACTGAAAAAGACGGCATGGTTAAAGCGGCACTTGCAACACTTGTTGAACAAGGTGCTTTAGAGTCTGGTGATACAGTTATTATTACTCACGGTGACTCTATGGAAACTGTGGGCGCAACTAACACCATGAAAATTGTTACTGTAAGCTAATATTTAATACAGTAACTTAAATACAAAAAGCGAGCTAAGCTCGCTTTTTTTGTATCTACTCTGCAATCACTAACTGAAATATTAACTCGCTAATGCTGCTTTTACTTTATCGCGGTAGCTACGGCTTACTTTAAGCTCTTGACCGTTTTCAAGTACTAATAAATATTCACCACTTACTTGAGTGACCAATTTACTGATTTGTTTAGTATTTACAATTGCACTGCGATGCACGCGTACAAACAACTGCGGATCAAGCTCTTGTTCAAGCTCTTTCATGGTTTTACGTAATATATGCGTTTGCCCATCTTGGCAATGTAGGCACATATAATCACCCGCAGCATCAACCCATTGAATAGTAACAACTGGCACACGAATTATTTCGCCCTGCTCTTTTACGGCAAGCGACTCTGGGTAACGTCTATCCGTTAATGTGTCGCCTGTGGCTAATTTTTTAAGTATTTCTTCGCAATTATTACCTGTGATCCCAGCGACAAAGCTTGCTAGTTTTTTCTTATGGGCGTTGTCTTGCTGCGTTTTTAAATAAGTATGCACTTTTTCTACCGCCTGCTTAAGTCTGTTGTCATCAACGGGTTTTAAAATGTAATCTAAAGCATGTATTTCAAATGCTTTAACTGCAAACTGATCAAAAGCAGTAACAAAAACAATAGCTGGTAATACTCGTGTACTTTCGCTTAACGCGCGTGCAACTTCAAAACCGTTCATACCAGGCATTTGAATATCTAAAAAAATGAGATCTATTTTTTGATTTTTACATATTTCAATCGCATCGGCACCGGAACTACATTGTTTGATCACTTCAATGTCAGCAAACTCTTCAAGCCTTACAGCTAAGCCTCTACGTGCTAATGGCTCATCATCAACTATAAGTGTTTTTATTTTTATCATTACTTTACTGCCTTCTCAAACGGTACTCGCAGATTAACTTTTAACCCACTTGGCGTATTATGCGATAATACAAACGAATAATTATTTTCGTAGAGCGTTTTTAATCTATCCTTGGTATTTGCAACGCCTACACCTTGAGCATTTACCAACTGACCATTAATTAGTTCTGTTCCTGGTCCATTATCACCTACTTCAAGTAATAATTCATTAGCAAACACTTGCGCCTTAATATCTATTACACCGCCCTCTACTAAGTGTGCAATTGCATACTTAATCGCATTTTCTATAATAGGTTGTAAAATCAAGCTCGGCACTAATGCCTGCTTTGCTTGCTCACTAATTTCTATATTTACTTTTAAGCGTTCATCAAACCGCACTCGCTCTATTTCTAAATAAAGCATTAAGGCATGTAACTCTTGCTCTAGCGGCACTTTTTTAATTGGATCTGTATTAAGTGTATAACGTAAAAAGTCGCTTAATTTTGACACCATTAAATTAGCATCTTTGTTCTCTTTTACCAAAATTAATGTAGAAATAGCATTGAGGGTATTAAATAAAAAGTGCGGATTTAACTGATACCTAAGCATTTTTAATTGAGCTTCGTGCGCCATGGTAGTGGCTTTTAGTGCTTTTTGACGCTCACTTTGTAATAGCTGGTAATACTTAACGCCAAAGTATAAACCACTCCAACATAAAATTATGTATACCGAATCTAAGCCTTGCTGCAGGTAGTAAAACCATTCTTCTGGCCGATAGCCATGGCGGTATATTTCCCATAAATTAAATTTTTGTACCACAGCCCATAAAGTCCCCGTAATATAGGACGCGCTAAATACAACCAGCATTAATACCCAAGGTGAAGCATGCCAAATTTTTCGGTAAATATAGCGCAGCGGCACTGTCATTAAACAGCCTGCGTAGGCATTTAATAAAATAACAAATACGTAAATATCGCGCATTTCAAATACTTTAGAGCCGATATAATTTACCAAGGCGTAACCAATCCAGCCTGCTACTTGCAAGAGCCAAAAAAAACGCTGTCTGTTATCAATCAAAGATTGCCAATTCAAAATAAATTATTACCCTATGTATTTGTCACTATTATATCGAGTTATGTAAACGCTTAGCACTACCAACCATCTTGCTTTTTAAGAGCCTTGCCGCAAACAGGTATTGATCGCATCTATAGTTACGCATAAAAAAGCGAAAGGAATAAACCTTTCGCTTTTAACGTATTTATTTACTAAATTATTGCTTAATTTAAATTAAGCAAGCTTATCTGATACCACTTTATAGGTTGGATCTTCAATTACATTAACTTGAACTAAATCGCGTGCTTTATGCAGCAGTTGCGTACAGTCTTTACTTAAGTGTCGTAGGTGTAATTTTTTGCCTGCTTTTTTATATTTATCAGCTAAGCTGTCAATTGCCTCAATGGCACTGTGATCGGCCACACGACTATATTTAAATTCAATAATAATATCGTTAGGATCGTTCTTTACATCGAATAATTCAACAAAGTTTTTAACCGAACCAAAAAACAGCGGTCCATGTAATTCATATACTTTAGCACCTTGTTCATCAATATAGTTGGTTGTGTATATATGCTTTGCATGCTGCCAAGCAAATACCAATGCCGATACAATCACACCCACACACACTGCAATGGCTAAGTCGGTAATAACGGTAACACCCGACACTAATACAATTACAAATGCATCAGACAGTGGTACACGCTTCATCATTTTAAAGCTTGCCCATTCAAAAGTACCCAACACCACCATAAACATCACACCAACCAAAGCAGCCAGTGGGATCATTTCAATTAAACCTGAGGCAAAAATAATAAACGCAAGTAATATTAGCGCAGCACTAATGCCCGATAAACGCGAACGCCCACCTGAGTTAATATTGATCATTGACTGACCTATCATGGCACAACCGCCCATAGCACCAAACATGCCACAGGTAATATTTGCAGCGCCTTGGCCTATACATTCTTTGTTACTATGCCCACGCGTTTCTGTTATTTCGTCAATTAGGCTCAGCGTTAATAAAGACTCAATTAAACCAATTGCCGCTAAAATAAGTGCATAAGGAAAAATAATAATAAAAGTATCTAGGGTAAATGGCACCATAGGAATATGAAATTCAGGTAAACCGCCAGCAATCGTTACCGCTTCATCGCCGGTCATCCCTTTTAGGAAATCAAGTACAGTGTGCGCTTCTAAATCAAAGCCAATAACCAAGGCTGTAACTGTTACAATAGCAACTAACGACGATGGGATTGCTGTAGTTAATTTAGGTAAAAAATGAATAATAGCCATGGTTAGTGCCACTAACCCCAACATAATATACAGAGGATTCCCTGTCATCCATTGCTGACCGCCCATGCCATCGGGAACTTTAAACTGCCCCAACTGAGCTAAGAATATAACGATGGCTAAGCCGTTCACAAAGCCAAGCATTACCGGATGCGGCACCATACGAATAAACTTTCCGAGCTTAAAAACTCCAGCCAGTATTTGCAGTATGCCCATTAGCAGCACAGTGGCAAATAAATATTCAACCCCATGATCAAATACTAAACTTACCATAACAACAGCTAAGGCACCGGTTGCGCCAGAAATCATGCCAGGGCGACCACCGAAAATAGCCGTAATTAAACCAACGATAAACGCGGCATAGAGTCCAACTAAAGGTTCTACATTTGCAACAAAGGCAAACGCAACAGCTTCTGGGACCAAGGCTAATGCCACGGTTAATCCAGATAGGATATCGTTTTTAGCAGAGCTTGGCGCTTTGCTGAGTAAGTTAAACATTGAGTTCCTCAAGTGTTTTCATAGACGGGTAACAAAAAAAAGCGCTGAATTCTATCAAATTAGCGCCCAGTTAACAATTGTCAGTAGGGCATTAACGCTAAGTAATAAGTACTTAGCGTTAATAGATATTTGGTTACAGAGGTAGAGCGGTACTGCGTTTAACGCAAGTCATGGTCACATTAGAATGTACTTCTTGAACGTACTCTAAGCTAAGCAAGTTATCACGTACAAAGTGCTCATAGCCCTCAATACCTTGTGAAATAATACGCAGCATAAAGTCCATGGTGCCTGCCATAGTGTAACATTCCGTTACTTGATCGTAACTCAATATTAGTTTTTCAAATTCAGCAAGATTCTTTTTACCATGATTCGATAAACGCACGTGAGCATAAACCAGCATATCAAAGCCCAGCTTTTTCTCATCTAAAAGTGCAACTTTACTTTTTATGTAACCATCTTGCTCTAGCTTAGCAATACGGCGCCAACAAGGAGATTGCGACAAACCTACTTTATCTGCTATTTCAGCGGTTGATAAACTAGCATCTTGCTGCAAAAGTGCCAAAATTTGGCGATCTACGTGATTTAGAGACATTTTATTTCTTATTTATCAGATAAACTGGCTAAATTATACATGTGTTTTAAAAAACAGTCTGCTTGTTTTTGGCAAAAAAATTATTTACTCAGCATTAACCAAACTGCCCACTTATAAAAGGATTGTTCTGTTTTTCGTAGCCTACGTTCGTATCGCTGCCATGCCCTGCAAGTATGCGGGTATTATCGGGGAGCGTCATTATTTGCGTTTTAATTGAGGTAATTAACTGCTGAGCATCTCCTTTTGGGAAATCCGTGCGCCCTACTGAGCCTTTAAATATTACATCACCCACAATAACACACTGCTGTTGTGGCTGATAAAACACCACATGACCAGGAGTATGCCCAGGGCAATGCCTTACGATAAAGCTCAACTCCCCAACGCGTATTATATCGTCGTGTGCTAGCCACTCATCTGGATAAAAAGCAGTAACCGCTGCAAAACCAAACATTTGTGCTTGCATTGGTAAATTTTCAAACCAAAAGTGCTCATCTTTATGTGGGCCAATTATTTTTACGCTATAGGTATTACGCAAGGCATCAGCCGCACCAACATGATCTAAATGGCCATGCGTTAACCAAATTGCTGTTAACGTTAAATCGTGCTGTTTTAATGCCGCCACAATTTTGTTGTAATCGCCACCAGGGTCTACTACCACAGCTTGTTTGCTTTGCGAGCATGCAATAATGCGACAGTTTTGTGCAAAAGCAGTAACGGGTATTGTAATTATATGCATCTTAAATTTCTTTATCTTTTTGCTCAGCAAGTACAATGTCTTCTTCAAAAGACATTAATATTGGATATTTTAAATAAGCTTGATCGTAAAATGGGCTCTGCTCATATAACCAATTTAAGCGCGCATCGGCATCTTTGGCAAATACCTTATCGTCATTAATCTTTTTATCGAACGCGAGCGCTAATTTAGGATTATTTTTGAGCATTTGGCGGGCATAAGGAATTAATGCATAGTTTTCCATGTACTCAGTACGCTGAAAAATAGTATTAAATTCGCCCCACGCAAAAAATGAGTCAGGCGCTTCGGGGTGTAATAAATGCACCGCCAACTCGCCTGCTTTTTGCTGCGTGTTCACTTGATACCAGCCATTTAAATCAACATTAATTGCAGCAACATAATCAAAGTTTGCCGAGACTCTAAATCGCCCTTCAAAGGGGGCTTTATCAAAAGTGTAATCTTTTACTTTCGCTACTTTTAATGGTTGAGTATTTACCCCCTCAAGCTGAGTAAGCTCCACACCATGCAATTTAAGTTTTGCTACAAGGTCGCTATACACTGGCGGAATAAAGAATGCTTTAGGTACTTCAACTGTATGCAGCACCTCTTTTTGCCAATAAATAGGAAGATTAGTGTAGTCTTGCTTATTACCTAAATATTTAACTTCTACTTGCCCAGAAAGTGCATTTTGTTCTCGCGCGTAACTTATGCCTTTAAATTCTATTTCGTTTGCTTGCTCAGCATAGCCGCGCTTAACACTAAGTTGCTTAGGAATAAATGCTTGCTCTTTTTTTACCGCAGCTAATAATTCATTACTATGCTCAGCAAGCGCACTTATTGCGCCATCTAAAAACACATACGTCCCCAAAACTCGTTGTTTATAGGGTTTTAATGAATGGTTTTCAACGAGAATGGTCGGTAATGACTTTAAGTCTCCCCAGCCGTTAGAGTATCTTGGCGTAGCCACCCAACCCGCTAGGCCACTTTTAAACTCGCGCTTGTCCATAACAAATACCAGTGGTCCTGGTATATGTCCTTGCGATACCAGCTTTTCATCTATTAAAGGTTTAAAAAGTTGATTGAGTGTATCTGATACCGCCGGCGACTCGCTAGCAAACACCGGATTGTAGCCATAGGTTACATCGTATTGATAATCTGCACCGTCGGTTACATGTACATCAATATACAAATTAGGGTTGTAGTCGTTAATTACTTTTAAAACACTTTTAATTTCTGGTGTATCGAGTTTAGTAAAATCACGATTTAAATTTAGATTATTGCCATTGGTTCTAAAGCCCATTTTTACCGGACCGCGCTGATTAATACGGTTAAATGCACTACTGCGCTCGTGGCCATCTACGTTTAAAATAGGAATAAATAAAATATTAACGTTTTTTAATATATCGCGGCGCTTACCTGTTGCTATATCTCTGAGCAACATAAACATGGCATCTTTACCGTCAATTTCTCCGCCATGAATACCGGCTTGAACAAAAATGGTTGGTTTAGTATCGTTTGCTATTTGACTGGCTTGAAAATACCCTTGCTCGCTGGCAATCAACATTTTTATAGCCCGTTGGCTATTGCTGTAACCAATTGTTTGAGCTTTAAATTGCGTTGGGTTCGCAGCAACCAGTCTGTCTACAAAAGCCATCGTCTCGGCATAACTTGGTGATGCTTCACCAGAGGAAAGTTCAAAGTCAGTGGTCAGTGGACCTGCTTTTTGCATTAGGGATATGCTTTGCCCTTGCCATGGCAACAAAGGAGGTAAATGGCTGTCATACGCCACACTAGCTGATAAAACCAATAAACTTGCAAACATAAAATTCTCTAACAAACGCCTTAATTAAATAAATTATATCAATTAAACATTTTTATATGATGAAAGTGCGGTGATTCAACAAAAAAAAGCAGCCAATAACATTTAGCACTTTGTTTGTGTTTAGCGAATTATTAAGGGGAACAATAAATTTACTAAAATTCAATATACTATGCAGTTTATACTAATGATAAAAGCAAACTGCGGAATAATTACTATACGCCGAACACAAAAAAAGGAGCCATAGGCTCCTTTTTAATACTTATATAAAAAAGCTTAAGCGGCCGCTAGGCCTTCTTTTGCTTTTTCAACAAGCGCTGCGAATGCAACTTGGTCATAAACAGCGATATCTGCAAGGATCTTACGATCGATTTCTACAGATGTCTTTTTAAGACCACTGATAAAACGGCTGTAAGACAGACCATTTTGACGTGAAGCAGCATTGATACGTGCAATCCATAATTGACGGAAAGTACGTTTCTTCGCACGACGGTCACGGTAAGCGTATTGACCCGCTTTAGTAACAGCCTGGAAAGCTACACGGTAAACACGTGAACGTGCTCCGTAATAACCTTTTGCTTGTTTTAAAACTTTTTTGTGACGTGCACGTGCGACAACGCCGCGTTTAACTCTTGCCATTTCTAAAAACCCCTATTAAGCGAACGGTAACATACGTGAAACTAGACCATGGTCATTTTTATGAACCATCATCTTAGGACGTAGGTGTAACTTACGCTTAGAAGTTTTCTTAGTCAGAATATGACGAAGATGCGCTTGTTTACGCTTGAAACCGCCAGAAGCAGTCTTTTTGAAACGCTTAGCTGCGCCTCTGTGACTTTTTAGCTTATAAGCCATTGCAATAACTCCAAATTGTATTGCATTTAAATTAGTAAGCAGGCGTGAGATATATTGCTATAGCTCCACTTTCAGGCCTAACTTACTGCCATGTTCCGGTGAAAACCCAGCATAAATGCTGCAATCTTACTTTAAAACCGGTTAACTCAGGTGAATATTTACATATTACTTGCAGACCTGAGCTATTTTCGGTGCGTATTATCGCTTAAAAATTATTTTTTAGCAACAGGCGCCATCATCATAACCATTTGGCGACCTTCAACGCGATTAGGGAAAGACTCAACAACTGCAAGCTCCTCCAAATCGCCTTTGATACGGTTTAATAATTCTATACCAATTTCTTGGTGAGCCATTTCACGACCACGGAAGCGAATCGTAATTTTAGCTTTATCGCCAGCTTCTAAGAACTTACGTAAGTTGCGCAGCTTAACCTGATAATCACCTTCATCCGTACCAGGACGGAATTTGATTTCTTTTATCTGGATTTGCTTTTGCTTCTTCTTCTGCTCTTTTAGTTCTTTGCTTTTTTCAAAGATGAACTTACCGTAGTCCATGATTCTACAAACAGGCGGCTCAGCGTTCGGGCTAATCTCTACAAGATCAACACCCGCTGCATCAGCCATAGTTTGCGCGTCTTTTAATGACTGAATTCCAGCTTGCTCGCCGTCAATGTCAATTAAGCGAACTTCTTGAGCTGTAATTTCTTCGTTAATACGATTTTTTTGGGCTGTTTGTTGCCCTTTCTTGCCGCCTCTAATAGTACGTTCCTCCAAGAATATCAATAATAGTAAGCGTGTAATTGGCTGTTTGTAAATGCCTTACACGCCCGATTTTTTATTGTCGACTTTTTATCTCTTCGCTAATTTTAGCTACAAAGTCATCAACATTAAATTTGCCAAGGTCTTCACCTGTGCGGGTACGTACTGCTACTTCTTGTTGTTCAACTTCTTTATCGCCAACAACAAGTAAGTAAGGAATACGCTTAAGTGTATGCTCTCGGATTTTAAAGCCAATCTTCTCATTTCTCAAGTCAGCAGTGGCTCTAATTCCAAGTTTATTTAATTTTTGTACAACTTCTTTAACATAATCGGCTTGTTTATCGGTAATATTCATAATTACCACTTGCTTTGGCGCAAGCCACGTAGGGAATAAACCAGCGTATTCTTCAGTTAAAATACCAATAAAGCGTTCAATAGAACCTAAAATAGCACGATGTATCATAACTGGGGTGCGGCGTTCGTTATTTTCAGCAACATAAGTTGCGCCTAAACGACCCGGTAATGCAAAGTCTAGTTGCACTGTACCACATTGCCACGCTCTGTCTAAACAATCGTACAAAGTAAATTCAATTTTAGGGCCGTAAAATGCGCCTTCACCTGGTAGGTAATCAAATTCAATCTCGTTTAGTTTAAGTGCTTCGGCTAATGCCAGCTCTGCTTTATCCCACATATGGTCTTCACCAATACGTTGCTCTGGACGTGTTGAGAGCTTAACCACGATTTTTTCAAAACCGAATGTTTCATATGTATCATAAACCATCTTAATACACGCTGAAACTTCGTCCATTATCTGCTCTTCGGTACAGAAAATGTGCGCATCATCTTGGGTAAAGCCACGTACGCGCATTAAGCCATGTAATGCACCCGATGGCTCGTTACGATGACAACAACCAAACTCAGCCATACGTAGTGGTAAATCGCGGTACGATTTTAAACCTTGATTAAATATTTGTACGTGACCTGGGCAGTTCATTGGTTTAATCGCGTATTCACGCTTTTCAGACACTGTGGTAAACATAGCATCTGCATATTTTTCCCAGTGACCTGATTTTTCCCATAACGAACGATCCATCATCATTGGACCTTTTACTTCTTCGTAATCGTATTCACGTAGTTTTTCACGCACAAACTCTTCAAGCTCACGGTAAATGCTCCAACCATCGTTGTGCCAAAATACCATACCTGGCGCTTCTTCTTGCCAATGCCATAAATCAAGTGCTTTACCAATACGGCGGTGATCACGCTTTTCAGCTTCTTCAAGGCGTTTTAAATACGCTTTAAGTTGCTTTTTATCGCCCCACGCTGTGCCGTAAATGCGTTGTAGCATTTTGTTTTCTGAATCACCACGCCAATATGCACCCGCTACTTTCATTATTTTGAAGTTTTGGCAAAATTTCATGTTAGGTACGTGAGGGCCACGACACATGTCTACATATTCTTCGTGATGATATAACCCTGGACGGTCATCTTTAGCGATGTTTTCATCCAAAATTTCTATTTTGTATGTTTCACCACGCGCTGCAAATACATCGCGTGCTTCTTGCCAGCTTACGGTTTTTTTAACTACATCGTAGTTTGTTTTAGCAAGTTGCAACATACGCTTTTCAATCGCGTCAAGATCATCTTGAGATAACGACTGTTCCATATCAATATCGTAATAAAAGCCGTTATCAATAGTAGGACCAATTGCCATTTTTGCATCTGGGAAAAGCTGTTTAACTGCATGCCCAATTAAGTGTGCACACGAGTGACGAATAATTTCTAAGCCGTCGTCGTCTTTTGCGGTGATGATTTCAAGGCGCGAATCTTCACTTATTAGGTCACATGCATCAACACGCTCGCCATTAACACGGCCAGCAATGGTCGCTTTAGCGAGTCCTGGGCCAATATCGTTGGCAACATCTAGCGTACTTACTGGGTTTTCAAAACTACGTTGACTTCCGTCAGGGAGAGTAATAACTGGCATTATAAATCCTTGCTACAGTGGTGACACCTACAATGTATCACGTGTATTTTTTAAATTAATTAAATGAGAATGACTCGACAACGCTCTTACGAATAAGCATTGACTATTTTTCGCCAAATTTGGCTAATGTAGATGCTGAGTCTGCTCAACTACAAAAAAGATATTGTCGCGTGCAACGCTACTAATTACAAGTTTAAAGCGGCTAAAACACCTGCTATTTTGTTATAAAGGCTAAATTAATAATGTTTCGGCGCAGATTTTATTGCATCAATATAATAAATCTAATCGCCGTTAAATTTACAACTGACTTAAGTGCTTACTCTCGCAATTTAATGGATGTTGCGTATAATACTGGGTAATTAAGTTATATTAGAGAATAGTAATGAGAACATGTGGTGTAGATATTACCGGTAGTGATGTACTACTTTGTATTTTAAGTAAAGATAATGACGTATTTGATATTCGCGACGTGCGCCAAACACGCTTTACCTTAGGTAACGGTAACGACACAGAAGTAATGCGTAAGTTTCAGTTTGATTTTGCCAAGCTAATGCAAGATTACCAAATTGATTCTGTTGCAATACGTCAACGTGCTCCAAAAGGTAAATTTGCTGGTAGTGCTAATGGTTTTAAAATGGAAACCGCGATTCAGCTAATCGAAAACCTTGATGTAAAATTATTTACAACAACCGAAATTAAAGAGCAAGTTAAACGCAACCCTATCCCCATTGATTTTGAGGATACCGGTCTTAAAAAGTATCAAGAAAATGCTTTTGTAAACGCTTACGTTTATATTATGAAAAAAACTTACCGCAGCGACGAAATGTAACCTCATTTAGTAGTTGCTAAAAGCGCGTACTTACAGTGTAAGGCGCGTTTTTTTTGCTTTATTTTTGCTTATTTCATTTTCAGCAACAAACCTAAGACATTAGTCTACCCCCCTTCCCTTTGTCGACAATATATGTTTATTTATCATTCAAGCAATTCATATCTACTGATACGGAGAATGACATGAATGTAACAACAAAAGCGGTTAAAGAAATAGAAAAAACAAACCCTATGCCGCTATTGCAGAGTTATTTTAAAGGAATACAAAGTACCCCATTAACCAAACAAACCATAGGTGACTACTTCGACAGCATTGTCGACAATACCCCCGACGCATTAGCCGTGGTTGTGCACCATCAAAACATTCGCTTGAGCTATAAAGAATTTCAGCATCAAGTTAATCAATTAGCAATGGGTTTACTTGCACTGGGTATTAAGCCTGGAGAAAGAGTAGGTATTTGGTCACCAAATAACATCCAATGGTGTTTAACTCAGTTCGCCACCGCTAAAATTGGCGCAATTATGGTCTGTGTAAACCCAGCTTATCGCCCCAGCGAATTGCAGTACGCTTTAAACAGCGTTGAGTGCACCACCTTAATTACTGCTTCCGAATTTAAAGGCAGCAACTATCTGCAAATGCTACAAAGTTTGGCGCCAGAGCTAGCAGAGTGCGAAAAAGGTCAGCTTAATGCCGCTGCTCTTCCCACGCTTAAAAACGTAATTAGAATTGGTGATGAAGCAAGCCCTGGCATGTTTTCATTCGCTGAAGTAACCGCACTTGCAACTCAAGAACATAAACAGCAGTTAGATTCAGTCGCCGCAACTCTTAATTGCAATCAAGATATCAATATTCAATTTACGTCTGGCACCACTGGCAACCCCAAAGGGGCAACGCTTACCCACAAAAACATTTTAAATAATGCGTTATTTGTTGGTGAAGCCATGCACATAACCAATAAAGATAAAATATGCATACCTGTGCCACTTTATCATTGCTTTGGTATGGTACTTGGCAGTTTAGTGTCTATGAGCAAAGGGGCTACAGCAGTTTATCCTGGGGATGCATTTGATCCGAAAACAACTCTCGAAGTAGTACAAAATGAGGGCTGTACAGCACTGCATGGTGTACCGACCATGTTTATTAGTGAGCTTGAATTAAGTAACTTTAATGATTACGACTTAAGTACATTACGCACTGGTGTAATGGCCGGCTCTACCTGCCCAGAGCAAGTAATGCGCAAAGTACAAACTTTAATGAATATGCACGAAGTAGTTATTGCATATGGCCAAACTGAATGCAGCCCTATTAATAATATTACTGAAACCGACTCATCTATTGAGCGCCAAGTAACCACAGTAGGCCGTGCATTAGCGCATACCGAAGTTAAAATAATTGACGAGCTAGGTAATATTCAACCCGTAGGGCAATCGGGTGAGGTATGTAGTCGCGGTGCAGGTATTATGCGCTGCTACTGGAACGATGAAGAAAAAACCAAAGCGACTATAGATCAAGATGGTTGGCTGCATTCTGGCGACTTAGGGGTAATGGACAGTGAGGGCTTTGTTAGTATTGTTGGCCGCATTAAAGACATGATAATTCGCGGCGGAGAAAACATTTATCCCCGCGAAATAGAAGAAGTGCTTTATACCTACCCAGGTGTTCAAGATGCCGCTATATTTGGTATTAGCGACGAAAAATACGGTGAAGAAGTATGCGCCTGGATCCAACCAAAAGAAGATGCGGTTTTAGATGAAGAGCAAATACGGTTATTTTTAAAAGACAAATTGGCTTACTTTAAAGTGCCTCGCCATATTCGTTTTGTTGAAAATTACCCTATGACGGTAACCGGTAAACTGCAAAAGTTTAAAATGCGCGAACAAATGCAAGAAGAGTTAGCAGAAAAAGCATTTTCATAATTATCAACTTTAACAATGCGCAGCCTAAAACAGGCTGCGCTATTATTATAGCAAACGTGCACTAACTAACCTGAGTTCAGGTTAACTATAAATCAAGCATACGCTTTTTTAGCCTTTCTAAGTCAATCGCATTGGAGCGCACGGTGAGTTTAATATGGCTATATTCATATTCTTCTTTAATGACACTCATGGTCGAGCGAATTTCACCCACTATACCTTTGGCGGTGTAAGGAATAATAACCTCTTCTTCAATCATGTCGCTTTGTGCAGTATCAACAATGTACTTATGCAGTTTAGCTATATCAGCAGGGTTACGTGTTGATGTCATCATAGCATCAGGAAATTCAGCCATTAATGCTTGTTGTTGCGCATCGCTAAGTTGGTCTGATTTGTTCAGTACTAATAACTTTTTACTGCCTTGAACACCCACTTCTGCCAATACATTATGCACTACATCAAGTTGTGAGCGAAAAGACGCATCCGATGCATCAACTACATATAACAACAGCGACGCATCATGTGCTTCGGCTAAAGTTGAATGAAATGAAGCAACTAAATCATGCGGTAGTTTTTTAATAAAACCAACTGTATCGGATACCAATATGCGTGGTTGCGTTATTGGATACAAAGCACGAACTGTGGTGTCCAACGTGGCAAAAAGTTTGTTTTCGCCCTCTACATCACTGCCCGTAATTGCGCGCATCATCGACGATTTACCCGCATTGGTATAACCAATTAAAGCCACTGAAAATAGCTCTGAGCGCTGTTCTCGTCTGTCCATCATTACATCTTGAACATTTACCAGTTCACGCTTTAACTCAGCTAATTGGTCGCGTACTTTACGACGGTTAAGCTCAAGCGTTGTCTCCCCTGCGCCCTTACCCATTTGGCGTTCTTTATCGCCGGTAGACGTTTCACGCAGACGCGGCGCTACATAGTTAAGGCGAGCAATTTCAACCTGTAATTTTGCTGTTTTAGTACGCGCATGGCGGCTAAATATTTCAATAATTATGCCGGTGCGGTCAAATACTTCCACACCTAACTGGTTTTCCACATTACGTAGTTGAGAAGGCGTTAAATCGCAGTCAAACACGACAACATCGGCACAAGCAAAATCTAAACCGTCTGATGGAATTTCTGATGGCATGTCGGATAATGGATCGTCATCAAGAAAATTCTCACCCTCTTTCTCATCTGCAGCAGAACCTTTATTACCAGTAAGGTGCGCTATTTCAGCCAGTTTACCTGAACCCAGTACATTTACTTTTTGGGTAGAACTTTGCTTTTGTGATTGTGTACCAACTACTTTAAAGCCAAGAGTGGTAACTAGGCGTGCCAATTCTGCAAGCGACTCAATTGCTTCATCGCCTTTAAAGTGAGGTGTACTAATAGAGATAAGTAATGCGTTAGGAAGTGATGCTTTTGCAGTTAGTTGCATAATTTTTTATGTTAATGCACCGCGAAGTGCAAACCTATTTTCATTCGAAAGTAGCCTGATCCTACGCTGTTATAGCTTGGCTTTATAGCGTTATAACTAACTTAAGCGGTTATTTAAATAAAACACCCCATAAATAGCTAAATTTATGGGGTGTTTTTAAGTACAGGCTCTCACAGCAATGAGCTGCAATTGCTTTAAACTAAAAAAGTTAAACTACGCCTTGCTCTATCATTGCATCGGCAACACGGCGAAAACCAGCAATATTAGCGCCAAGTAACAGGTTAGTAGGTTGGCCAAATTCTGCCGCTGTTTCGTTAGCAATATTAAAAATGTTTTTCATTATGTGCTGTAATTTTGCATCCACTTCTTCAAAAGTCCAGCTTTGCATACTGGCATTTTGCGCCATTTCTAATTGGCTGGTTGCAACGCCGCCCGCATTAGCAGCTTTACCTGGGCCGTAAGCTATTTTGGCTTTAATAAAGCAGTCAATCGCGTCTTTGGTCGAAGGCATGTTTGCACCTTCACTCACCAAAATACAGCCATTGCTTAGTAGCGCTTTTGCATCGCCTTGAGTTAACTCATTTTGAGTGGCACACGGGAACGCAGCATCGGCTTTAAAACGCCACACTGCATGCCCATCTTCTGGGTAATCTGCGCGAGCAATATAAGTAGCTTCTGGGTAGCTTTCTTTATATTTGCTTAAACAGCCACGTTGCTGCTCTTTTAACTCTTTAATAAGCGTTAAATCTATACCCGCGTCATGAAATAGTGTACCGCGAGAGTCACTACAGGTAATTGGTTTTGCATTTAATTGATACAGCTTTTCCATCGCATAAATAGCAACATTACCCGAGCCCGAAATTAAACAACGTTTTCCTGCTAGGCTATCATCGCGGTTTTGTAGCATGTAGTTTGCAAAGTACACTGCGCCGTAGCCAGTTGCTTCTTTACGAACTAACGAGCCACCCCACATTAGGCTTTTACCGGTTAACACACCATCGTAACGCCCTGTTAAACGCTTGTACTGGCCAAACAAATAACCAATTTCGCGTGCGCCAACACCAATATCCCCTGCAGGTACGTCGGTAGTTGGGCCAATGTGGCGGTATAACTCGTTCATAAATGATTGGCAAAAACGCATTATTTCACCGTCTGAGCGCCCTTTTGGATCAAAGTTAGCACCGCCTTTACCACCACCAATAGGTAGGCCAGTTAATGAGTTTTTAAACACTTGCTCAAAACCCAAAAACTTAATAATACTGGCATTAACACTCGGGTGAAAACGCAAGCCCCCCTTATATGGGCCCAAGGTAGAGCTAAATTCAATGCGATAGCCTTTATTTACTTGAATATTACCTTCGTCGTCAACCCAAGGTACACGAAACATTAGTTGACGCTCTGGCTCTACCATTCTTTCTATAATGGCTTCTTTTTGATAATTTGTAGTTTTTGCAAAAAGAGGTTCTAAAGATTCTAGTACTTCTTCAACAGCTTGATAAAACTCACTTTGCGCGGGGCTAGTTTGCTTTAATTGAGCTATCGTACTATGTATATAATTCATAATTATTCTTCCGTGTAAGCTATTTTTAAAATTTGAGAATTCGGGTAAGTATGATTGAGTTTGTTTTTTGAATATAAATCTATTTTAAAATCATAATTTTCATACACCTTACCATTAGAAAGAGTGGTGTTGCACGTCATTCAAGTTGAATTATTTTACTGTTGTGTAAAAATAAAACAGCGACTAGCCGAATTTTTATTCACTTTAACGATATAAAAATACAGTGCGCGGTTGCTAAAACCAAACATACAGCTAACAAAGGAGGTAATTACTTGATATTTAAATGATCTCATTCAATTGCTAGTTTATTAAGCGGTATTGAACAATTTTAAAGTAGGCGTGTAACAAGTTGAAATATATTTAACTTAAAAACAACAAAACGCTAAAACAAGGGCTGTTTTAGCGTTTTGAAAGAGTAATGGCTTTACCTTGCTTACTCAGCAGTGCTTTGTGGACGAACCTGCTGTTGTACACCCGTTAAAAATAAACGAAGTACCTGGTTGTTACATACGCGGTAGTGCTTGTTATCTACTTTACGAGAAAACGCGCTTAGCTCATGCTTACTCAAATTAAAGTCAACGAGTGCCAGCGTCGCAATCACATCTTCCGCTTTCATATTTAAAGCAATACGCAGCTTCATAAAAATAATATTGTTATTTAACTTGCTCTCAGGAGCAGGTTGATCGCCTTCGCGCTTACCACGTTGCGTATTAATAAAACCATTTAAAAAAGTTGCAAACTCTGTATCACTTATTTCAGTGTAAGCCTCTTCGCCTTCTTTAGTTAACCAAGCAATTACTTGCTCTGTAGTAACCGTATGCTCAGCTGCAGCAAAAACATTTACCATAGCGGTGTCGGTTAAATTAAAAGTGTAGCGAATGCGGCGTAAAATATCGTTATTTGTCAAAGTAAATCCCAGAGTAGTAAATGCTAACCCAATGGTTAGTTATTGTTAGCTTGTAAATAAGCGCCCTAGTTTAACAGACTTGCCAATACTGCCCTATTAGTTTTTATTTAGCAGCGCACACGCTACCAATGCCGCTAATTACCCAGCACTTTTGCAGGGTCAACTCTTGTTGCTTGCCACGCCGGATAAATAGTAGCTAACGCCGCTAAAATAAAAGTAACAACAACTGTTACCACAATATCTTGCCACACTAACTTACTGGGTAAAAACTCTATAAAATAAACTCCTTGAAGTGGGTTTGCGCCAAAGAGTTGGCTGAGCCAAGTAAATAATTCGCTAATATTTATTGCCAGTACCACACCAATTAAGCTGCCTAATACCACACCTACAAAAGCTTGCGTTAAACCCTGCATTACAAAGGTAGCTAAAATGGTACTGTCTTTTGCGCCCATGGTTTTTAAAATAGCAATATTGCCTTGTTTTTCGCGTACTTCCATTACCAATGAGGACACAATATTAAAACTTGCCACAGCTATAATTAAAAACACCACAATATAAACTATGGTACGCACCATTTGTATATCTTGGTATAAGCTGCCTTGCGTTCTAAACCAACTAGAAATGTATACATAGTCGTCTATGGTTTGCCCTACCCGTAGCGCAATTTGATGCGCAGTAAATACGTCATCAACGCTTAGGCGAAGCCCGGTTACTTGGCTTTCATCGTAACCTAATGTTTGCTGCGCTTTATTAAGGTGGATAAATGCAGCTGTGCTGTCTATTGGCCCACCCATTTCAACAATACCTGCAAGTAACAGTGTTACTCGCTTAGGGGCTAATAATGACTGCCCTTGCTGAGCTATTTGAGGAATAAGTAAGGTAATACTATCGCCCACGCTGGCATCGAGCTGGTTAACTATTTGCTTGCCTAAAATAACTTCATCAATGCCAAGCTGGCTCACCAATTTGCCTTTGGTAAATTGATTAATAGCCGACACGCTCCCCTCCAATGAAGGCTCAACCCCGCGTATTTCTACTGCTTTTAATTGGCTTTTAAATTGCGCCATGCCGTTAACTGCAATAAATGGCGCGGCGCCGGTTACATGATCTTGCTGTTGAAGCTGCTCAACTTTTTGTGGCCAATTAGCAATTGGCCTATTAGGCGCTACATATTCAACCTGCGGCACTACGCTTAATAAGCGATGCACTAATTGCTGCTCAAAGCCATTAATTACCGACAGCGCAACTATTAAAACCGCAACGCCCAATAAAATACCCACAGTAGATGCTTTAGCTATAAAGCTTACAAAGCCATTTTTTTCATCTTTATGACCAGAATACGCTCTAAAGCGTTTACTTATAAACGCACTAAGCAACATGTTGCGACTCTTTAATAGTAAGTTTTCCATCATCTAAATAGGCTATTTTACCGAGTTTGTCGGCCAGCTCTAAGTCGTGTGTTACCACCACAAAGCTGGTATTTAAACTTTTATTAAGCTCATTTATTAAGTCGTATATTTTAATCGCGTTTTGTTTATCTAAATTACCGGTTGGCTCATCGGCAAGCACTAATGCCGGTTTAGTAACGAGCGCGCGCGCAATTGCCACTCGTTGGCGCTCACCACCAGACAGTGCCGACGGCTTATGAGAGCTACGATGTGCTAGGCCCACTTTTTCAAGCATTTCTAATGCAGCTACTTTCGCAGCTTTAGCACTTAGTCCTTTAATTAAAAGCGGCATAGCTACATTTTCTACCGCGCTAAATTCCATCAGTAAATGATGAAATTGATAAATAAAGCCTAAGTTTTTATTTCTAAATGCCGCTTGCTCTGTACGGGAGAGCTTAGCCACTTCTTGATTTTTAATTTTAGCACTGCCAGATGTTGCAGTATCGAGCGTACCGAGTATATGCAATAAGGTACTTTTACCCGAACCAGAGCTGCCCACAATAGCCAGCATTTCACCTTGTTGCAGGGCTAAATCAACCCCTTTTAATACTGCAACTTGGTTACTACCATCTTGATAAACTTTATTTAAATTTTCACAACTAATAACTAAATCATTCATAACGCAATACCTCGGCTGGTTTTACTTTTGCGGCTTTGCGCGCTGGGTAAACAGTGGCTAAAAAGCTCATAGCAATACTCGAACAAGCGATAACAATTAGGCTTGGCACATCAAATTTTACCGGCAACTCTATACCTGCCATCAAATTTAACCCTACTAATGCTAATAACTCATTAATATATAAACTAAGTAATACACCTAAAAATGCCCCTACTGCGGTGCCTATCACGCCATTATAAAGTCCTTGCACCATAAACACTTTTTGTACTTGCGATGGTGTTAAACCCAAGGTTTGTAAAATAGCGACTTCGCCTTGTTTTTCACTTACCATCATCGTTAGCGCAGAGACAATATTAAATACCGCAACCAGCACAATAAGCCCTAATAACATCGACATAATCCGTTTTTCCATTGCTACAGCAGCAAATAATGTGCCTTGGCTGCTGCGCCAATCTGTATAGGTATGATCTTTTAATATTAGTTTGCTGGCCTGTATAAATTCATCCAATGCAAAGGATTCATACAAAGAAATACTTAAATTAGGTGCAGTGTTTTGATCCAGCTTTAATACGCGTTGCAACGACGCACCACTGGTAAAAGCCAGCCCCATGTCAATTTCAGAGCCAGTTTCGTAAATGGCTGCTATTTTAAACAAGCGTTGGCTAGGCATTCGCCCAAGCGGTGTATAGGTAGAAGCATTTGGCATAATAACCCGCAGCTTATCTCCCAAACCAACACCTAATTTACGGCTCAGGTAGCGACTAATGGCAATGCTATAGTTTTTATTAAGTACTGTTTGCCAATTTCCTTGTACTATTTTATCGGTAATTTTATAGAGCGAGCCGTCATCGCCATATAAGCCTTGCAGCAACACACCGTGTAAATCTTTATTGGTTTGTAATATAGCTTCACCATGCTGATAAAGGCTTACAGTACTTACATAAGGAGATTGTTCAAGATCTGCTTTTAAACTACTCATTTGCGCTGCAGTACGCTTATTAGCTTGCACTTCAACATGCGGAATAAGCCCAAGCATATTGGTTTTTAAGCTGCTTTCAAAGCCATTCATTACTGAACTGACAGTAAATAATGCCATTAAGCCAATCGCAATACCGGCAATAGAAAAAAACGAGATAAATGAAATAAACGCATTCCCTTTTGAGGAGCGACTATATCTAAGCCCAATAAACAAACTAACCGGTTGAAACATATTGTTTTTAAACACTTATCCTAAAAATAGTAACTTATAATAACACGAATAATCCGTACTTGGGTATGCCACTAAATGTAATAAATATTTAAAAATCTGATACTTGGCTAGAATAAAAATTAAATGATTAACCCGCTATTAAGCTTTTAGTCCTGCGACTAAATAATCAAGTAGCACCCTTACATTAGTTGCCACAAACTGTCGAGGCGGATACACACCCCATACCCCTTCTTGCAGCGGCTGATAGGATGTTAAAATAGGCACTAACTGCCCTGTTTTTAACTCGTTTTCAATGTAGTAATTAGGGAGCTGAATAATCCCTAAACCTTTTTTAGCGCCATCTACCAACGCCCAGCCACTATTACATTGCAGTCGCCCAGCTATTTTAATATGCTTTTCGCGCCCTCCTTCGTTTACCCGCCAATAACGACTATTCCCCACTAAACATTGATGATTTATTAGCTCACCTAATGTGTGTGGCTCGCCAAATCGGGTTAAATAATCAGGGGCACAACACATAATAAAACGCCGTGCACTTAAGCGCCGTGCTTTTAAGCTCGAGTCTTTTAAATGCCCCAGTCTAATAGCCAGATCAAAACCACCTTCTAATAAGTTTTCTTGCTCATTACTGAGCGTAGCAACGACTTCTACATCGGGGTGGTCGTGCATAAAATTATGCACTATTGGCATAATAAAGCTCTCGCCATACATTACCGGGGCTGTTAGATTAATTTTACCTTTTGGCGTACTTTGCTGTTGCGCTAAACTTTGCGTGGCATCATCCATTGCATGTTGTAAATGCTTTATTTGGTGTAAAAACACCTCACCTTCTTTGGTCAAAACCACTTTACGCGTTGTGCGCGTTAGCAACTGTGTATTTAAGCGTTGTTCAAGCGCACTAACATGGCGGCTAATATGCGCAACCGACAGCCCAATTGCTTTGCCTGCAGCGGTAAAACTACCTTCTTCACCTACCGCAATAAATTCGTCTATTCCATCCCATCGTGCCATTGTTACAGTTCTGAAAAAGTGTTTTAATAAAATTGAGATTATCATTATTTGAGAAACAAATACAATAGCTACATCACCCAAGAAAATTGGGTCTACAATTATTATCTACCCACTACAAAGGATAAGCACATGTCAGAATTTATTAAATCAAAAGCAGCTATTGCTTGGGGTCCTAATCAACCACTTAGTGTTGAAGAAGTTGATGTGATGATGCCTAAAAAAGGCGAAGTAATGGTAAAAATTACCGCTACTGGTGTATGTCATACCGATGCATTTACATTATCGGGTGAAGATCCTGAAGGTATATTCCCTGCAATTTTAGGCCACGAAGGCGCTGGTGTTGTATATGCAATCGGAGAAGGCGTAACCAGCGTAGAAATTGGCGATCATGTTATTCCTTTATACACCGCAGAATGTGGTGAATGTAAAATGTGTACCTCGGGCAAAACTAACCTGTGTTCTGCTGTGCGCGAAACCCAAGGTAAAGGCTTAATGCCAGACGGTACAACACGTTTTTATAAAGACGGTCAGCCAATTTACCACTACATGGGTTGCTCAACTTTCTCTGAGTACACAGTACTGCCAGAAATCTCTTTAGCTAAAGTAAACAAAGAAGCGTCTTTAGAAGAAATATGCTTACTAGGCTGTGGCGTAACAACAGGTATGGGCGCAGTAACAAACACAGCTAAAGTAAAAGCGGGCGACACTGTAGCTATTTTCGGTTTAGGTGGCATAGGTTTATCAGCTATTATTGGCGCAAAAATGGCCGGTGCGAGTCGTATTATCGGTATCGATATAAACAACTCTAAATACGAGTTAGCAACCAAGCTTGGCGCAACCGATTTAATTAATCCAAAAGACTTCGACAAGCCAATTCAAGACGTAATTGTTGAAATGACCGATGGCGGCGTTGACTACTCGTTTGAATGTATTGGTAATGTTGATGTTATGCGCTCAGCACTTGAGTGTTGTCATAAAGGTTGGGGTGAGTCGGTAATTATTGGTGTAGCAGGCGCTGGCCAAGAAATTGCTACTCGTCCATTCCAATTAGTTACTGGGCGTGTATGGCGTGGTAGCGCATTTGGTGGTGTTAAAGGCCGCTCACAACTACCTGAAATTGTAGAACGTTACATGGCTGGCGAGTTTGCACTAAATGACTTTATTACCCACACAATGGGCCTTGAAGACATTAATGATGCATTTGATTTAATGCACGAAGGCAAAAGCATTCGTACCGTTATTCATTACTAAGCAATAAACCAATCGCTTGTATTCACGGTGTGGATATAAGCGGCTTTTGAGGATTATCATGTTAGAAAATATCTCAAGTGTAAAAGTATCCGGTGGCTGGCATAAACAATATACGCACAGCGCTGTAAGCACTCATTGTACTATGCGTTTTGCCGTTTTTTTGCCGCCCGGCGCTAGTGAAAGTAATAAAGTACCGGTACTTTATTGGCTTTCAGGTTTAACCTGCACCGACGAAAACTTTATGCAAAAAGCAGGCGCATTCAAAAAAGCAGCTGAGCTAGGTATTGCTATTGTGGCACCCGACACTAGCCCTCGTGGGGATAATGTTCCTAACGAAGACAGCTACGATTTTGCTCAAGGCGCTGGGTTTTATGTTAACGCGACACAAGCCCCTTACAACACTCACTTTAATATGTACGACTACGTAGTGAATGAATTACCCGCGCTTATAGAGCAGCACTTTCCTGTGACTAGCACAAAAGCAATTAGTGGTCATTCAATGGGCGGCCACGGTGCGTTGATGATCGCCCTTAAAAACCCACAGGATTATGTTAGTGCCTCGGCGTTTAGCCCTATAGTAAACCCTATTAATTGCCCATGGGGCGTTAAAGCGTTTACGGGTTATTTAGGAGCCGATAAAACAACATGGGCACAATACGACAGCTGCAAATTAATGGCTAAAGCTGAGCAAAGTAACTACTTGCCAATGTTAGTGAGCCAAGGCGATGCCGATAACTTTTTAGACGAGCAATTAAAACCACAAAATTTAGTGGCTGTTGCAAAACAAAAAGACTACCCACTGACCTTAGAAATGCAAACCGGGTACGATCATAGTTACTTTTTTATCAGTAGCTTTATTGATCAGCACTTGGTATTTCATCATCAGTATTTGTCTGCATAACAATATTATTGTTTGTAGTAATAATGTGTAGAGAACCCTCTACACATTATTTTAAACTATTAAAAAAACGTCCTTACTTGCATCAGTATTCACTCGCCTTTTATTACCCTGCTTGCTGTGGCTCTACCCATAAGCTTATTTAGAGCATGCTGACCTTGTAAAATAAAATCAAATTTTAAATTTTAAATTTTAAATTGTAAATTGTAACGGTGTTAAACAAAGCACATTACTCATGCACTTCCTTTTTTATAAACTCCTTAACAAAACCAATTAATTGCAGTAAATATATAATCAAAAAGGGTAATGCACCTACAATCGCAACGCTGTGATTTAAAGGCTCGTTATTTTGAACTAATAATACGCAAGCATACAATCCCAACGCAAACGACCAGGCGTATAAACTCCAAGTATATGTTTTATTTGCGCCGCTTAATTGGCGTATAACCAAAACGGCAGAATCATCAGAGGTTGCTAACGCGCAGTAATAACGCGTTTTTTTCAAGTTTAGTGGCTGTATTTATTGTTTTTTTTAAAAGGCAAGTGATGTACATAATTACCTTTAATATAAGTAAAAGAATATGGATATTCAAAAGCGATATCAAACTAACTACTTAGTAAAATAGTAAAATAGTAAAATAGTAGTGTAACTATTACCAAGCCAGGCAGAATAAAAATAAAGGCAAACCTAAATTACTGAATTTAAAATATTAAATAAATGGCTTACAGATTGCTAGCTAGTTATTAAGATTAACTAAAAAGGCAAGATCATGGAAATTGATTTACAGTGGCACGAAATCGTTGATAATCTGATTCACTTAGGCATAGCTTATTTACTCGCTTTGCCAATGGCCTACGACAGAGAGCGCAGCCAAGATGGTGCGGGGCTGCGTACCTTTCCGTTAGTAGCGGTGGCATCATGTGGTTATGCGTTAATTGCGTTGTCTGTACTTGACTCCTCTGAAGCACAATCAAAAATGTTACAGGGGATCATTACCGGTATCGGCTTTATTGGCGGTGGCGCAATTTTAAAAAATAACCAGTCTACCTCAGGTACTGCCACCGCGGCGAGCATTTGGAATATGGGTTTAATTGGTATTGCTGTGGCCTACAGTCGCTACGAAATAGCTATTTTACTGGCCATTATTAACTTTATAACATTACGCTATATTAAAAAGTTTAAGTAACCTCTTAATTTTATATCTTAGTGAAAACAAAAAAGGCGCTATAAAAGCGCCTTACCAAACAAGAATGTGTGCTTAAAACATGTCTTGATAGGGATTTTTTGTATTAAAAGCAATCGCTTTTTCAAAGCCAGGAAGGTGTATGCTTTGCTCATCTATAACAATGTCGTTGTCGTCAATTAAGCCATCACCAAAACGATAAATTAGTTGGTATTGGCCTAAGTCTGCTTGTGATTGATAGCTTTGTTGCGCTGCTTTTACAGCCACATTTTTATTAGCATAATCATTCATAACGCTTTTTCCATGGCGCTTGGCAAGCATTTGCAGTGTTATTTTTGCAGACAATACTGTAGCGGTAGCATTGTTACCACCAAAGCCTTTTGAGTTAATAAATGCAATATCCATATCACCGCAATCATAGTGGCTGTTTCTAATATCTAGATGATCAGCGTAAACATCGTCGGCTATTTTATCTATAGTCGTAATACCAGGCATAATATTGTGGCTAAATACACCTAATGCTATAGCTAACTGATCGCCACTTGCAGGAGCAATAGTATGGCCAACATATGCTTTTGGCGCAGTTACTTTCCAGTTATCAATAGCAAAGGTTTGTGCCACTTTATGATAGATTAATGACTCGGTTACGCGGTTTAACGGCGTACTTGAACCATGGGCTAATATAAAGCTGCGCTGTTGCAGGGCTTCTTTACCTAATAAGCTACTTGCCAGTGCCGCCGATTTTGCCATAGTAATGTAGTTACCCGGCCCTGGTGAGGTAATCGACTTTTTAATCCCGTCGGCATTTACAAATACATCTGGCACACACCCCATAATGTCAGCGCCTAACTCGAGTGCTAGAGCATCATCCATTAAAATAGCCACTTGCGCGCCTTCACCTAGCGTAAAGCCACAGTTTTCGCCAAACGGACGGCTACTTTTACGATAGTCGGGCTCATCTGTATTACTTAAGTTATCTAAACGGCGCAAACCTTCAACGTTTGCCAGTGCGCTCATGTTACCAAAGCCTTCTATAACCTCTGGCGTAATAGCACATTCAACACTGGCTACCACAGCAACGCGAGTACGCCCTGCTTGTATATCGTTAACCGCTGCACGTAAGTTATATAAAAACGTAGCACATGCGCCCGAAGTTGAAAACGTAGTACCTACGTTGCCCGTTACATACGCATTAATAAAGTCGGTCGACATAGTATTTAAACCCAGCGCTAATTGCTTAGTGCTTACGCGGTCGCCTTGCTGGCGAGCTTTAACTAAGCCACCTAAACCTGTGTCATCCATTTGGCCAATAACAGACGCCGAATAAGTACCAATTTTGTCTGGCTCTACGCTATTCATTATATGTTGCCAATCAAGCCCGGTTGATTTTATTGCATCGGTAGCAGCAAAAATAGTTGCTTGCAAACCACGTGGCTGATAGCGGCTGTTATACATTACAGACGGATCAAACCCAGTAGGAAACTGCCCTGCCGATTTAATCGGGTTGTCGCGAGTTGAAGCGTGTTTAACATCTATATCTGCGGCAATAGTAACTTTAACTTTTTTACCTTCGAGCTGCTCTACCTGCCAACTTGCAGGTACCGGTTGTGGTAAATCGCGAGCACGGGTTTCAAACACAATCGCATTCTCATCCGAGTTGCTTAGCGTCATTTTTTGCTGCCATGGGGTAGCGTCTGGATCAAAATGTTCGTTTTCGATTTTACGAATAAGCGTACCGGCAATTATTTGTTCACCAAAACGTGCTTCTATGTCGCTTTGCTCAACATTGTTACCTTGAGTGTCTTGTAGTTGATTATCAACAACACTAACTAAATTCATCAAGGTGGCGAGGCCTAAAAACGTTTCTTGACGATCTTGTGCACTTAAACTGTCTAACACAATACGGCGGTAACCTTGGTGAAAAGAAGTACGGCCAGCGGCATTAATGCCTCCCATGCCTACAATTACGGGTAATGCGGTCATAATTTACCTTTAAAAAACGTGTTATAAGAATATGACACTAGTTTAAATGGATTGCGCACCACACTTTGTGCTTTAATAGCCAAATATTAAGCATAAAAGGCCAACCCTAACTGGTCGGAGCATCTATATGACTGATAAACAGAGTAACCCCCCATTAAATATAGCTATTGCTGTTTACCAACACTTATTAATAACGAGTTTAACCCTCCCTATAGAAATGTTGAGAGCGGGCGAAGCCTTTGCAAAAGGCCATATTAATAAACAAAACTTTAGGCCACTCGCTATTCATTTAGTTGCTAAAAACCTTGAACCAATAAGTAATCGTACCGGCTTGGCAATCCTTCCCGATTGCGCCACCAGCAATACCCCCAATTGCGATTTAGTAATAGTGCCCGGTATTTGGCGAAACCCGCGCCCAGTTGTACGCACTAATCAAAATATAGTTACTTGGCTGGGGCAAAGTTTTACAAATGGCAGCCATATTATAGGTGTAGGCACTGGCAACTGTTTACTAGCAGAGGCCGGGTTACTAGACGGGCACCCAGCAACCACCCATTGGCATTACGCTAAACAATTTAGTCACGACTACCCCAAGGTACTGTTAAAGCCTGACTTTTTTATTACTCAATCCGAGCGACTCTATACCGTAGCCAGCCTAAACGCCCTAGCCGATGTAATAGTGCATATTATTAGCCAATATTATGGCAAAGCTGCAGCGCAACATGTTGAGCGCAATTTTTCCCACGAAATACGCAAACCCTACGAAGATCAGCGCTATCTTGAAGGTGCTGTTGATCGCCATCCCGATGAGTTAATTGCCCAAATTCAATTTTGGTTAAAAACCAACTTAGCAACAGAGCTTAATTTACAGGATGTAGCCGCACAGTTTAATTTAAGCTATCGCTCTTTTACGCGGCGCTTTAAAGCAGCTACCAACCAAAGCCCTATTGAGTATTGGCAACAGTTACGAGTAGAAGGTGCTAAAGAGTTGCTCGCTTCGTCAAATTTATCAATTCAGGAAGTTGCGTTAGAAGTAGGCTATAACGATCAAGGTCATTTAACGCGAATATTTAGAAAAATACTGAACCAAACACCCAGTGAGTATCGTAAAGTAGTGAGAAAAAAATTGTTTGGCTAATACTTTAAAAACAAGCCAAGCTACTGTATTAATATGAACCATTAACTAAAACACAAGGAAGTTGGAAATATGCATGTAAATTTTAGTGAAAATTTACTATTAGATATTGAAGCAGAGACTGATCTCAATACTAGACTAACTCGCTTGCTAGCACTTATTCGTAAACACCTTGATATGGACGTTGCTTTTATTTCTGAGTTTAAGGACTCTAAACGTATATTTAAATTAGTAGATACCAAACGCCCTAACGAGATTGTAAAAGTAGGTAATTTTGATCCCATAAACGAAACCTACTGTAATAAATTAGCCAATAATGAACTAGATAATATAATACCTGACACCAGTAAAAATAGTATAACACGCGATATGCCGGTTACTAAAAAGCTTAATATTGGCGCTTATATTGGGGTGCCAATTACCTTATCTAACGGCGATATTTATGGCACATTTTGCTGCTATAACGAGCAAAAAGACGACACATTAAACAAGCGTGATCTGGCGTTTTTAAATTTAATTTCAGATCTGGCTTCACAGCTTATTGATACACAAATACAAAACAATGAAGCAAAACAACTTATTAAATCTAACGTACTTAATATTATAAACACAAACAATATTGAAATTTACTACCAGCCTATATATAGCTTAAACACAAATAAAGTTTCGGGTTACGAATCCTTGTCTCGCTTTTTTGTTGAGCCCTATAGAACACCTAACATTTGGTTTGATGAAGCAGCACAGTTTGGTTTAGGTGAAGCCCTAGAAATGTTGGCAATAAACAATGTTTTAGGCAATATGAGTCATTTTAATAAAGAGGTGTATGTGTCAATTAACACCTCTCCAGAGCATATACTAAGTGGTGCCGTTGCCAATGCATTAGCTGCTATTTCTGATTGCAGCAATATAGTATTGGAGGTAACCGAACACTCTCCTATTGCCAACTACAATGAAATGTTAACGGCACTCGCGCCACTGCGTAAAAAAGGCATACGCCTAGCTATAGACGATGTTGGTGCAGGGTATTCTTCTTTTCAGCATATTTTGGAGCTACAAGCAGATATTATTAAACTTGATATTAGCCTTACCCGAAACATAAATAGCGATCGTCGTAAATATTTATTAGCTAAAGCGTTATGCGGATTTGCTAAAGACATTGGCTGTAATATTATTGCCGAAGGCATAGAAACACTAGAAGAAATAAACACCCTCCGCAAACTAAATGTCGATAAGGTTCAGGGCTATTATTTAGGCCGCCCACAAGCACTTTGCGATGCTTTAGTGCATCAAAAATTAGTATTAAGTTAGTTATAAACTTAATTATAAAAACGCCACTTTATAAGTGGCGCTCTGTTTCATTTTCACTTTTGCGATAATAGCGTTTTGAATAAATTTTAACTTTAGTGTGCACACCTTTACTTAAGCTTTTAAACTTAGCTTCAAGCACATCGACACCGTATAAAATACCGACCACCAGCACAGAAAGCTTAATAGCTGCGCCCAAGTTCTCGGTGGCTATCATTACGCCAATAGATGCCAGCACCCAAATAGTTGCTGCCGATGTTACTCCTACCACAGCGCCGTCTTTAGCTAGCATTACGCCTGCGCCCAAAAAGCCAATACCAGTAATTATTTGCCCCACTACGCGAGAGTGGTCAATTACATCGCCTTGTAAATTAAACGCAGTCGATAAAAATAAATAGGTACCTAAAGTAATTAACGCAGAAGTACGAATACCCACAGGTTTGCCACGTAATTGGCGCTCAATACCAATAATAGCGCCACAAAATGCCGCCGTACCAATTGCAGCCCATGAGTACGGAGCTACATCAAATAAATCAGGTAAAAACACGTAATTTCCTCGTTATTCATATATGAATAGTTTAATTTTATTTTAACAATCTTTTGATTTAGCAATAGCCACAGCTGTTCTTAAGCGTTGGCTACCAAACGCCGACATTTTACTAAAGTCGCTGCGGGCAATAGGCACATATTGGCAATCTATAGCCAATTGACTATCACTTCCTGGCTCACAAAACGGATCATGAACATACACACAGTGCTCATCTAAATGCGTAACACACACCCAATGCGGCGATTTTTTACCATCAAACCGATAAGTGCTTATTAATAGCAGCACGCTAAAATTTTGCTTCAGCCAACGCTCAATGTCTTCAAGCTCAACATCTTTATTACTAAGCGGTATTTTGGCAGCGGTTATGCCATCTACAAACTGCTGATGTACCGTTGCTAATACTACTTTTTTATTTTCACTGCGCACGCCATCTAAAAACAACGGCTCTAGGGTATTAACAATTACCTCGCTGTTAAAACCACGTTTATGTGCCGCCAGTGCTAAACCAAACGGATGGCAGCCGCCATGCCCAGAGGTCATAAAAATAGTAGTGCCTTCTCGCCATAACGACAACTCATGCGATTGAGTCAGTTCAGTGCTAGCATCTAAGCTCCCCATAGCCATTAACAACGCCGCAGGACCACAGGTAAACTCAGTAGTTTGCTGATACCACGGAGTTAACCGTGCTAACTTAAGCTCACTGGTTTTACGAATGTTTTTTTGCATGCGTAGCGCATCGCTGTGATCGTCGTAATAATCGCTATATTGACCAAACACCCGATAACCTAAGCTTTTATACAAACCAATTGCGCTGTCGTTATTTACAGCCACTTCTAAACGCAGATAAATTCGCCCACGCTCTGCGGTGGCTTTTTCAAGTGCAATAAGTAGCATTTTTGCAATGCCTTTGCCTTGCATGGTAGGTAATACAGCAAGCGAATAAAGACGCGCTAGACGAGTGCCTTTATGGCACCAAATTAGCCCATAACCGCATAACGCATTATTTTGCTCGGCAACTAATAAAATACCGTGCTTAGCACTTAGCCAGCGCTTTAAACTGCGCGGGCTAAGCTTGTCGTTACTAAAGCAAGCATTTTCAAGTGCTGTAAGCGCGGTTAAATCACTGATAAGCGCTTGGCGAATAACCACTTGCTCAGTCTGTTCATTAACCACACTCTCAACCATGGCTTTTGCCATTAACCACGCCCCCTCGCTTCAAGGCGTTGTTTAAACTCATCCATAATGATCATATAAAGCTCATCGCCTAAATAGCCGTCTTCTACTTTATGATCAATACTTGGGTTATCGTTTACTTCAAGTACATAAGCACGCCCTTGATGTTCTTTTACATCAACGCCATATAAACCCTTACCCACTGTTTTACACGCTTTTAATGCTGCATCTAATACCGCTTTTGGTAATTCAAAAGTAGGCAATGTTTCAAAGCCACCCGAAAAAAACCGCTTTGCATCGTGGTTATAAATTTGCCAATGGTTACGCGCCATTAAGTAACGACACGCGTAAATTGCACGGCCATTTAGTACCCCTACTCGCCAATCGTATTCGGTGTACATGTATTCTTGTGCAAGCACTAAAGCACTAAATTCAAATAGCTCAGTTAACTTAGCTTCCAGCTCAGCACGGTTCGTTACTTTATATACCCCTTTTGAAAACGAGCCTTCTGGCATTTTCAATACTAACGGGTAGGTAAACGCCGCTTCTAACTGCTCAAGAGTCTCGCTTGACTGATCAGCCACAACCACTGTTTTTAAACTAGGTACTTTTTGATAGTTAAACGCATCGTGTAAATACACTTTATTACAACAACGTAAAATAGACTCCGCATCGTCAATAACCACTAAACCTAAGCTTTGTGCCTTGCTAGCAAGGCGATATGTTGGGTGGTCAATTGCTGTAGTTTGACGAATAAATAACGCATCAAACTGGGCTATATTGTCTATTTCGTCAAAGCTTAATGCTTGGGCATTAATACCATGTTTAGCCGCTGCTTTAATAAACTTTGCTATTGCGTCTTTATCGCTTGGTGGCACCTTTTCATCGTGATCAACAAGTATTGCCATGTCCCAGCGAAAACGACGTCGCTCCGCAGTAATACGCCATTGCGTTTGGGTAAAGTTATTCAACTTAGCTACAAAATCGCTGTACTGTTGCTCATCTAATGACGATAACGACCCTTGTTGTAATAAGCCTTGGTTATCAACAAATAAAATAGGCGCCGGGTATTGTTTAAATACCGATTTAGCCGCTTTTGTTTGCTCATCGTTAGTGGCATTACCAAAGTATAGAGCGCCATCTATTTGGCCAACATTGTGCATAGGTGCTTGGCCGCTACGTAACGCATTTATTGTTTTTACACTTGGTAATACTTGGTGCTTACGCGCTTCAGCGAGTAGCGAGCAATAGTAACCTTTGCTCAAGTATTGGCTTGAATCACATAAGTTAATAATGCGAGTTTTAGGTTCATCACGTTTTGGATAGTCACGTAGGTAAGTATTAAACGTAATAACATTTTCGAATGATTGAGCAAGAGTTTGCTCGTTGTTATCAACCACAATTAAGGTTTTAAACACGACTTTTCCTAGTTAAGTCTAATTATAAAAGCATGCTTAATTTTTTATAATTAAGCATTAAAAATAGAAACACCCATCGTACTAAGTGGTGCATTGCGCGTGTCACTTAATAAGATGGGTGCTTTAGTTTAGGTAATCCTAAACCACATCTGCTTTATAAGGCCTTTTTGATAAACTAACAAACGAGATATTTTTAGCGTGAAGATGAAAATTATTGATGCAGGTCGGATAAGTGACGAAGCCACGCCATCCGACACATAATTTATGGGAACGGTAAGTGTTTATAACCTTGGCTTGGCTCTTTCGGGTGGTGAAATATTATTGTGATGCGGCTTGATTGTCGGATGGCGCTTCGCTTATCCGACCTACGTTTAAATATTCCATATGTATGAAATTACACAATAAAACATTGCTGTAGGTCGGATAAATGGCAAAGCCATGCCATCCGACACATAATTTATGGGAACGGTAAGAGTTTATAACCTTGGCTTGGCTCTTTCGGGTGATAATATATTATTGTGATGCGGCTTGATTGTCGGATGGCGCTTCGCTTATCCGACCTACGTTTAAATATTCCATATGTAAGAAATTACACAATAAAACATTGCTGTAGGTCGGATAAATGGCGAAGCCATGCCATCCGACACATAGTTTATGGTTTTTCACCACACCAATTATTCGTGTAAACACCTTGCTTAACTGCTCTGTGAAAACTTGAATAAGGCCAATCAGCAACCCTACTAACTAAGTCATGTTTCATTGGGTTAAAATGCACGTAGTTAACATGATGCCAATAATCATTATCATCCCTAATTGTATGCTCCCAAAAGCGGCGTTGCCAAATTCCCCGCTCATTTTTACGTTTTCTTGTTTGAGTTAAAAACTCTGTTTTTGGGAGTGATTTTGAAAATCGCTTTTTAATTTCACGCCAACGTCCAGAGTAATCACAATCGTTATCTGGCAAAGTTAAAACCGCATGAAGGTGATCGGGTAGCACAACCCATGCGTCAATGTAAAATGGTCTTCGTAGTTTAACAAAGCGAATAGCCTCGCGTAATAAATCAATATGTTCAACTAATAACGACTTATTACGATCGAGCAAATTAACAGTAAAAAATATGACCCTCCTTTTACATAATTCCTACGATATTGCATTTTATTCTCACTATATTATTTAAAGCGCATCAAATAAATAAAGCGTAAATTAAGAATATATACAATATTAATGTAGGTCGGATAAATGGCGAAGCCATGCCATCCGACAATAAAATGAGGGGGAATAAATAAGTTTTGTGGTACTTAAAAATGGGCTTTGCTTACAACCAATATTTTATAAAATTTCTATAATGTCATAATCGTGCTTAACATCGGCAATGGTTAAACTTATGCCATCATCGAGTTGCTTATTTAATAACAGCTTACCTAGGGGTGCGCCGGGGGTTACAACGGCAATCGTTAAACCTTTAACCTCTACGGTTAATCCGCCTGCGCTTGGGCCTAAATAAAACCATTTTTGCTGCTCATTTGTACCCTCTAGGCACACTAGCGAGCCAATGGCTATTTTACTACTGGCTGGCTGATTAAATATGGGCTTAAATAACTCCATGCTTTTATAACAATCGTTTACGCGCTGCGCTTGGCCTTGGGCTAAATAGGCGGCCTCTAACCCTAGGGTATCGTATTTGTTTTCTGCTATGTTTTCTTCGTGTGTGGCGGTGTCGTGCGCTGTTTTAGCGGCCACTTTTGCGGTGGTAAGCTGCGCCTCTAGGGCAAACTTAAGGTGTTCAATAACGTGGGCTTTGTTCATGAGGTTTACACACATACAGTAAAAATATTGCGAGCAGTTTAACATTGCTACGGGGGCTAAACACAATAGTTTGGCCCCTAAGCTTTGTTTATTTGTATGCTTTGAGCCTTTATGGCATATCCATGAGCGCTTGGCTTTGGCTATCTATTTTCACTTCGTAGTTTTTAGCACTTAACCCCATTAGCTCGGGCAAGGTGGCGGCAATGCAAACAGATGAAAACGTACCCACAACAATGCCACTAAATAACGCAATAGCAAAGCCTTGCAGCGGTGTTCCAGCTAATAGCCACACACTTGCTACTGTGGCTAAAGTGGTACCTGAGGTAATTAAGGTACGCGTTAGGGTGCTTTTAATCGCACTATTTATAATGCTGGATACGCTAATACTGGCATTTAATTTAACTCTTAATAGCTCACGCACCCTGTCGCCAACAATTATAGAGTCATTAAGTGAGTAGCCTATAATTGCTAATAAACTGGCTAATACGGTTAAGTTAAATTCAAGCTGTAATAGCGAAAACAAACCCAGCACCAATATTAAGTCGTGTGTTAAAGCAACTACCGAGCCAAGGGCTAAACGCCATTCAAACCTTATCGCTAAATACAGCATTACTGCAACCATAGCTGCTAGAAGTGCCAAACAGCCTTGTTCAAATAGCTCATCGCCCACTTGCGAGCCAATATAGGCCGATGACAATATCGTGGCATTTATGTCGGTGCTTTGTGTTACCGCACTTTGCCAATCGTTGCTGCTATTACTCGCAGATTGATTAATAGCTGGCGCTTCTCTTAATTGAAAATGGTTATTCCCTTGCGCTGTTAGCTCAAACTCACCGTTGTGATTTTTAGCTATAAAAGTTTTAAGCTGCTTTAGCTCAATACTTTGGCTAGTCGTAAATTCTGTTAAGTAACCACCGGTAAAATCTAGGCCAAAGTTAAGCCCTTTTTGCGCCAAGGTTACTACCGATAGCAATACTAATACTGTACTTAAAACCAAGCCCATAAAACGCATACGTGTACCGGTTTCGCCTTTTAAAAAATAATTAAGCATCTGTACTTACTCCGCTTTTTTTACCCAATTTTAAATACAAACTTTGGCTCAACACTTTCGATACATACACGCCTGTAAACATACTGGTTACTAAACCCAGCGCCAAAGTAATTGCAAAGCCTTTCACTGGCCCATAACCTATACCGTATAAAATAAGTGCAGTGATCATAGTGGTAATATTGGCATCAAAAATAGTGCTAAATGCTTGCTTATACCCTTGCTCAATAGCTTGATAAGGCGCGCGGCCTTTACGGCGCTCTTCTTTTATACGTTCGAATATAATGACGTTGGTATCTACTGCCATACCTATGGTTAGCACCAATCCGGCAATACCGGGAAGCGTAAGCACTACCCCAGGCAATAACGACATTAAACCCACTAAAGAGGTTAAATTTAAAATAAGTGCTACGTTGGCAATTAACCCTAAACGTCTGTACCACATAGCCATAAATGCCAAAGTAATACCCATACCTAACATTAGGGCGGCTAAGCCGTTACTTATATTCTCGCTGCCTAAGCTTGGCCCTATGGTTTGTTCGTGCACTATAGTAACCGGCGCACTTAACGAGCCTGCACGTAACAATAACGCTAAGTCGGCCGCGGCTTGTGGGCTTTGCATATTGGTTATGCTAAAACGCGAACTTAAGTGCTGAGCAATATTGGCTACATTAATAACCTCACTCTTTTTAACTACCTCTCCTTTAGCATTTTGCGAATACTCTGAGTAAACCGTCGCCATAGGTTTACCTATATTAGCTTTAGAAAATGCCGACATAGCATCGCCGCCTTGGCTATCAAGGCTTAACTGCACTAGCGGTTTGCTCCAATCGTCGCGCCCAGCATGAGCGTTATTAATATGCTCACCGGTAAAAATTGGCACAGGGTCGAGTTTTATAGTACCGCCCGTCTGTAAATTAAAGGTTTGCCCACCCACAGCTTTTAATTGATAAAACCCCAGGGATGCCGTTGCGCCAATAATGCGTTTCGCCTCGGTAGGATCTTGCACTCCAGGTAGTTCAATACGAATGCGCTGCTTACCTTGGCGTTGTGTTACCGCTTCGGTTATGCCCAGCTCTTCAATTCGCGAACGTAGAGTTGTGAGGGTTTGGCTCATAACTTCTTTGTTAAACGCGCTTCGCCCTTGCTCTGAGTAACTAAATTGCGCCGTTTTAACTGTGCCATTATTATTTGTTACTACTGCTAAGTTAGCAAAGCGGCTTTGCAGCTCTTTAATAACAGGGGTTAATTTATCACCAGCATTAGGTAGAGCATTTATTACAAACCCAGTTTGAGTTTGCAGCGCTTTTACTCCATGTGCCTTTTGCTTAATTATGATTGATTTAGCTTGCTGATACGCACTCACTAATTGCTCATCAATAGCTTTGTCTAAATCTACATCGAGTACAAATAGCACCCCACCGTTTAAATCTAGACCTAACTTTATTGGCGAAAGTCCAAAGCTTTGTAACCAGCTTGGACTGGTAGCGCGCTCAACAATTTTGGTCTGAGTATTTGCATATTGCGCTTTTATAGCCGCTTGTGCCTGGGCACTTTTTGTTGGCTCGTTAAGCAGCACATTTATTGTTGCTTGCGACTCATACGCTTGCGCCACATTTAAGCCTTGCTCATTTAAAAATGTAACTAAGGTATTAGTGCTCGGGGGTGTTTGTATTTTGCTGTGTGGGGCTGCACTAATATACAACCATGACTGGTTTGGATATAAATTAGGTAACGCACTCATTGCCAGTAGCAGTAATACCACCAACATAGCAAAGGTGCTTAATTTAAATTTAGCCATAAACGGCTTTTTATTATTTTTAAAACTCAACATTGTTATTCCTTACTATCAGCAACCAGCTGATAAGCGCTTTTAAAAAGCACAATTAATCTGCAAGCTAAAACTTTAAAAGTTAAAACCTATTAATTATTAAATAAGGAAATTAAGCGTGATGGGTGTTGGTAGCGCTGTAAAGTAAGTTAGCTTCTTTCCAGCCACTAATACGAGACTTTTTACTATTAGAAACAACTGTATACCAAGGTAGTGCCGTGCTTATAGCTTTAGGTTGTAAATAAAACTGCCTTGCTAGCGTATGAATAAAAAATTCATAAATAACGTCGTATTCAGGCTCTGTTTGCGCACTAAATAAAAACAACGATGAATTACTGGCAGTTAGCCTAGGTTGCAGTGCATCAAACGCTGTTTTATTAGGCTTAGTTTGTTGTTTAGCATGCAATACTTTAACTAATATGGAGGGGTGACTTATATCTAATGAAACATTACCTAATGAAGTAGCATCTAATGAAGTAGTATCTAATGAAGTAGTATCTAGTGAGAAAGGAGCTGCTGAAAAAGCAGCAGATATTAAAGTAGAATTTGCAGTGTTTAAACCATGTTTAACTGGCGCGGCTTCGCTACATGCACTAAAAAGTGCAGTAATAAGCAAAAATGCAGTTAAAAACAAACGAAATTTAAACATCAATTTTCAAACTTTAATTAAGGATTACTAGTATATAAGGGCAGCTATTTAAAATACAATAGTCTAATTAAGTATTTAGTTTGATGAAAAATTAAATCCACAGCAATTTATACCCATTATAAAAACCGAGATCATTCATGCGCTCTAAACAAAGCTCAGTAAAACGCCCCGACGCAATGAACCTGCGCCAAAGTATAAAAACACTTTGGCCTTATATCACACAATTTAAAGGGCGAGTTTTTATTGCAGCTATGGCGTTGGTAGGCGCTAAAGGTGCTACTTTACTTATGCCGTGGGCACTAAAAGAAATTATTGATAGCGTTGATAAATCTATTCACCCAGTGCTTTTTATTCCTACCCTACTGCTTATTATGTACGGTGCACTGCGCTTTGCCAGCGTATTTTTAGGTGAAATACGCGATGCGGTTTTTTCGCGAGTTACCGAACACGCCATGCGCGACATAGGCCTAAAAGTGTTTAAGCATTTGCATTCGCTTGAACTGGCTTTTCATTTAGATCGACAAACCGGTGGCATAAGTCGCGATATAGAGCGTGGCACCAGCGGTTTGAGCTTTTTAATGCGATTTTTAATGTTTAACATTGTGCCTACTCTATTTGAAATTCTTACCGTTGCATTAATTTTTGGCACTTTGTTTTCTATCTGGTTTGCGCTTATAACCCTACTTGCAGTTGCCATATATATTACCTTTACAGTAACCGTAACCCAGTGGCGCAATCGCTTTATTCGCGAAGCTAACACCGCCGACAACTTAAGTAATACCCGCGCTATCGACAGCTTACTAAACTACGAAACAGTAAAATACTTTAACAATGAAGAGTTTGAAGCCAGCACCTACGACACCTTTTTAGCACGCTGGGAAAAAGCCCGATTAAAAAACCGCATGTCGTTATTGGCACTAAACTCTGGGCAAGCGTTAATTATAGCCAGCGCCATTACCGCACTTATGTGGTTAGGCTCAAGCGAAGTAGTAACCGGTACACTTAGCATTGGTGAACTCGTAATGATAAACGCGTATATGATCCAACTGTTTTTACCGCTTAACTTTTTAGGCTTTGTATATCGCGAAATAAGACGCGCCCTTACCGACCTTGAAAACATGCTTGGGCTGCTCAACAAAAAACCACGCATTGCCGACACTCCTACATCACAACTACTAACACTCTCTAAAGGTGAGGTTAGCTTTAACAATGTAAGTTTTAGTTACGATGCTAACCGCCCTATTCTTAACAATGTTAGTTTTAGCGTAAAACCCGGCACTAAGGTAGCAATAGTCGGTGCAAGTGGCGCAGGAAAAAGCTCATTAGCTAGGCTCTTGTATCGTTTTTATGAAGTGTCATCAGGTAGTATCACTATAGATAAGCAACCTATAAACACCGTAACTTTGCACAGTTTACGCCAAGCTATAGCCATAGTGCCGCAAGATACCGTGCTATTTAATACTTCAATACGCGAAAACATTGCTTATGGCAGGCCAACAGCAAGCGAGGCCGAAATAGATCAAGCCATTGCTATGGCGCATTTAACAGCGTTTATAAACAGCCTTGATAAAGGCGATAAAACCTTAGTAGGCGAGCGCGGTTTAAAAGTGTCGGGCGGCGAAAAACAACGCATAGCCATTGCCCGCGCAATCTTAAAAAAATCGCCTATTTTAATTTTTGACGAAGCCACCTCAGCCCTCGACTCCCATGCCGAGCAAGCTATTTTAACGGCTATGCGCGCTGTCACACAAAACCATACCAGCATAGTGATTGCCCATCGCTTATCAACCATAATAGATGCCGATAATATTTTAGTATTGCATAAAGGCGAGCTTCTTGAGCAAGGCACACATTCTGAGTTACTAGCCCTTAACGGCCAATATGCGCAAATGTGGCAATTGCAGCAAGAACAAGCAAAAAACACATAAATACCATTAATATTGCTCGTATAAAGGCTTTATTTGCTATTTTATCGACCTCTAGGGTGATTCACCTCAAAAGGTTTGTTTAGCAGCCTCTTATAAATAACAATTACTAAAATAACCTGAACCCAGGTTAAGATAATATTTACAATAATAAAAAATATTAATTAAACAGAGTGAAAGCTCAGGGGAACACAATGAAAAAGAGTTTAATTGCAGCTGCATTAGCTGCCACATTTATTACTGGCTGTTCAGAGCCACAAACATCAAAAACGCAAGTACAACCAGCACCTACTGCACCAATAGTCGCAACAACAGAAAAAGCAGAGTTGGGTAGTTTTGGTGTTGATTTAGCTGCACGTAACGAAGCGGTTAAACCAGGCGACGATTTTTTTATGTACGCCAGTGGCACTTGGTATGACAATTACAGCATGCCTGCTGATAAAACCCGCTATGGCGCATTTTCGGCATTGGCCGAGCGCAGCGAAGACCGCGTTAAATTAATTATTGAAGAAATTGCCGCGCGTAAAGACTTAAATGCCGATGAAAAACTAGTAGCCGACTTTTACAACGCCTACATGGACACCAAAGCACTTAATAAGCTAGGCATAACACCAATTAAGCCGCTTTTAACGCAAATAAGTGAAATATCATCAACCGACGACTTAGCCAAAATGTTTGGTCAGTCTTGGTTAACCGGTGTTAAAGCCCCGCTTGGTGGTGGCATGTGGTTTAACCGCTTAGATCCTAATAAATACGAAATGTCGTTAGGTGCTGGCGGTTTAGGCTTACCCGATCGTTCATACTACCTTGAAGACTCAGAACGTTTTGTTAATACGCGTAGCGCCTATGTGGCTCATATTGCCGACATGCTTAAATTTGCCGATGCAGATAACGCCAATGAGCGCGCACAGGCAATTTTAGCGCTAGAAACCAAAATTGCACAAGGCCATTGGCCACGCGAAAAGCGCCGTAACCGCGACCTTACATTAAATCAAATTAAACGCGACGAGCTAAGCACTGCCTACCCTGACTTTAACTGGGATGCATATTTTGCTCAAACAGGCTACAAAGTACCGCAGTTAAATGTATCGCAACCCGAGCCAATAAAAGCCATGATTGAATTAATCAATCAAGAAGACTTAGCGGTATGGAAAGATTATTTAACCTACCACGCAATAAGTGGTAACGCTAACTTACTATCTGAAGATATTTTTAATACTAATTTTGCATTTTTTGGTAAAGAGTTAAATGGTCAGCAAGAGCCGCGTCCACGTTGGAAGCGTGCTATAGATGAAATGTCGAGCACCAATTCACTTGGTTTTGCTATTGGTAAAATATACGTAGCACGTTATTTTCCTGAGTCGTCAAAACAACAAATGTCTGAACTGGTCGAAAACTTGCGTACCGCATTAGGTGAGCGTATTGATAACCTAGAGTGGATGGGCGCAGAAACCAAAGTAAATGCGCGCGCTAAACTAGCTGCATTTGTACCAAAAATTGGTTACCCAGATGTATGGCAGTCGTACGAAGGTTTAACTATTAGTAATAACGACTTAATCGGCAACGTAAAAAACATGCGTGAGTTTTTTCAAGCCGAAAGCGTTGCAAAAGAGCTGCAAAAAACAGATCGTAACCGTTGGGGTATGACACCACAGCGCGTTAACGCTTACTACAACAGTTCATTTAACGAAATTGTATTTCCAGCGGCAATTTTACAACCACCATTTTTCGATCCAAATGCCGACGCAGCAGTAAACTACGGCGGCATTGGCGCAGTAATTGGCCACGAAATGGGCCATGGTTTTGACGACCAAGGTTCTAAATCAGACGAAAATGGGATCCAACGTAACTGGTGGACTGATGCCGATCGCGCCGCATTTGACGCAAAAGCCGACCAGTTAGCAGCGCAGTACAATAAGTATGAGCCAATTGAAGGTAACTTTGTTAACGGGCGTAATAGCCTAGGTGAAAATATTGGTGATGTGGGTGGTTTAGCCATGGCTTATCATGCCTACAAACTGAGCTTAAACGGTAAAGAAGCACCGGTTATTGACGGTGTTACTGGCGATCAGCGTTTCTTTCTTGCTTGGGCACAAGTATGGAAAGAAAAACGCACCGAGCAAAGCATGTTAAATCAGCTACGCGGTGGCACGCATGCGCCGGGTCGCTTTAGAGCACAAGCCCCGCGTAACCACGACGCATGGTACAAAGCATTTGATGTAAAACCAGGCGATGAATTGTATCTTCCTGAGGATCAACGCGTACGCATTTGGTAATAGAGCGCTAAATTGCAATTAAATATAACCCGCCATTGCGGGTTATATTTTTTCTGCTCAGTGTTTTTATAGCCTTTAGCATAAAACTCAACCCATCCTGTTTTTATCTGCATTAATCTATTTAATAGTTACTAGCCCTCCCCCACATTTACCTTTAAACTATGCCCCTGAAAATTATTTTAATACTTATATTTAAAGGCGAAACGCAGATGGGAAGAGCTTACCAAAACAAAAAAGATTCAATGGCTAAAACTGCGGGTGCTAAAACTAAAGTTTATTCTAAGTACGGTAAAGAAATTTATATTTGTGCTAAAAATGGCGGTACCGATCCAGACGGTAACTTATCGCTACGTCGTTTAATTGAGCGCGCTAAAAAAGACCAAGTACCGGCGCATGTTATTGACCGCGCAATAGACAAAGCAAAAGGCGGCGGCGGTGAAGACTACGTAGCCACACGTTACGAAGGTTACGGCCCGGGTAACTGTATGATTATTGTTGATTGTTTAACCGACAACAATAAACGTACCTTTGCTGATGTACGTGTTTGCTTTACTAAAGCTAACGCTAAAATTGGTGCACAAAACTCGGTTTCGCATTTATTTGATCACCTTGCAATTTTTGTATTTGACGGTGATGACGACGAAACAGTACTTGAAGCACTAATGATGGCTGATGTAGATGTAACCGACGTAGAAGTTGAAAACGGCAAGGTAACTGTATTTGCACCACATACTGAGTACAACAATACTCGCACAGCACTTGAAGAAATGGGCGTTACTGAATTTGACGAAGATTTAATTTCGTTTGTACCCCAAATAGCAGCGCCTATTGAAGGCGAAGATGTTGAGGTTATGGAGCGCTTTTTAGCTATGCTAGAAGATTGCGACGACGTACAAAACGTTTACCACAACGCAGAGTTTTAAGCGTTAATAATAAAACGTGTTTAAAGGCCAACTTAGTTTGGCCTTTTTGTTTTTGTAAAATGGATTAGTTAATTTTGAATACCCTTGAACAACTACGCAGCGGTGCTTTAAGCGGTGCTCGCCACTTACAATTGGTGGAAAACCTCACTGATTTCCCAAAAGAAATTTTTACCCTTGCCGACACCCTAGAAGTACTCGACCTATCTAATAATAACCTGAGTGATTTACCCGCAGAGTTTGCCAGTTTAACCCGCCTTAAACGGGTGTTTTTATCGTTTAATCAGTTTAAGCATATTCCTGCTGTTTTAGCGCAATGCCCAGCACTTGTTATGATCGCGTTTAAAGGCAATCAAATTAGTGAGTTTGCCCAGCATAGCCTGCCGCTTACAACACAGTGGTTAATATTAACCGACAACCGTATTGAGCAATTACCCGCATCATTCGGCGAGCTTAAACAGCTGCGCAAACTTGCTTTAGCGGGTAACCGGTTACGCACTTTGCCAAGCAGTATGCAGCAGTGTACAAACTTAGAATTAGTGCGCTTATCTGCCAATAACTTAACGCACCTAGATAACTGGTTATTTGAATTACCAAAGCTTACTTGGCTGGCCTTTGCTGGTAACACCTTTAATAAAGCGCAGTGCCTAACAAAAAGCAGTTTAGAGAATAAGCCACTGAGTGATTACACATTACAGCAGGTTATTGGCCAAGGTGCATCTGGGGTTATTCACCTTGCAAAAGCAGCAAATAAAGCGGTAGCTATTAAGCTGTTTAAAGGCGCAATAACCAGCGATGGTTATCCACTTGATGAAGTTAATTGCTGCTTGCAGGCAAATGAACATGCCAATTTAATTAAGGTACTTGCCTATATAGAGCAAGGCAGCCAACTTGGTTTAGTAATGGAGCTAATAGATAATAGCTTTAGCAATTTAGGATTACCGCCAAGTTTACAAACGTGTACTCGCGACACCTTCGCAGATGGCTGTAATTATAGTAGCCAAGCTATTTATAAAATTGTGCAACAAATGGCCAGTACCCTACAACATTTGCATGCAAATAAAGTAAGCCATGGCGATGTATATGCGCATAACACTATGGTAAACCAAGACGCAGATGTACTATTTGGCGATTTTGGTGCAGCAACTAATTTAGCTATGTTGAGTGAGTATCAGCGCCAGCAAATGCAATTAATTGAAGTACGCGCGCTAGGTTGTTTAATTGATGATTTACTAAGTGTTTGCAGCGACAATAATGCAATAGCAGTTAAGCTTGCGCAACTAGCTAAGCAATGCATGACAACTGATATTATACAGCGCCCCACACTTTCGCAGTTAAGCACACAGCTAACTACACAGTTATAAAACGTCGTAAATTTATAAATGGCACAAAAAAACCACGCAATGCGTGGTTTTTAACGTTATTTATATAACCTTAAACTCTAAAATTATAAAAACTTACCTAACGCTTTAACTTGATCTAACATGCGGTTTGAAAAACCCCATTCGTTATCGTACCAAGCCATAACTTTAACCAATTTACCATTCGCTCTGGTTTGTGTTGAATCAAACACACAAGACGCTGGGTTATGGTTAAAATCAATAGAAACAAGCGGCAGCTCATTATATTGTAAAATGTCTTTCATTGAGCCCGTTGACGCTTCTTTCATAATTGCATTAATTTCTTCAATGCTGGTATCGCGCTTCGCAATAAACGTAAAATCAACCAAAGAAACGTTAATTGTAGGCACACGTACCGACATACCATCTAACTTGCCTGCAAGTTCAGGTAGCACTAAACCAACAGCTGCAGCTGCGCCAGTTTTAGTTGGGATCATCGACTGCGTTGCACTACGTGCACGGTATAGATCAGGATGATATACATCTGATAAGTTTTGATCGTTGGTATATGCATGAATAGTGGTCATGCTGCCTTGATCAATGCCTACCGTGTCGTTAATTGCTTTAGCAATCGGTGCTAAACAGTTAGTAGTACACGAAGCGTTTGAAATAATTTGGCTTTGTGCATTAAGTACTTCGCTGTTAACGCCATGCACTACGGTTGCATCCATATCTTTACCCGGTGCCGAAACAATTACTTTTTTAGCGCCAGCAGTAATGTGCTTAGCAGCAGCTTCGCGGCTAGTAAACAAACCAGTACATTCTAAAACAATATCAACATTTAACGCTTTCCATGGCAAATTTGCCGGGTCGCGCTCTTGCGTTAAAGTAATAACATCGTCGCCAATTAGCATAGTGTTATCGGCTAGCGTTACTTTATGAGCAAATTGTCCGTGTACTGAGTCAAATTGCGTAAGATGAGCATTAACATTAGCTGGGGCTAAATCGTTAATTGCAACAATTTTAATCTCATTATTTTGTGCCGACTCGTAAAGTGCACGCAATACATTGCGACCTATACGGCCATAGCCATTAATTGCTACGTTAATCATTTTTGACTCCTATTTACTTCACAAGCTTGTCGAGCAAGCGCTTCAATAGCTTGCCAGTCTTTATTTTCAATTAGTTGTTTATCTAACATCCAGGTACCACCCACACAAATAACATTATTTAGTGCTAAGTAGTTAGGTGCAGTAGCGAGCGTTATGCCGCCCGTTGGGCAAAAAGTAATATCGGGTAATGGCCCACCGATTGATTTAAGCATGGCGGTTCCGCCTGCGGCTTCTGCCGGAAAAAACTTTAAATACTTAAAACCGTGCGACGCTAGTTTCATAACTTCGCTTGGCGTAGCAGCGCCTGGTAAAAACGGGATATCGCTCGTTTTTATCAGTTCAAGTAGCTCGTCACTAACCCCTGGGCTTACCATAAAGTCAGCGCCTGCAGCTACCGAAGCGTCAAAGCTGGCTTTATCAACTACCGTACCTGTGCCTACATAGGCCTCAGGTACAGCTGCTTTCATTAGTTTTACCGCTTCTGCCGCAATGGGCGTGCGCAAAGTAATTTCCAGCGCTTTTAAGCCACCGTTATATAAGGCTCTAGCAAGTGGCGCTGCATCTTCTAATTTTTCGATTACCACTACTGGCACAACTGGCGCCGATGCTAATATTTTTTCAATACTCATTACGTGTTCCTCATTACCCACAATGGCTGATTATTCTTCAATTCCGAAAGCACTCGCACCTAAATCGGCGCTGCTTACGATATTTCTAAATCCGGTAAATAACTCTCGGCCTGTGCCAAAGGTTAAGCTTGGTAGGCTTAATTGCAGTTCACGTTTAGCAAGCTCTTCATCGCTAACATGTACTTTTAATATGCCGTTTGGTGCATCTAAAGTAACTAAATCACCTTCATGAATTTTAGCAATTATGCCGCCTTCAACTGCTTCTGGCGCTAAGTGAATCGCCGCAGGTACTTTACCCGATGCGCCCGACATACGACCGTCAGTTACAATAGCTACTTTAAAGCCTTGATCTTGTAGCGTTGCCATTACAGGTGTTAATTTATGTAGCTCTGGCATACCTTTAGCTTTAGGGCCTTGCTCTTTTAGCACTGCAATAAAGTCTTGGTTTAATTCGCCGCGGCTATAAGCATCTTGTAACTCACCTTGCGAGCTAAATACTTTAGCTGGGGCGGTAACTACTTGATGTTCAATTGCTACTGCCGATACTTTAATAACCGCTTTGCCTAAGTTACCCGTAAGCAGTTGTAAACCACCTTGCTTACTAAACGGATTACTCACTGGGCGAAGTACATCTTCATCGTGTGAGTTATCAGGGCAAGCTACCCATTTAATTTTGCTTGGGCCGGTTGCATCACTCATTATTAAGCTGTTGTCTTGATCAAGACGCGGCTCGGTCATATAGGGTGCTAAACCATCGCCTAGCATAGTTTTAACGTCGGTATGTAAGTAGCCTGCACTGGCAAGTTCACGCATTAAAAAGCCCATACCACCGGCTGCTTGAAAATGATTTACATCAGCAGAGCCATTAGGGTAAATACGCGTTAATAGTGGAACCTCAGCTGATAAATCAGACATATCTTTCCACGTTATTTGAATACCTGCCGCTTTGGCAATAGCCACAATGTGAATGGCGTGGTTAGTAGAGCCACCGGTAGATAGCAAACCAACCAAACCATTTACTATGGTTTTTTCGCTGATCACATCCGCTAAACACGGGCTGTCTTTATCGTCGGTTAATTGCTTAAGCATGGTTTCTACCGCATTACCGGTTAAACCATCGCGAAGCTCTGTGTATGGGTTAATAAACGAGCTACCAGGAAGGTGTAAGCCCATTATTTCCATTAACATTTGATTTGAGTTAGCAGTACCGTAAAAAGTACAGGTACCAGCACTGTGGTAAGACGCGCTTTCGGCTTCTAGCAAGTCTTCGCGGCTTACTAAGCCTTGCGCAAACTTTTGACGAATACGGGCTTTTTCTTTATTTGGAATGCCTGATTGCATTGGTCCTGCCGGTAAAAAGAACACCGGTAAATGGCCAAACGACAGTGCACCAATTAATAACCCTGGGACTATTTTGTCGCATACGCCTAAACAAAAAACGCCATCAAACACATCGTGCGATAACGATATTGCCGTAGACATAGCAATTACATCGCGTGAAAAAAGTGACAATTCCATGCCGTCACGCCCTTGCGTAACGCCATCACACATTGCTGGTACGCCGCCTGCCACTTGAGCTGTAGCGTCGTATTTAGTAGCAATGCTTTTAATTAAATCTGGGTAATCTTTATAAGGCACATGTGCCGAAAGCATATCGTTATATGAGTTGATAATTGCAAGGTTTGGTTGCTCATCGGCTTTTAAACGCGCTTTGTCATCGGTGCTACACGCAGCCATAACGTGGGCAATATTACCGCAGCCTAATCCAGCACGAACTCTTGTTTGTTTTTTTGCGTGCGAAATGCGATCTAAATAAGCTTGGCGGGTTGCTTTACTGCGCGTAATGATACGTTCGGTGACTTCTTGAATTCGTGGATGCAACATAATTAAACTCAGCTCTATTCGTTAGAGGATAAAGGCTCAGTGGCAATTAAAGACTCCACGTAATTAATTGCACTGAGCATCTTTGGCTTACCCGTTCAAAGGTACCTTATCAGAGGGCCTCTCACAACCTCTCTGACACCGGTGTCACTGTATTAACGCACGACCATGACACCGGTGTCAACCCTGTCTAATAAAAATAGTCACTTTTTTTAACATAGCCAACTATTTTTTATAAATAGTCATTTAATAATGTTGTATAGCATCGTTATATTTAACGACAGCCAACAAAAAGCCCGAATATGCTTTGTGCACATTCGGGCTACTGTAAATATTCGTTTTAAGTTGAGTTTATTTAACCTGCGCCGTCGACTCGCGAGTAATTAAACGCGCCTCTAGGGTCACCTGATACGCAACCTCTTGTGGCTGAATAATATGAGCAATAAGCTGAGTAACCGCCTGTTTGGTCATTTCTTCAACTGGCTGCGCTATGGTAGTTAACCCAGGCCAAATATGGCGTGCTATAGGGGCGTTATCAAAGCCAGCAATTGAAATATCATCGGGCACACGTAAACTGCGTTGAGTTGCTAATTTAAGTACGGCGGCTGCCATGTAATCGTTTGAAGCAAATACTGCGGTTGGCCGTGGCGATAAATCTAAAATACTACGGGCACTGTCTACCCCTGAATGATAACTAAAGTTACCCTCTTCTACTAAACGCTCTTCAAATTCAATACCATGGCTTGCTAACGCCCGTCGGTAACCTTTAAAACGCTGCTCAGTGGCACTGTGATCGGGATGACCTTTAATAAAAGCAATTGATTTATGGCCCAGTGTAATTAAATGCTCGGTTATTTCAAATGCCCCTTGCTCGTCATTGCTGCGCACCGAAATCGAATCATCTTCAAGTACTGCAGAGGCAACGCGTGCATAAGGTATTTTTTTCGATTTTAAAAAATCAACTAGTTCAGCAAAGTCCGAAAAAGGCGGCGTTAATACAATGCCATCTAAGCGTGATGACTGCAGTAACTGATCAATATTATTGATTAGTGCTTCACCGCGCAGCTCACAAGGATGAATTAATAAATTGTAATTGTTTTCTTGGCAGGCAGCCAATGCGCCTGTTTGCACGCGGGTAATATAACTTTTACTTGGATTATCGTAAATACAACCAATAATAAAACTGCGATTTTGAGCAAGACCACGGGCAATAGGATTAGGCGTATAATCAAGCTCTTTAAATACTTTAAGTACCTTTTCGCGGGTAGCTGCACTTACATTTGGCTCGTTATTTAACACCCGAGAGACTGTTTTTTTAGAAACCCCCGCATAACTCGCTACACTATTTATGGTGACTTTTTTCATCTATTTACTTCCAAATACCAGCAGCATTATTCCTGCTTACTATTATGCAAACACGCCGCAGCGCCAATCAAAGGTATATTATCTTGGGTTACTAGCGTAACAGGAACTTGCCCGTTATATTGCGACATAATACCTTTTTGTGAAAAACGTTCAACAAAACGACTCTCTAACAAGCGCGATTGCATGCGTGGCAATATACCACCGCCAATAAATAAACCGCCCAACGCACCATAAGCTAATGCTAAATCGCCTGCGGCACTGCCAAGCCAGTCACAAAACTGGTTTAGAGTTGCATCGCAAACCTCACACTCGCCGGTATTGGCTAAATTACTAATTTGCGCGGCATCTAAATGCTTAGCAGTAATACCTTTAACCGCCGCCATCGCTTTATATAAATGGGCAATACCCGGGCCTGAAAAAACAGTTTCTAAAGACACATGCGGATGTTCTTTGCGTAATTCTATAAGTAACTTTGCATCTAAATCGGTAACGGCAGCCAGCGATATATGCCCGCCTTCAGAGCTAAGCACCGCACTAGACTGCGCTGTTCTAACTAGGCAAGCTGCACCAAATCCTGTGCCTGGGCCCATAACTGCAATGTTTGAGTTTTCATCGGCTTGCCCTGCTTTAATAACCACATTTTGGTTACTATCTAAATAAGGGGCAGCGTAGGCAAATGCAGCAAAGTCGTTAATAACTTCAAGCTGCAAAAAAGAAAAAGCCTGTTTAAACTCACTAACGCTAAAATGCCAACCTAAATTAGTAAGATGCACCTGCCCTGCTTTTATAGGGCCTGCCACCGCCAAACACGCGCGCACCGGTTTAATGTGAGGCACAGTTGATAAATAATGGCGTGTTGCATTTTGTAACGAGCCAAAGTCGGCACTAGGAAAGGTATGATTATATTCTATAACAAATTCGTTTTTTGCTGCATCAAAGGCAGTAATTAGTGCAAACCGCGCATTGGTACCACCAATATCGGCAACTAAAATAGGATCAAATTGGGCAGAAGAGTGTAAGCTCATAGTGTTATCTCTTTTGTATAATACTAATCTTATTAAAAACAATGAACATTTTAACTAATTAAATAACTTACTCACTGCGTTAAAACAATTCATATAAAACAACTCTATATGATTACTTTCGCCTTGTGATTAAACCATTTTTTTGGCGCTATTTTTTTGCGTTTTAATAGTCCACTCTTTAATGCGATTAGTATAAGCGATTCATGCTTATTATTTTACAACGGGTAACCCATTGTTCTTTTTATTACTTTAGGCTATCACCCCAAAGCAGCTATCACAGTAAAAAAATGCTGCCTATAAAAATATAGGCAGCCAATACGTTTTGACAACAAAATGATAAAACGCCCTCATTATGACACCGGTGTCATGGGTAGATCAACTAAAAAAGTGCTTAATTGATAAATTAGCTTGAAATAAATCATTAATAAACGAGAATGGCTGCATTATTCTCTTTGTTATTTAAGTAGTGCTCATGAAAGGTAAAGCAACGTCATTTGATATAGCCCATTATGCTGGAGTGTCGCAATCAACTGTATCTCGTGCTTTACGTAACAGCCCCTTGGTAAACGAAGAGACCCGTAAGCGCGTTTTCGATATAGCTAAAAAACTCAACTATAAAGTAGACAAAAACGCCAGCAATTTACGCACCCAACAAAGTAGCACCTTAGCGCTATTATTGTTTGAAGATCCAACCTCTGATGAATCACAAATTAACCCGTTTTTTTTAGCCATGCTAGGCAGTATTACCCGCGCTTGTGCTAAAGAAGGTTACGATTTACTGGTGTCGTTTCAATCGGCCAGTGCCGATTGGCAAGCCGACTACGAAGATAGCCACCGCGCCGATGGTATTATTTTACTCGGTTATGGTGATTACTTAGATTATCAACCTAAATTTAACACCCTGCTTGAGCAAAACACCAAGTTTGTTTGCTGGGGGGCAACGGTCGACAATCGCCCCGATCTAACGGTGTGCTGCGACAATTATGGTGGCGGAAAACTAGCTGCAGCGCATTTAATTGCGCGCAACAGAACCGACTGCGCGTTTATAGGCGACGCATCGGATCATAGCCCTGAGTTTTTTGCCCGTTTTCAAGGTTTTAAAGATGAACTAAGCGCTAATAACGTAACCTTAAACGAACGTAAAACAGCAAATGCAATATCGACTGAAGAGTCGGGGTATCATGCCACTCGCTCACTAATAGCCAATAACATAAAATTTAATGCACTCTTTGCAGCCAGCGATTTAATAGCCATTGGTGCAATACGCGCACTCAAAGAAGCCGGTATTAGCGTACCAAAAGATGTTGCCGTAATAGGTTTCGATAACATCGCCATTGCCAGCTATACCAACCCACCTTTAACCACGGTAGAACAAAACACCACAGTAGCCGGACAAATGTTGGTAGAAAATCTATTAAAACTAATTCGAGGCGAAGCAGTACAAAGCACCCTACTCCCTCCAATATTAATTGCCCGAGGCTCAAGTTAACAGCCTGCATTACCTTGCTTTTAAATACTACCCAACAATATAAAGTGGCTCTAGGGCAATAACGGCTTAAAATTCAAAGTAACTTATTTTATTGTTTGCGGCCTATTGTCCTTCATCTTTTACATCTACCCCAAAGGTTCACCCCAATTTAACAGCCTATTTACGCATGAGTTTCGTATTAGTTTTTCTTATCTGAAGTAAGCGTTTTTAGCGTGATTTCTCACTCGTTATTTTGCTATTTTATCTATACAATCACGCCTTTATTATAAGTGTAAATTTCAAGTGACTATCTCATGCTATTAAGTATTGTTTTTATTATTGGTATTACAGCAGAAGCCATGACCGGAGCGCTAAGCGCTGGCCGAATGAAAATGGACTGGTTTGGCGTTAGCTTGGTAGCCAGTGCCACCGCCATAGGTGGTGGTAGCGTTCGAGATATTTTACTTGGTAACTACCCACTTACGTGGGTGCAACATCCAGAATATTTATTAATTACCTGTATGGCCGGCATTATCACCACTTGGTTGGCTAAATGGGTAGTTAAGTTTAAAGGCATATTTATGCGCCTAGATGCCCTTGGCCTAGCTGCTTTTAGTATTATTGGCTGCCAAGTTGGGCTAAATATGGGTTTACACTATGGTATTTGCGTAGTTGCAGCCATAGTTACTGGCGTATTTGGTGGTTTGTTACGTGATTTAATATGTCGTCAAGCGCCATTGGTATTACACCACGAGCTGTATGCCAGTGTTTCACTTATTGTGGCGTGTTTATACCTAGCACTGCATCACTATAATATTGATGACAATATAAGTATTATTGTTAGCTTAGTTACAGGGTACTTAATACGTATGGCATCGGTACGCTTTAAATGGCGCTTACCTGTTTTTAGTTTATTAGAACCCGCTAAGTAACTAATATTGCATGTTATTATGTGAAAGCCAGCTTAATAATGGCACCACTATAAAGTAAGGTGATTAGCAGCCCAATTGCTAAAGTAACTTTAGCTTTCATTGTTTGCTTTGGCTTTTGCGTAAATACAAAAACAGTTCTATACAGCGTACTAGGCACTATAAGCAACATGCTAAGTAACGTAGGAAATACCCCCATAATAAAACCAAAACCGAATCCTGAATTTTCTACTTGAGAATATAAAGCTACAAACCCAAACCAGGCGATAGCTATTAAAAAGAAAACAGCTCCGAGTGAAATATAAGAAAGTGCCATTATTAAAAATCCCTTTTCACATAACGAGCCTGTAGATAAACTCGTTTTTTATTTATTTTTATTGATAAACAAACCATAGCCGAGTTCCTATTTTGGTTCAATTTATTACGTTATTTTATGCAGAATATAAAGTGAGAGCTTGGTATTATTTTAATTGGTTGTTTTAATTGGCTTTTTTAAAGTGCCCTCCTCATTTTCATGAGGCTAGCTGTTGAGAGAACTGGCTTTTTATTAGTTATCTGTTTTGGGCTAAAGCGTATTATGAGCAACAAAAAGCCAAGGGCAAGCCACATAAAAGCATTATTAAATCGCTGGCATTTAAATGGATAAGGATTGTATTTAGGTGTTGGAAAACGAATACACCCTACGATGAATCGACGTATTTAGCAGCATTAAAACGCAGAGGCTCACCACTAGTAAAATTTGCAATTAATAGCTAAATTTCACTAGTCGTCCACCTCAGGGCGTGTTGTTAGGTATACTTTAACTGCACTATTTTTTTAAGGCGCCTTTTAATCAATCTTTGTTCACAATAAAGTCCAATAAAACCGCCAACACCAAAAGAAACAATAACTAGCATCCAATATAAAGGACTGGTAAATGATTGAATACCAGAGATATAAAGATATAGGTTAAACGGGAGAATAAAGAGCAAACCTCCTAAGACTTTAATAAACTCTCTAAGAAGTTCAGTATCAGATTTCGCTTCATCAACATATGAGATAATAATTTCATTTGGGGTATCTTTCAGTTTAGGAAATACCTTTTGTAACCAATTTAAATAATTCAATTATGCACCCTTGTTTGCTTGTATACAAAACGCCGCCAGCATGCGCGGCTTTGTAGTGAAGGCGAAGCCGCAGCGGAAAAGACGTCGCCGTGACTGGCCTTGTTATAAACCACCTTACTCACTTACTGCCGCCGATGCTGAACCAACATCTTTTTTAAACAGCAGTATGAATAGATAAATTACGCTAAAGATTGGAATAAGTGACAAAACAGCACCGAGTAAACCCGCAGCCGCTGGCTTTTGCATTTTACGACGGGCTACGTAATAGCATAGTGCGCCCATGATCAGCGCGAAAATGATTACAAATTGGCCGTACAAAGTAGCATTGATATTCAAATGAACTCTCCTTGTGGTTTATAACGCCCTGTTAACAGGCAAAAAATAGTTGGTTAAAATTAGCGACGAAGGAGCAAAACCAACTGTTTTTTGTCCTTGTTAAACAGCTTGTTAGCACTCGGTATACACTAAATGTTAAACATCCTTTTATATCTTTTCTGAAGAGCTAGCTCACCACCTTCCATGATTTCACAAACATTTTTCCTTACATCTACTTCCTGTAATGCCCCAGAAGCAAGTGAGTTAATTTGTCCTCTATCCTCTAATGCAACCACATATTCAGAATCACCATTTACAACAATATTTGGATTGTGCGTTACAACTATTATCTGCCTATCTGCTTTGTTTTCATGTAGCTTTGATACTATTAGACTGGTGATTAATCCATTATCAAGATCATCTTCAGGTTGATCTAAGAGAAGTGGCTCTGTTCCATATGATAGTAAAAAGGAGAGTATTGCAGAAGCTTTCTGTCCTGCTGAACCTTGAGATACATCTTTAAAGCGATTCCCGTCATTGAACTTTATTGTTAGCTTATCTTCAGGAAACCATGTATTCATAGCATCAAAGTTTTGGGGCTGAAGTTGTGACATGAAATCAATAAATCTTTTACCTAACTTTGTACTTAAAATTTCGCCTGAATTAAAGTTAAAAATACCTTGTTTAAAACTATGAATTTGGTTTAACCATTGTTCTAGGTTATTTGGATCTGTAGCTTTAGTAATAGTTGATAGCTCTTTATTGAGATTAAATAGAAAACCACATTCTCGATCTAAGTCAAATATCTCAGCTGAAAATGCACTATCCGTCCTTCCTAAAATTTTCCTGAATGATGCATCTAAATCTTCTGAGTCAGAGAAAGGTGTAATCTCAACTTGAATTGAAGAGTTGCCAGATAAATATTGTTCTAGGAAAGCAAGGCGATTTACCGTCAACCTTTTTCTACATTCTATTATTTCTTGATATGATTCATTTATCGAAGTAGTTAGTTCAACAACTTGATTGTCGATGAGTTCCATACTTTTTAACGATTTATTGATTGTTTCTCTATCGCCTATTAATTTTGAATAATCTGCGGGACTGGTAACACCTTGACTTTGCAAGCTTTCAATTAGCTTATTATATTTTTCGTCAGCAGCTATGTGTGCCTGATTAAATTCAGAACGACAGTACCATTCTTTAAAGTTAGCAAGTTCAGAATCAATAGCTGTTATTGCGTTAGCAATATTTTCTTTGAAATTTGAAGCAGCTTGAATCAAGTTACTAATTTTTGTGGCAACTTCTTGCTCACTCCCTACTAAGTTATTAAATATACTTGCATCAGCTGTCGGTATTTCAACAGTATTAATGATTGTCTCGACCTGAGTTTTTAAGTTAACAACATCGGTTTCATATTGAGCGACCCTTGTTCTTTTAGCTCTAAAATCCTGATAGCTGTTAAGAATATCAGCATGACCTGACTGTTCAATTGTTTTAATTTTTTGCTCTACATCAGATAACTGCCCCAGAAGTACATTTTTATTAGATAATCTGGATTGAAGTTCTCTTCTTTGGCTACACAATGTTTGAAAGTGCGTGTATTTATCTTCCCACTCCATTTTCCATTGTTGAAACCCTACAGTTGAAGATTCATCTATCAAGCGCAAAAGGGTATTCGGATTTTTTGCTAAGTTAAATATTTGCTTTTGACTAAATATTTTTATTGGAAATCTTGAGTGCGCCTCACCATCTTCAGGTAGCCACTCACCACCCTCCGAACGAAAAATTGATACACGGTTACTTTCTTTAGTCCATTTCAAAAGGTAATGAACATCATCTCTAGTATAAACACAGCTTATTTTAGTGTTAGGTAGCATTACTCCATCAGCATCTCTTGATACTGCTACTTTAATAAAGCTTTCGAAGGAGCGGCGAATTTCATTTTGAGGGTTTAAATCCTCTAAATCTCTACTTCTATCCATGCCTAACCTGATAAATTCAAGAACTGAAGACTTACCACTTCCTCTGCCTCCAATAATAGAATTAAGCCAAGGGTTAAACTCAATAACTAACGGTGATGAACGGCCTGCGTACTTTGCAGATTCAATAGTTACTGATCGCAATAGTGTATTTGAAGCTCTGTTAGGATCAGATATTTCACTATCTGAACGGATTAGTGAAGAAGAACCATCAACTAGTGCTAGCTTAAGACCATCAATCGAAGGAGATGACATTTTCACCCATGTAAATGCTCTACCAATGTCATTAGGGTGATGAGCATCAGATCCGATTACAGATGGTAATTCGATATTTAAATTTGTATATCGTGATAGTGGTGTTGCTGCTACTTCCCTGTCAGGGAAAACTATCTCAACGGCATTAGCGTGGGTGCATACTTGCTTGACTGTATGAGAAGAAGGTTGTTGGCAAAGTCCTGCTTTCATATCTATATGGGCAGGGATTGCTACACCCCCTGCGGATTGTATTTCTTTTATTATATTTTCAGCACTCTCTTCTGCAACTGAGTCACTATCACCTTTAGTGCCACGAAACTTTGAAGCACCAACAACAGCATTAATATCTGCAGAAGTAGCACTTGGATCAAAAATAGCTAATACGTGAATGTTTGAGCTTGCTGTAATCTCTACACCAGGAAAGACATATATTGAATGATTTTCAGCTCTTAAACTTTCTGCTGCATCTTTAAGGCCGTCAACCCAATCACCAGTGTTATGATCTGTGATTGCAACGCATTCAATTCCCTTGGCTATATAGTCCAATAACCAGTCTCTAGGAGATTTAGAAGTTTTTAATGCGCTATCTGATTTTCCATAATCAAAAGAAGCTGGTGTGTGTGTATGAAAATCGAATTTCCACCATCGTGCTCCAACAAAATTCATTCTCTATCCTTGTGCTCAACTGAAACTAAAGAGTGCTAACAGCTTATTGAACACCACTATGGGGGTTTATAACTCCCCAAAACGGCGTATATTACATAGCTCAATAGTTGCACCAAATAACTCCAATGTAAACAAGTAATTACGTGTGTTATAAAATTGTCTTTGTTAAAATATCCCAAAACGACTTTTAATAATGTTATAGGGCAAAATGCAAGTAAGTGCTTATATGCACAGCTTTACTTTAATGTGATCTGATGTGTGACTTTGTGCAACTTCCCTTTAATCGTGTTTCTACAAAGGGTAACGGGGGGAGCTGTGCGTAGTAAAAAATAGAGGCTAACGCATGTTAACCCCTATAATAAGTATGCTATTTACAGTGTGTTATTTAGTAACAATAAACCGTAAGCGGCAAGTTGATCGCCATTGAGATCGTGCTGCCAACTGGCTGTTAAACCGTCGCGTGTAATACTGCTGATGCTTTGAGCTTTATCGGTTAGGTTAAGTACAAAAACACTTTTGCTGCCGTTTAACTCTCGCGTTATTTCTACTATGCCATTGTCGTGCTGCGTTAGCTGGTAACTGCCGTTAATAGTAAACTCTGGGCGCTGCTTTTTCATTGCGATTAAGTGCTGATATAAACGCCAAACAGAATTTGGTTGCGCTTGCTGCGCTGCAACACTACGATCGCCTGCTGCTAGTTGCTTAGCAAGAAACTCTGGCCACCAGTTTGCAAAATCATCACCAAATAATGCCGTTTCTTCAACCCAACTATTGTTACTTTGCGTAAAGCCCGCTTGATGACTATTGTCCCACTGCATAGGCGCACGTTTATAAACATCGTCACCGATGCGCTGCTGCGTTAAGCCTATTTCTTCACCGTAGTAAATATACGGCGTACCTGGCGAGCTAAATAACATGGCCGCAGCTAGTTTTGCTTTACCATCGTGCTCTTTAAGTTGATAAGCAACACGTTCTTGATCGTGATTAGTTAAAAACGGTGTAAAAAAGTGCAGTGGTGCTTGTGAGTCTTTACGTTGTTGTAGGTTTTCATCAAGGATGAGTGCATTTTTAGCTTTGTGCTGCTCATTAGATGGCATAGTACCAAAGAGCACATCTGTGTCGGTATCGGTTTTAAGTAAGCTCAAAATTTTATAGCCTACTTCAAAGTCAAAGCCTTGATCTAGCCCCTTACCTTCCCCATAGTACTTTGCGGCAATAGGAAGGTCGGCCCATGCTTCGCCTACTAGGTAAGCTTGTGGATTTACACTTTTTATATATTGATTAAAGTCTTGCCAATATTCTATCGTTTCTTGGGTGTCGGCTTGTGCATTTGCACCGCCTTCCATAGCAAAGCGTACTGCATCAAGCCTAAAACCTGCTACGCCTTTATCGAGCCAAAACTTTGCCATTTTTTTCATTTCATTAGCCACATCTGGGTGGCGTAAATTTAAATCGGGTTGGCTTGCACCAAATGCACCATAATAATATTGCTTACGCGTTTCACTCCAATGCCATACGGCTTCTGGCTTGTCGTTATCGCTCCAAGCATGCCCCCAGCCACTGCCCGCTTTAGGCATATCGTCACGCCATACAAAATAGTCGCTAAATGGCGCTTGTTGTTCTTCAGATTGTTGAAACCAGTCATGCTGACTAGATATATGATTGATCACTAAATCTAGTATAACTTTCATACCTTTGTCATCAGCGGCTTTTATAAACGCTTCAAACTCAGCCATGCTGCCATAGTCACTTTCAACTTTATAAAACTCTGTAAAGTCATAGCCATGATAAGAAGGCGCTTCGAAAATAGGCGTTAACCACAGTGCATTTACACCTAACTCTTCTAGGTATGGGAGTTTTGCGGTCATGCCATTAAAGTCGCCATGACCATCGTTATTGCTGTCGTAAAAGCTGCGCGGCCAAATTTGATAAAATATAGCACTTTGCCACCAATCTGCTGGCTGTTCTACTGCTTTAGTTTGCGCAGTAGTTACTGCGTTATTAGTGTTAGTATTTGTTGATGGCGCTGGCTTACAACCAGTTAATGTTAGTGCCAGTGCTAATGCACTCAAGGTAAAGGTTTTCATTTTATCCCCTTTGTTTTTGTTGTTTATGCTAATTGCTGTATACCATTCAATTAAAGTGCAACTGTAATATGTTGCGAATGGTTTTAGCCTAATGGTTAGTTATTTTGCTGCCTCTATCCTTGCCTTAAAAATGCAATGGTAGAGGCAGTAATTTGCTTTTATTTATAAAAATTAAGATTGTTTAACGCGCAATACGGCAACGGCTGCCAGTAAAAACGACACCGCGCCTATTAACAAAGCGTATATTGGTTGATTCTCAAAAAAGTGGCGTAATATAAGCCCTAAAATGCTGGCGGCTAACAGCTGGGGTATAACAATAAAAAAGTTAAATATGCCCATATAAACACCCATTTTACTGCTTGGCACCGAGGTACTTAACATGGCGTATGGCAGCGATAAAATAGACGCCCACGCAAAGCCAATACCTATCATTGGCCAAATAAGTAAGGTGGGATCTTTAATAACAATAAAGCTGGCTAAGCCCAGCGCGCCTAAAATTAGGTTAAAACAATGGGCGAGCTTTAAACCAACGCGCTTAACTATTATCGGAATACATATTGCAGCAAGTGCTGCAAAGCCGTTATACGCGGCAAATAATATACCTACCCAGTCAGCGCCGTTGTTATAAGCTGGGGAACTGGTATCGCTGCTGCCGTAATGAAAACCCGTTACCGCTGAAGTGGTATAAATCCACATTGCAAATAACGAAAACCAGCTAAAAAACTGCACCCACGCCAGCTGCTTCATGGCTTCGGGCATAGTAAATACGTCGTTTAATACCTGATAAAAACCGCCCGATGTAAGTTGTTTAGTTTGTAAGGCTGCCGCTATAAACTGAACAACCCCAAAACTCACTAAACCACCAGCCAATAAATACAGTTCTTTTTCTAAATTTAAGGCGCTTACCAAGGCTAAAACGGCTAAGCCAAAAACACTAAATATTATGCCCCCTTTGCTAAAGTTAATATTAGCTGTTGGTTGGCTTTGAGAAGCAGGCTCTTCTTGTTGATTAAATGCAGCGAGTTGCTCTGGCGAGTATTCTTTGGTGGTTAGAATACTCCAACCTACAGCAACCAGTAAAATTACCGCGCCAAAGTAAAACGAATATTTTACTGAATCAGGAATTTGCCCAGCCGGTGCAGTATTGGCAATACCAAACCAGTTAGCCATCATCCATGGTAGTGCTGATGCAACTACAGCGCCAATGCCGATAAAAAAGCTTTGCATGGCATAACCTGTTGCACGCTGTTTTTTAGGTAGGTTGTCGCCAACTAAAGCACGAAACGGTTCCATAGTAACGTTAATTGACGCATCCATAATCCACAACATACCGGCTGCAACCCACAGCGTTGGTGAGTTAGGCATTATAAATAACGACAGTGTAGTTAAAATTGCACCATATAAAAAAAACGGACGGCGGCGACCTAACTTGCCCCAGGTTTTATCACTCCAGTAACCAATAATAGGTTGTACAATTAACCCCGTTAGCGGAGCGGCTACCCATAAAATAGGTATATCATCAATGTCGGCACCAAGCGTTTGAAATATACGACTAACGTTACCGTTTTGCAGGGCAAACCCAAATTGAATCCCTAAAAAACCAAAACACATGTTCCATATTTGCCAAAAGCTTAGGTCAGGTTTATTGCTATTATTATTGTTCATTATTTACCTTATTGGTTAATACCGCGCTACTTAGTGCATTAAGGGTAAGTGTAAAACTTGCACCTTGATCGTTATTGCTCACTAACACACCGCTATGTGTTTCGAGTAAATCGTGTAACGCTGAATTTGCGCCTATATTTGCAGTTGTTTGGCTATTTAAGTTAATAGTGATTGTTTGTTGTTGCTCGCTAAAGTTGCTTAGTACCAAAATAACTTGGCGACCTAAACTACGTGAAAACGCAACAACCCTGTCGCTACCCTGTACGTTTAAAGCGTGCATATCACCGCCCACTACCGCAGGTAAGTTATTTAACGCCATTATGGCTTTGTAGTATTTTTGTAAGCTAGCTTGCTCAGGTGTTAAATTAGCACCATCGAACTGGCCGTTATTCATCCACGCTTGATGCGCAGGAACGCCAATATAATCAAAAATACTGGTACGGGTTGGCGTGCCAAACCCGGCGTTTTCAGAGCCATCTTCGCCTACATCTTGGCCAAAATATAACAAGCTAGGCGAGCGGCTAATTAACGTAGATACCACCATGGCTGGTTTGCCCCATAGCGCGTTACCTGCAAAATCGGGGCTGGCAATACGTTGCTCGTCGTGGTTTTCTAAAAAGTGCAGCATGTGCTGTTCTATATCGGCAACTTGCTGTTGTGCATCAAAAATAGTGCTCGCAGCTTGCTTATTTTGCATAATAGCTTTTAGCGTGTCGTAAAAACCCACCTTGTCGTATAAGTAATCCATTTTGCCCTGATGAATATAACCTCGGTACATTTTTGGGTTATATACTTCGGCAAGTAAAAAGGCATTAGGGTTTTGCATTTTGATTGCCGAATTTAAAAAGCTCCAAAATTCAACTGGCACCATTTCGGCCATGTCATAGCGAAAGCCATCTACGCCTTTATCTAACCAAAATAGTGCAATATCGCGAAATTTATACCAGCTGTTAGGTAGGTTTTTGTCTTGCCAAAATTCATAGTGCGCTCGGGCATCTTTAGTTGCAAAGCTTGCAGGAAGGGTTGGAAAGTCATAACTGCCATCGGGTTTAACCCCGTAGTTTACTTTTACAGTTTCGTACCAGTCGTTTATATCGGGCTTGGCTGCACGCGCGCCGTTTCCTGTCCATTTAGCAGGGCTTTCGTTAAACAAGCCATCGGCTAATGGGTGTGTATCTCCCCCTAAAACTTGATATTGATCAGAGCTAGGTACTTGAAAAGACTGCCCTGGCACATAATAAAAGTTATTATCACGCGCATATTCTTTGCTGGTATCGTCTTGCTCGCCAAAGTCTTTTACACCAGCAGGCCTAGCAATTGAATGATAGTTACGCGCCACATGGTTTGGCACAATATCAATAACCACTTTCATACCATGTTGATGAGTGCGCTCAATAAGTGCAGAAAACTCCACTAAGCGACGCTCTGGGTTTACTGCAAGATCTGGGTTTACATCGTAGTAATCTTTTATTGCATAAGGCGAACCCGCACGGCCTTTAACTACATCAGGGTCGTCTTGTTTTATCCCGTATTGGCTATAATCGCCCACCAGCGCATGATGCAACACGCCGGTATACCAAACATGGGTGGTGCCTAAATCTTTAATGCCTTGCAATGCGGCGTCATTAAAGTCGGCAAATTTGCCAACCCCATTTTGCTCCTTAGTGCCCCAAGGTACATTCACCGTTTGGGTGTTACCAAACAAACGAGTGAATACTTGGTATACAACTGGTTTGCTGATCTCATCTGCAGATTTAGTTAATTGCTCATTAACCTGATTAGCTTGTGTTTCGCTATCTGAGCAGCCTGTTAGGTAAATGCTGCTGGCTAAAAGCAAAGGGCTATATTTAATTATCTTCATTATTGTCATAGTCTACTTTACTACTTTGTCGTTTTTGTTATGAATTTAATACTAGTGTGAAGCGCGACTGACTGACAGTCGCTGCATACGTATTCAGTTAAGCAATTTACTCTATCACTAATACTGTGGCGCTCATGGGTGCTAATGTTATTGCATCAGTTAAATTAATTTGCTGCTTAGTAAACAAGTTTGTTGCTGTTGTATGCAGCTTAAGCACCTCTTGCATATACTCTAATGACCAATTTTTAGCCTGCTTATTTTTATTCAAAAATACCAACACTATTTGCTCATCGGCTATACGTGCATAACTGTAAATACCTTGCTGTGGGCTAAAATGCGTTAGCTTGCCATAACCTAATGCAGGGCTTTGCTTTCTAAAATTAAGTAACGTACGTAGGGTTTGGTGCATATCACGCTGTGCATTTGTAAGCCCTTTACCTGTAAAGGCATTAACTGTTTGCCCAGCAAAGCCGCCCGGAAAATCAATACGAATATCGCCGTGGTCATTACTGCCTGTGTTATCGAGTAATACTTCGGTGCCATAATACATTTGTGCAATACCGCGGGTGGTAAGCAGCATGGTCATCGCCATTTTGGTTTTATTTAGATTTTGCTTTAGCTCAGTATAAACACGGCTCATATCGTGGTTATCGGCAAATACTAAAAGGTTATTTGGATTAGGGTATAAAAAATCATTGGCAAGTGATTGGTATACTTTAACCCAACCTGTGTTCCAGCTTTCATCTTCGTTTAAAGCTTGAATGAGCGCCTCTTGCAGCGAAAAGTCCATCACACTGGGTAAACTTGAAGTATAACCGTCGCTGTTATTTTTGCCCGCTTGCCAATACGATGCAATTGCTGGATTGGTAGTCCACTCTTCACCAACAATATTAAACGCTGGGTATTCGCTCATAATTGCTTTGGTCCAATTGGCTAAAAAAGCTTTGTCTGAGTATGAATATGTATCTACTCGAATACCGCTTAAATTTGCATACTCAATCCACCAAATGGTGTTTTGAATTAGGTAGGTTGCCAACAAAGGTTGACGCTGGTTTAAATCGGGCATGGTTTCTACAAACCAGCCATCGCTAAATTGACGTTTATCGAACTGGCTGGCGTGAGGGTCTTGAATGGTTTGCCTTGCATGACTAGTGGCATGTTTACCATTGGCAAACTCACCATTAAAATTAATCCAATCAGACGTTGGCTTGTCATTCATCCACACATGCTCAGAGCCAAAGTGATTAAGTACAAAATCCATCACTAAACCAATCCCCTGTTGCTGCGCTTTATTTGACAGCTCTTGGTAGAGTTCATTACTGCCCATGCGGGGATCTATATTATAAAAGTCAGTAATAGCATAACCATGGTAAGAGTAGCTTGGCATATTGTTTTCAAGCGCTGGGGTTAACCACAATTGAGTTACCCCTAAATCATTTAAATATGGAAGTGCATTGATCACCCCTTGTAAGTCGCCACCGTGGCGCCCGCCTTTACTTTTTGGATCAGCGGCCTCTAACATGCCTGCTGCGGTGTCGTTACTGCTATCGCCATTTACAAAACGGTCTGGGTTAATTAAATAAAGGGTATCTTGGCTGTTAAAGCCTTTACGCTTGGCACTATTGCTGCTGCGAGTATGTAACGGGTATTCAAAGCGCTCACCCGTTGGGCTGGTAAACACTAAGTCACCAGGCTTTGCTTGCGGCGTTATTTTTAGGTTTAAAAACGCATAATTAGGGTTATCTGTTTTGCTAATACTGATTAACTTAACCCCATTGTAGGGGGTTAATTGCCACTGTTTTTTAGCAATGTTTGGCTCATGCAACATAACTTGCAATGCCTCATTTTGCATGCCAACCCACCAATTTTGTGGCGATACAGACATGGCCTGTGCCTTTATTGCAGTAAATGGTATTGCAGTAAACAATGTTGTAGCAAACAGTGCTTTAATTAGCTTTTTCATTTAATTATTTTTCATCCTAGATAAAAATTCACTATGAGAAGGGAGTTGTTCAACCGTGTGGTTAATCAAAGCTTTTAAATCAGTAAATAATGCGAGCAGCTGCTCATCAGTTAGGGCGTTGGCTAATGGGTGATAATCATCTGCTTCAAGCCCCTGACCTATCATTACTTGCTGCCACGCTGGCTCGGCAAAAAGTTCGTCGTCTTCTCGAATGAGCTTGCCTGTTTGCTTGAACAAGGTTATTTTTTGTTGCAGCGTTTCGGGAATACTCATTTGCTGACATTGACGCCAAAATGCGCTATCTGTGCGGGTGGTAAGCTTATAATGTAAAATTATAAAGTCGCGTATGCGTTCTATTTCGGTTTTACTTTGCAGGTTATATGTAGTTACTTGCGAGTGTTTAATCCCATTATGCGGAAACAACTTAATTAATCGAATAGCCGCTGTTTGAATTAAATGAATACTGGTTGACTCTAACGGCTCTAAAAACCCACTTGAGAGTCCAATAGCAACTACATTTTTATGCCATTGTAAGCGTCGGCGCCCCGTTTTAAAACGGATCACCCGCGGCTCTGTTATTGCTTTGCCGGGCAAATTAGCGAGTAATTGCTGCTTTGCTTCGTCATCTGTTAAATGGCGGCTCGAGAACACTAAGCCGTTACCAACTCTGTGCTGTAAAGGTATTTGCCATTGCCAACCAGCATTTTGGGCAATAGAGCGAGTATAAGGTACTGGCTCATTCGCTGATTCACTTTGCACTGCAACTGCGCTGTCGCAAGGTAGCCAATGCGACCAGTCTTCAAAGCCTGTATTTAAGGTTTTTTCAATTAATAATGCACTTAGCCCGGTGCAGTCAATAAATAAGTCGCCCTTAATTACTGAGCCACTCTCAAGTGTTAATGCTTGTATATCACCTGACTGCTGACACTGCTGCACGCTTTTTATTTTACCTTCTACACGTTTAACACCGCGCTGCTGCGCAAGTTTTTTTAACAGTTTGGCATATAAGGTTGCGTCAAAATGATAAGCATAATGTAACCCTGGCAATTGGGTATTAGGCAAATTACGTAAATGGGCAAATTTACCTGCTTTTGCCGCTTGGTAGTTAACAGAAAAATCCCACAAGTCGGGGGCGTGGTTTTGCTGTTTTGCTTTTAGCCAAAAGTGATGAAACTCACAAAATGGAAAATCTTTACCTATGCTACCAAAGGCATGCATATATTTATGATTTTGCTCGCGCCAGTTTTCAAACTCAATCCCTAATTTAATCGTTGCTTGAGTGGCATTAATAAACTCATGTTCATTTATGCCCAACGCGCCATTTAAATGCGAAATTGGCGGAATACTCGCCTCTCCTACGCCAATAGTCCCTATTTGATCAGACTCAACTAAGGTGATGTTGATCACGTTACCCAATACTTTATTTAATAAGGCTGCCGTGATCCATCCTGCAGTGCCCCCACCGGCAATTACCACATTTGTTATTTTATTATTCATTTAGTTTTCACCATGGTTGTTGAATAAACCAGTATTGAATGTGATATAAAAAAGCCCTTGTAAAGCAAATCACAAGGGCTTTTCAACGCTAAATAAAACTAGAGTTTATAACTAAAGCCTAGTAAAAATGTACGGCCATAATCTTGGTAGTCACGTATTTGTAGGTCGTTATCGCCTTGCAGCGATACAAAAGGTTCTTCGGTAATATTTTGCACTTGGAAGGTAACACTTAAGCCAGCTAAGCTATCAAAACCGCCTTCGCTAAAGTCATAACCTAATTGTGCATCCCAAATTGTTTCGCCTTTGATATCAACTTGAGTGGTTTCAAAGCCTAAACCATATACGTCACCTTTAAAGTCACTACGTTTGCGCATACTGGTACGTGCTTGAAAACCGCTGTGCTCATAATAAAAGGTTAAGCTGTCGATTTGGTCTGATAAGCCTGGTAACTCATATTCGTTACCATTTTGATCACTCAAGTCTTGCTCTACACCTGTATGGCTAGCAATTAAACCAAAACCTTCTAGGCTTGGATGAAATACGCTAAATGGTAATGATAAAGATAGCTCATAACCCCAAAGGTCGCCTTCACCGCCATTTACTTTACCTGAGCCTGTGCCGGTAGAGGTAGCTGGAATTTCACCTGTAGATGGGTCTGCAACACCTGTCATATCTACATCATAGGTACCATCAAAAATCCATTGCGTAATATCTTTGTAGAAGAATGCTGCAGCAAAGTAACCTTCTGCATCAAAATAGTTTTCGTAGCTTAGGTCAAAGCCTGTTGCTTCTTTAGGCTCAAGCTTTGGATTACCACCCGAAATGCTCCAAAAATTACCGTTATCGTCTGGTTGTGTTTGGCTGTAAGTGGCATTTATTGATGCATTCATTTCATCAAGACGTGCGCGCGAAATTGTTTTTGCTGCACCAAAACGTATTGTTTGCTCTTCATCAATTGCAAACGATAAGTTTATGCTTGGTAAAAAGTGGCTATAGTCATGGCTAACATCGGTAGGCGTTACAACCACTAAGCCATTAACTGTATTAGCAGCAGAGCCTTGTGATGATTGATCTGTTTGTACATAACGCGCACCAATATTACCCGTTACCGGAATTGAGCCAATTTCTGCGTTAATATCTAGCTGTGCAAATACTGCAATTACTTCTTCTTGAACAGTCCAAGATTGCGTTTTGTGCTTTTGGTTTGTAAGGCTTTCTTGTAATAGATCGTAGTAGCCATCGTTTACTAAGCCGTTTGTATCGTAGGCAACCATGTTACCCATACCAATAAAATCTAAGCTAGCAGACCCTTCACGGTATTGCTCAGGAATAGCCAACATACCTGGATTGGCAAGCGAGAAGTCTTTTAAGGTCATGTAATACCCTTCAGACAACTTACTTTTTTCGCGATCCCGATATGAAACACCAAAGCTTACTTTACTAAAATACTCATTTTCGAGTGCTTTGCTCGCAGCAAGCTTTAATGTTTGTAGTTCATCGTTAATTTCTGGGGCATTAATAAAACCGTCTTGTGCTGTGTTTTCATAAGCAGTGCCCGTTAAACCGTATTTGTCGTTAAGGGCTGAACTCGCTCCCCAAGATAACGGGCCGCCTAATTGAATAAGATCATAATCACTGTAATCTAATTCATGACTAAATTGCGCGCCAGTATTGCCACCATCAAAGGCATAACCTATGTTATCAGCAACGCCGTTTGCATCGCCACGCCCTGTACCAGAGTAACTTTCGATACTCCAAATTTGACGTTTTACTTCAGATACACTGGCATCAAACTCTAACGACCATGAATCATTAATATCGTATTTAGTGTTAAAACCAAATTGCGTTAGCTCAGCATTACGTTCTTCATAATCGTTACGAACGACAACTCGTTGCCCTTGTGTAACTGCACTGGTGATAAAACCAGACGACTCATCTATTTCAGCGCTTGAAGCATCTATTGTGCCTTGGCCCCATGCAAAAGGTACTTCTATACCACGTAATATCTTCTCATCTGAAAAATCAACATAAAGCGCATCAAACGTCATGTTTAAACGATCAGTTGGTGCGGCTTCAAGTACAAACATTGCTGAATCACGTTCAAGTGTTGATGAGCGCACATAAGGTTTTGCACCACCTAATATAGAATATTGCTCGCCAGCTGCTTCAAATTCAGGGTAGCCCCATGAGTTCCATCGTTTTTCTTGGTTTGGTGAACTCATTTTATTATAAGCAAACGCAACACCTATGGTGTCATCTGCAAACTGGTCAATGTACGAAATTGTGCCGCGGTAACCACTGTCGTTGCCATCAGGGTTTAATTTATCAAAACCTGTTTGCTCTAATTGGCCATTAAACATGATCACACGCTCACCTTTACTTAAAGGCTTAACGGTTTGCATGTCGATTACACCAGCAATACCTTCTGCATCAAGACTTGCATTAGGCGTTTTATAAACGGTTACACCGCTCATTATTTCTGATGGGTACAGGTCAAATTCAACACCACGGTTGTCACCAATAGAAACTTGCTCGCGACCATTAAAGGTAGTGGCACTTTCATTTTCGCTAAAGCCACGCACACTTACACGACTTGCTCGGCCATCAAGACGCTGCGCGGTTAAACCCGGTAAGCGTGCAATAGATTCTGCAATAGATGAGTCTGGTAATTTACCAATATCTTCAGCAGAAATTGACTCTACAACCTGTGTAGAAAAACGTTTGGTGTTTATTGACTCAACTAAACTGCCACGAAAACCTTTAACTTCGATGATTTCAACGTCTTCTTTTTTTATTGTATTTTCTTGCGCGGCAGCAGTAGCAAAGCTTGATAAACCAGCAGCTGTTAATGCCAACGTTAATATACTTGGTTTGAACATAGACATGATGTTTTTCCCGTTACCCATATTGTGATCCTCGCTTTGTTTGAGTGATAGTCAAACAAAGTGAGCTAATTTTGTTGTCAGGATTAATGTTAACGCTCTCTTCATTTTATTAACAACTTTATGCATACGTATTCAACACTTGCACATTGACATCATATTAACATGAAAACAACCCGAAACACCATAAGCCATTGTTTTTATTGGCCTTTATAGCTTTGCATTAATTTCTTAATAAATTTAGTTAAGTAATTATATTTATCAATAAATGGCGCAAGTTGTTAAATGTAAACTGCATAAAAATAACCATATTTAAGCTGATCCCTGCTCTGTATACGCTTATTGTTGGGCGTACAATTGGTAAGACCAATGAAGTATAGAGGCGATTAACTCAAGCCATTGTTAATAATGATTAAAATAAGAATGAACCTATAAATTAATTTAAAAACCTTAATTGGTAAGGTTGTTTTCTCGCTAATTTAAAATATTTAATTGGTTTTTAGTGATTTTTTTAATACTTAAAAAGTGTGTATTTTACTGCATACGTATGCAGTATTTTTACAGAATCACGGGCTTCACGTATGCTTTTTAGAAATATTATATGGTGAGTTAACAAACCATATTTAGCGTAATCGAAATACGGTGTGCAATGACGGAGAAAAGCATGGCCCAACAGCAGTGGTACAAAGGTGCGGTAATTTATCAGGTTTATCCGCGTAGCTTTCAAGATAGCAACAATGATGGTATTGGTGACTTAAAGGGGATAATTAATCGCATTGATTATATTAAAAGCTTAGGTGTTGATGCTATTTGGATTTCACCTTTTTTTAAATCGCCAATGAAAGACTTTGGTTACGATATTAGCGACTACCGAGATATTGACCCAATATTTGGTGATTTAAACGATTTTGATGCACTAATTGAACAAGCGCATGCCCGCGATATTAAAATTATTATTGACCAAGTGCTCAGCCATACCTCTGATCAACACCAATGGTTTTTAGATAGCCGCGAAAATACCACTAACGATAAGTCTGATTGGTATGTTTGGGCTGAGTCAAAAGAAGATGGTACAGCACCTAATAATTGGTTATCTATTTTTGGCGGCCCGGCATGGCAGTGGGAGCCGCGCCGAGGTCAGTATTATTTACACAACTTTTTAACTGAGCAGCCCGATTTAAACTTTCATAATCCAGATGTTAGACAAGCTGTGCTTGATAACGTGGAGTTTTGGCTGAAAAAAGGTGTAGATGGCTTTAGGCTCGATGCAATTAACTTTTGCTACCACGATGCGCAATTACGCGACAATCCTGCAAAACCAAAAGATAAGCGCCAAGGCCGCGGTTTTAGTGAAGATAACCCGTACGCGTTTCAGTATCACTATTACAACAACACCCAACCAGAAAACATCGAATTTATGCAAGATATTCGTGCCTTACTTAATAAGTATCCAGGTGCGGTTTCATTGGGTGAAATATCATCTGAAGATTCACTCGCTACCATGGCGCAGTATACCCAAGGTGGCGATAAGCTACACATGGGCTACAGCTTTGAATTACTCACTGATGACTACTCTAGTGAATACATTAGAACAACAGTGCAAACGCTTGAGCAGCAAATGACTGAAGGTTGGCCTTGCTGGGCGTTTAGTAACCATGATGTAGAACGTGTTGCGAGCCGTTGGAGCGACAATGGCGAAATTAACCCTGCCCAATGTAAAATGCTTACAGCCCTACTCGCTTCACTGCGTGGTAGTGTATGTATGTATCAAGGGGAAGAGCTAGGTTTGGGCGAAGCAAACGTGGCCTTTGAAGACTTACAAGACCCTTACGGAATTACATTTTGGCCTAACTTTAAAGGCCGTGATGGCTGTAGAACTCCAATTCCTTGGGAAAATGAGCAAGTAGATTATGCTGGGTTTAGTGAAAATAAGCCTTGGTTGCCTGTAGACACAGCACACAAATCTCAATCGGTAGCAGAGCAAAATAGCGATAAAAACTCTATTTTAAACGCGTACCGTGAATTTATGGCTTGGCGTAAAACGCAAGCGGTGATGATTACAGGTGATATTGAGTTTATCCAAACGGCTGAACCAATCCTGGCATTTTATAGAACACTTAATAATGAAAAAATGCTATGTGTATTTAATTTAAGTGCGCAACAAGCAAGATTAAGTTTGCCGGTAGCTATAACTAAAGCGTATGACACGCTTTCGCATCACAATGCTACTTTGAGTAATAACCAGCTAATAATGAATGGTTTTGGCTGCTATTACGCCCAATGTAGCTAAAAGTCATTTAATATAAAAAGCCCCCAGTAATTGGAATATCCAACTATTGGGGGGCACTTCAGAGTAACTCAGGCTTTTTGTAGCTAACGAATATAAAACACTCCAATATCGATTCTATTTATTTGTTTTGGTTGGCTTAAAGCTTGATGATTCGTCCATGTATGATCCTAATTACCATTAAAATTTAACACTCAACTTACTTATCCTGACGATAAAAATATTTCGTTATCTTTTATTTCAAATTCGATTAAAAATCAGCATACCAACAGAGTTGTTCTGGCTTGGGCACACTTGTTTTAAATAACAATTGTCATAACATTTTTTAGGAATAAACAAATGAACAAAGCATTGCTAGCATTAATCGTAGCACCTCTATTTGCACTGTCTGCACTTAATGTGGTTGCAGAAGATGCGGCGGACGCTTCAGCTGAAACAGTTAAAGAATACACAGAAATGTGTGTTAACTGGGCTAAAGATGACGACGTAAGCAATGAAGAGCTTTATGGCTATGTATTAAAGTGCGTGAATGATGAGCTTGTATCAGAAGGCTACAAAAAAGTCTCTGCTGTAAAAATTTAATTAAGTTTATTGTCTAATTAAGTCTATTGCTAATACAGCCGTTGCGAACACTTTTAATTAGATATAAAAAAACCGGAATCGACACTCAAAGTGTATTCCGGTTTTTTATTGCTTTCAAAAAGAGAAAAATTAAATACTTATATTAGTATTATTTATTCATCATCTTTTTTAGTTTTTGCTTTAACCTTAGTTTTAGCAGGCGCTTTTTTGGCAGCTGCTTTCTTTTTTGGTGCTGCTTTTTTCTTCGCTTCTTCAACCCACTTACCCGCAACATAATGCGCAGTCCAACCGGTCGCTTTACCGTCGACTTCGGTCATTACATACTGCTCTTTATTTTTACGGCTGTAGCGTACAACAGCTAAGTTTCCATCTGGATCTTGTGCTGGTGCATCGGCTAAGTAATAAAACTTAGGTGAAATACGGTCTCTAAAGCGTTGTAACTCTTCAACCTTAGGCGCACGTGTTTCGCGCGATTTAGGGAAGGTATTTGCAGCCAAGAAAATACCTGCTGCGCCATCACGTAAAACAAAATACGCATCTGACTTTTCACATTCTAATTCGGTAATGTGAACAGGGTCTTCTTTTGGCGGCGCAGCTTCGCCGTTTTTAAGTAACTTACGGGTATTTTTACACTCATCGTTATTACAACCAAAGTACTTACCAAAACGTCCCGATTTTAATTCCATATCCGCGCCACACTTATCACATTCAATAAGTGGCCCGTCATAGCCTTTAATTTTAAACGTGCCCTGCTCAACTACGTGTCCACTACATGCTGGGTTATTACCACATACATGTAATTTACGGGTTTCGTCGATTAGATATGAATCCATTGCCGTTTCACAAATTGGGCAACGTTTCATTTGCATTAATGTTTCGGTTTCAAGATCTTCTGCATCGGCACTGTCTGCGGCAACTGCTTCATCGCCCGATACTAAGTTCATCGTTGTTGTACAACGCTCTTTAGGCGGTAAGTTATAACCAGTACACCCTAAGAACACGCCAGTAGATGCGGTACGGATACCCATTTTACGGCTACAAGTCGGACATTCAATATCAGTTTCGACCATTTCATTAAGACGCATTCCGCCATTTTCAGGCTCGTCTTTCGCAACAGTTAATTGCGTTGAAAAGTCGGCATAAAACTTATCGAGTACTTCGGTCCAAATGCGCTCGCCTTCGGCGATATCATCTAAACGACCTTCCATTTTGGCGGTAAAGTCAAAGTTCATTAAGTCTTCAAAATTTTCTACTAAGCGGTCGGTAACTATTTCACCCATTTTTTCAGCGAAGAAACGACGGTTTTCAACCCGTACATAACCGCGATCTTGAATAGTAGAAATAATAGATGCATAAGTAGATGGGCGGCCAATACCACGTTTTTCAAGCTCTTTTACTAAACTCGCTTCGCTAAAACGCGCTGGCGGTTTAGTAAAGTGTTGCTTAGGGTCAAGTTCAATTAACGTTAATGTTTCGCCTACTGTTACTGCAGGTAAAGACTGATCTTCTTCGTTCTTTTTACGAATAGCAGGCTGTACTTTAGTCCAACCATCAAAGCGTAGCACACGGCCTTTGGCTTTTAGTTGGAAGTCATTTGCTGCTACCGTTAATGTCGTTAAGTCGTATTCTGCAGGTACCATTTGGCACGCTACAAATTGACGCCAAATTAGCTCATATAGTTTTTTAGCATCGGCATCAACCCCTTCAATATGCCCCGAAAGCACAGTTACACTAGATGGACGAATTGCTTCATGCGCTTCTTGTGCATTGCCTTTTGAGCTATAATTAATAGGATCTTTAGGTAAGTATTTTTCACCAAATTGCTCTGTTACATATTCGCGACACATAGCAACCGCATCTTTTGACAGATTAGTTGAGTCGGTACGCATATAGGTAATGTAACCGCCTTCGTACAAGCGCTGCGCTAGCATCATGGTTTTTTTAACGCCATAGCCTAAACGTGTACTGGCTGCTTGTTGCATAGTTGAGGTGATTAAAGGCGCACTTGGGCGACTTTTACTTGGTTTTTCGTCAACGCTTATAACTTTATATTCTGCATTCTCAAGGCTTTTAACTGCTGCGCTAGCCTGAGCTTCATTTACTGGCTTAAATGGCTTGCCTGCTTGTTTGGCTACTTCTAAGCGTAACTCTGACTCAGCATTTTTAACGTCAGCATGAATATCCCAAAACTCTTCAGGTATAAACGCTTTAATTTCGCGTTCACGCTCAACGAGTAAGCGCACTGCTACCGATTGAACACGTCCAGCCGAAAGTCCACGTGCCACTTTTGCCCACAGTAAGGGAGATACCATAAAACCAACAACACGGTCTAAAAAACGACGTGTTTGCTGCGCATATACCATATCGGTATTAAGCTCACCAGGTGTTTCGAATGCTTGCTGAATTGCGTTTTTTGTAATTTCGTTAAAAACTACACGCTTATATTTTGCAGGTTCACCGCCAATAATTTCTTGAAGGTGCCAAGCAATTGCTTCCCCTTCTCTATCCAAATCCGTTGCGAGATATATTTGGTCAGCGTTTTCGGCAAGCTTTTTAAGCTCTTGTACTACCTTTTCTTTTCCTGGCAGTATTTCGTAATGTGGTTCCCAGCCTTTATCAGGGTCAATGCCCATACGCGCGACTAAGTTAGAATAGTCTCGTTGCTTTTTATACGCTGCTTTCTCTTCAGGTGGTAATTTACGCACTTCAGCCGGCGTTTTAGTCGCTGGCACTTTGTTTTTTCCAGAACCTGAAGTAGGTAAATCTCGCACGTGTCCAATACTGGACTTTACGATGAAGTCATTACCTAAATATTTATTAATTGTTTTAGCCTTAGCAGGTGACTCTACAATTACTAGCGATTTGCCCATAGTTGCCTATTTCTAACCAAGTTTTTTAAAATGTGTTTAGCCGACATAAGCGGCACGAATATTTATAGGTATATCTACAAACACTAATTGTTACAAGCTTTTAATACAAACTTTTCAGTTTTAAACGAATAAACGAACAATTTCTGCGTTTAATTTAAACAAACAGGTGTTTTTAGAGTAATTGATGGGGAATATATAGAATAGAAACAAAAAATGCCAACCTTATGGTTGGCATTTTTTTAAAACAGCATCAAATTACAGTTTTTTGTCATCAATTACATTTATAGAGACCGACGTAACTAGACCTGATGTTGCCTTCAAGTTAACGGTTAATGAACCACTGGTTTTATCATTTCTTGCGTCTATTGGCTCTCTTGTTATACCAAAAGAAACACTCATAGGCACTTTGCTTGTAGTATTAGGAAAAATATAGCTATTTGAGCCAGTTAAAATACCATTTTCTGAAGTGATACTTACCTCACTTCCTACTGGTAATGGGTTATTGTAAAGATCTGCAATAAATACTGTTAACCCAAGATTATTAACACCAGAAGCTTCTGTTAAATCAATTGCTGTTACTTCACACATTAATTGACCAGATGCATTACGTATAAAAGGGCTCTCACTATTGCTATTTACACGTACTAAAGATGCTGAAGCGCCTGTCATTGAAGAGCATTCATCACTAATAATAACCTTATCATTACCATCAACTAAGCCTACAGTATCAAAGTCATCATCAAGGTCATCTACAAAAGTAACAACTCTGAAAAATGCAGCATCACCAGACATAACAATTTCTTGGTTTTGAAATACATTAACTAGGTCGCGACTACACAAGTTAATAGCAACATCTTCTGGCCGACATAATAAACCATTGTACATACTGTTACCTGTTGTCCACAGTCCATCATTATCAAAGTCTATAAACTCTTCAAATTCATCACCTTTAGAATTATTTACCGAACAATGATCTGCTGGTGCATTACAATCTTTACCACCATAAGTACCATCTTCATTATTATCAATAAATGCCTCTGGAATATCAAAGAGCTCACTAAAAAAGTCTTGGCTATCGAAGTACCCATTACCATTTAGATCTGAGAATGTTTCTTCACCTATAGCATAAGCAAGCACTGTTGCTCTGCCGCCTAAAGGTAGATCAACACTGTAGTCATTATTCAAAATACCTAATGGACACGGCAAGCCTCTATCACACTTCTGTGCAATTGTATTTTCATACATAGCATTAGTGAATGGACGAGGGTTACTGCTACGCCATGTTACAGAGCAAGCGCCATTTGAAGTCGTGCAACTTGGCTCTATAACACCACCTTCAGTAATAAAGCTTACAGCGGTACCATCGGGTACAGGGTTATTGAAATGATCTGCTAGTCTTGCATTAACGGTCACCTCACTGCCATCAACGTTAAACCCATGTACGTTAAAAATAGAACGTGATAACGAAAAGCTATTTTGATCTGCAATCCCGGTACTCACTATTAAAACATCAGAAGGTGCTGTAACGGTTACTGTTTCACTATTTATTTTTTCTTCACTTGAAGCGAGTACTTTTACCGGGGTAGGTATTACCCCCGACTGCACAACAGTATAAACTTCGCCATTAATATTGGTAAACCCTGAGGTTTGACCTAGTTTTAATCCACCTACTGTTGTGGACAGTTTAAAGTTTACTGTTCTTGACGCTAATGGATTACCATTTTCATCTATCAGTTTAAAATGCACTTCAGAGCTTTCTTTACGGTTCGCCCCACCTGTACCTTTTAATGAAATAATAGGCTCTGTTACCTTTACAAACTCTATATAACCAACATTTGCAGCAGATACATTCAGTGTTGTAGTACCTGATACGGTATTACCACCAGTAATTACCGTAGCCGTAACAACATCAGGACCTATACACCCTTGCGCTCTATAAGTTGATCTCGCTACACCACCAATACTTGTTACTAATTTATCAATAACAGCTAAACCAGCATCAACACACCCGGAAGAAAACTCAACTTCTAACGGTAATAGATATGCTGTGTTATTTTTAGTTAAGTCTACAGAGATTAGCGCAGTTGAACCTGCTGCAAGTACTTCATTTACAGCTAAAGAACTCGCTACAGCAATATCAATATCAACTGCTGCAATTTGAAATGCTTTAGTAAGGTTGCTATTTAAAACAGATACGGTAATTTCACCGGCACCAACATCTCGGCCAGGGATTATATCTAGCAAAGCGATACCGTTTTCATCAGTGATCGCGGTTCCCGTATTTGGTGAAATTGAGCCAATCGTGGTAGTTGCAGTAACTAACGTTTGTGCTAGCGCTGTAGTCGAGTCTTTCTTATTTACCTGTATATAAAGAATCCCTACAGAATCACCTGAGATACTGGCAGTTTCTTCACACGAGTTTACATTTCTGATTGTTTTAAAGTCTGAGGGGCAATTTTTTAATATGCTAAAACTTATATCTGCACTGCTTTGATTAGGATCGATAGCATCGCCACGAGTATAAAAACCTAATTTAGCTTCAACAGCCTCAAACTGTGCTGTAACAATGCCTGCACCTTCAACAGTCCCAGAAGTAAGATTTAGTTTTGCAACTCCCTCTGCATCAGTTAAGGCAGTACCAGAACTCGGTAATAAGCTCCCTAAAGTTGAGCTAAATGTTACAACTTTACCTACAGCAGGCATGCCGTTTACATCTAAAATGGTCGCCTCAACCAAACCACTATCAGTTGCGCTAATTTCACTTATTTGTGTTAAATTTGTAGAAGATAGTAAACTTAAATCTATAGTGAAATCATTAGATGTACCAGGAGGAGGCGCATCACCTTTAGATGTATAAGTGAAAGAATTCGAATCAAATGCAGTATTTTCGTCAAGCTTATAAGTAGCAGAAATTATACCAGCACCTGCCTCAATGCCTGTTAGTAAGTCTACTTTTGCGATACCTTCAGCATCTGTCATTGCGGTACCGTTTGATGGATTGATTTTACCAAAGCCCGACAAATCAAATTGAATTAATTGATATGCACTTGGTTGTCCATCTACTAATAACTTTGCTTGTGCTACTGCTGGATGTTCAAAATCAACCATTCTTGTTTCTGTGCCATCTGAAGCTATTAAATTAACTGTTAGCTGTGCTTTTTCAACAATAACTGCTTCAAAGTCAAATGGTTCAGATGAGTAAGTTTGTCCTTGATTGATGTAGCGAACAACTACACTTGAAGCTCCGGCTACATTACCAGAGGTTAACTCAATTTGAGCTACACCTGAATTATCTGTTAACACACTTCCAGATTCTGGATTCAAAGCACCTATATTTCCATCAAGAGCAAAAGTCACGCTTTTACCAGTTACAGGAGCACCAATATCATCAAGTACAGTGGCTTTTAAATCTAGTGCTTCTAAACTGGTTACAGTATTTGATTGAGCACCTGTTTCTTTTGAATAACCTTGAATACTCAACGTATAAGCAACTTGATCGCCACTTGATTGAAATGAAAATGTATCTTTATAACTCACACCATTGATTGTATACGATGCTGTAACTTCACCTGCCCCGGCTTTTTCTCCTGCTGTAAGCTTTATTACTGCAATACCTGTATTGTCTGTAATAGCTGTTCCTGATGTAGGATTTAGCTTGCCAATATCATCCACTAAGCTAAACACTACGCGCTCACCAGTAACTGCCTTACCTTCTTTAGTCAGTATCGCATGCAAATCTAATGGCTGCTCAGCGGTTACACTATTAGATTCACTACCATCTAATTTAGAGTACCCTTTTAAAAGCAATTTATAAGCTTCTTGGCCACCAGTAGATTGAAATGAAAATGTATCACTATACGTTACACCATTTATTGTATAACTGGCAGTGACTCCACCTGCTCCGGCTTCCTCTCCTGCACCAAGTTCTATCTTAGCAATACCAGTGTTATCTGTGATAGCTGTTCCTGATGTAGGATTTAGCTTGCCGATACTGTCTGCTAAGGTGAAAGTAATACGCTCTCCTGTAACAGCAATACCTTCTTTAGTTAACGTTGCATGTAAATTTAAAGGCGAACCTGCAGAAACAGTGTTTGATTTACTTCCGTCTGCTTGTGAAAACCCTTCTAAAGATAAAATAAATAAACTTGTATCATTACCCCCTGCATCTCCTGCAGACTCGAATGCAAATTGACTAGTATACGTTTCTCCATCAACTGTATAGCTTGCAGTAACAACACCAGCCCCTTTTACTGTACCAGCGGTAAGGTCTAATGTTGCAATACCATCGCCTTTTGTTAATGCACTACCAGAGCTAGGGTTCAATACACCTACTTCATCTGCAAGCGTAAAAATAACTCTTGCACCATTCACTGCAGAGCCATCTTTTTCAAGCTTTGCTTTGAGCTCTATAGCTGAGTTTGCAGACACTCTATTTGATTTACTACCATCAGATTTTGAGAAGCCCTCTAATGATAAAGTAAATAAATTTGAACCACTGCCATCCGCATCCCCTGCAGACTCGAATGAAAACTGGCTAGAATACGTAGCGCCGTTAACTGTATAACTAGCAGTAACAACACCAGCTCCTTTTACTGTACCCGCGGTAAGATCTAATGTTGCAATACCGTCGTCTTTTGTTAACGCACTACCAGAGCTAGGGTTTAATACACCAACTTCATCTGCCAATGTAAAAGTAACTCTTGCGCCAGTTACTGCAGAGCCATCTTTTTCAAGTTTGGCTTTGAGTTCAATTACTGAACTTGCAGACACTCTATTTGATTTACTACCATCTGACTTTGAATAGCCTTCTAATGCTAAAGAAAATAAGCTTGGATCATTAATATCAGCATCCCCTGCTGACTCGAAATCAAACTGACTAGTATATGTTTCGCCATCAACTGTATAACTAGCAGTAACAGCTCCAGCTCCTTTTACGGTGCCTACAGTTAATTCTATGTTCGCAACACCATCATCTTTTGTTAAAGCGCTGCCAGAGTTTGGGTTCAATACCCCTACATCATCTGATAATGTAAAAGTAATTCTTGCGCCACTAACTGGTACGCCATTTTTAACAAGTTTAGCCCGTAAATCTAGCGCAGAGGCAGCTGTAACAGTATTCGATGCGCTGCCATCCTCTTGGGAGTAGCCTTGAAGCGTAACGGCGTAGGTGGGTACATCAGGTGTTGTTCCTCCGTTACCATCACCTATACTGCCCTCCTTTTCAAGTGAGCCACCACCACCACAAGCTGTGATAAAAAAGCTGAGCATCATAATGCTTAGCAGTCGTGTTAAAGGCATAAACCTCTCCCTAGCGTTATTATTATTAACTTTGTATTGTTTACCTCATGTTAACCTATAACTTAGTCTAAAATCACAGTTTTTTGATACTTTCTTTGATAAAAAAATTTAAATTATTAATAAATTTTTCTGTATAAATATTTACATGCTGGTAGGCTGTGCCAAATTTATAAAAAATAGATTGGAAATATGTCGAAAATACGTTCAATGAGCTTAACAACTCGCATAATGATAGGCATGGCACTTGGTGTTGCCGTAGGCTTTTTATTTCAAGCTATATTAGCTGGTGAAGACGATTACCTAATACCACTTGGGTTATTCTCTTTGCCAATTAAAGCTTTTTTTGTTGATGGGATTTTTCACATTGGTGGGCAAATATTTATTGCCAGCTTAAAAATGCTGGTTGTTCCTTTAGTATTTGTATCTTTAGTGTGTGGCACATGTAGCTTAAGCGATCCTAAAAAATTAGGCAGTTTGGGTGGTAAATCAATTGGTTTATATTTAATTACCACAGCCTTAGCTATTACTCTGGCTATTACTTTGGCTTTACTGTTTAGCCCTGGCGTAGGTATTGACTTGCCAACAGATGCAAGTTACGACGTATCTGAGGCACCTACCTTAGCGCGCGTTATTATTGATATGTTTCCAACCAACCCTTTTGAAGCTATGGCAAAAGGTAATATGCTTCAAGTTATTGTTTTCGCATTACTGTTTGGTATTGCTATGGCACTTAGTGGTAATGCAGGAAAACGCGTAGCGGTGGTTTTTGAAGACCTTAATACGGTAATTTTAAAACTAGTTACTTTGTTAATGAACGTTGCGCCTTACGGGGTGTTTTTCTTAATGGCAAAGTTATTTACTACCATAGAGTTAAACTTAATTGTTAGCTTGGCTAAGTACTTTTTTGTAGTGGTTGCCGCTTTATTATTACATGCGTTTGTAAATTACAGTTTGTTATTAAAACTATTGACTGGTTTAAACCCTGTAACTTTTTTAAAGAAAATGAAACACGCCTGTTTGTTTGGTTTTAGTACTTCAAGTTCAAGTGCAACTATGCCAATTACTCTTGAAACAGCCACTAAAAAACTCGGGGTTAATAACTCTGTTGCTTCATTTACTATTCCGCTAGGTGCAACCATAAACATGGATGGCACTGCCATTATGCAAGGGGTTGCCACTGTATTTATTGCACAAGTGTTTAGTGTTGATTTAACCATTTCTGATTACTTAATGGTAATTTTAACGGCTACGTTAGCGTCTGTTGGCACGGCCGGCGTACCGGGTGTTGGCTTAATTATGTTAGCAATGGTACTTAATCAAGTAGGCCTACCAGTAGAGGGTATTGCAATAATTATTGGTGTAGATAGATTGCTAGATATGACCCGCACTGCAGTTAATATTACGGGTGACTGTATGGTTACCTGTGTGGTTGCTAAATCTGAAGGTCAGCTAGATGAATCTATTTATAATGACCCAAATGCAGCGAAAGATTTAGAAAACATAAGTAAATCTATGAATTAGTAAATAACTTCGCATTAAAAAACCCTTGATTAATTCAAGGGTTTTTTATTGGCCAAAGCTAATTAAGCTTAAAGTAATCCACTATTTATGGATTTAATGATTTAAACTTAGAAACTAAATTAACCCCTGCCTTATTAACTGCACTACTAAAGCCAAGTGCTAACTTGTCACTTAAACCTTTTTTAATCTTATATTTAATCTTATAAATTTGACGCTCATCTTGTTGTTCAAGCAAAGCATCATCACTGGTTTTTATAACATCCACCAAGCCTTTCTCTATTGCTTGAGTTGCAAACCAATGCTCACCTGTAGCCACTGAGCTTATATCTAAACTTGGGCGCTGCGTGCTTACGAAAGTTTTGAATAAGCCATGAGTTTGCTCAATTTCTTCACGAAACTTTTCACGCGCTTTATCGGTGTTCTCACCAAATAAAGTAAGAGTACGTTTAAACTCCCCCGCAGTAATTTGCTCAAATTCAACATCGTTTTTCTTTAATATTTTATTAAAGTTAGGTATTTGCGCTATTACGCCAATCGAGCCTACAATAGCAAATGGCGCTGCAATAATTTCATCAGCAACACAGGCCATCATATAACCACCGCTTGCTGCTACTTTATCTATAGCAACACTCAAAGGTATACCTGCATTTTTAATGCGCTGTAACTGTGAAGCTGCAAGTCCATAACCATGCACTACCCCACCTCCACTTTCTAAGCGAATAAGTACTTTATCTTTACTCGCATCAGCAATAGAAATAATAGCAGTTATTTCCTCTCTTAAACTCTCTACTTCATGTGCATCCATACTGCCTATAAAGTCAACCACATATAATCGCGGTTTTGGCTCTTTACTGTCATTTTTTTTATTGTCTGCCTTAAGCTTTTTTTGATGTGCTTTAAGTTCTTTTTTACCTAAAGTATTGTGTAAAAAGCTTTGTTTAATATTATCTAGTTGCTCAGAAATATTATCTATTTGTATTTCACCCTTTTTAGCTTTTGGCTTAACTGCCGCGCCAACTATCAGCATTAAAATGATGGCTATAGCAATAACAAAAGTAACCGTTTTAGCGAAAAACAAACCGTATTCGTATAAAAATTCCAACACTTTTCTCCATTTATAAATTTCAGCTAATTTAGCATGCTTTTTAACAAAAAAAAGCCACTAAACAGTGGCTTTGGTTACTTAATTGCGTTGTAAGCTATTAATCGGTCACAACATCACTATTTGTAATTAACAACAAACGACCACGAGCGGCTAAGTAAGTTGCAATTTGCAATTGCATTTCAGAGTTAGCAGCAAAGCTACCTGCAGCATCCGATCCCGCCTCTTCACTAGGCGCTGGTGTTAATACTGAACCATGATGCCCTTTTGTAAATTTAACTAAATAGCTAGACGGCGTGGCACTAGGTGCTTGTGATGTGCTCACTGTTTCTAAGCCCATAAAGTTGGCCAGTGGTAAACTACCTGCAAGCGGATTGCTAGCAACACTTGGAGGTATAACTTGGTCTGGCTTATTGCCTGCGCCATCGCCCACTACCACGTTCATATATACAGGCGTTTCGAGTGCTTTAACGGTTGCGGCATAATTAGTTGGGTCGCCACTATCTAGTGCAGTTTGTGCTGCAAAAGCAAATTGTGTCATTACGCCTTTAATATTTGCCAGCTTACCCGTTTCGCCAGCCATAGTTAAAGCCGTTGCATATTCGGTGTAACCACATGATAGGAAATCTTGCATATTTGGCAGTAATACACCGCAGTTAGAAATTGCATCACCTTGTAAAAATGCATTAAATTCCGTTGCTTCGGTTGTACCTGCTTGTGATAACACCGAGCCTTGAATAAATGGGCCAAACGCAGGTGATTCTAATAAGAAACTGGCAATACCACCGCCGCCACTTGCAAGCGCAACTGTATTAACGTTAAACAGTGGGTCAAGTGTTTCAGCCATTGGGCTATTTGCTTGGGCAATAAACGCCGGCGCTACAATTGAACCCAGTGAGTGACCAACATAGCTCACATCTTTACTGTTTATACTTGTATCATTAATAAAGTTTAGACCAAGACGCAAGCCTAATAAGTCGGCGCTTGATTGACGTAGACTATCACGGGCAACAAGCAGTGAGCTTAGGTTCATATAACTAAGTACCGAACCTGTGGTTGCATTAAAGTCATCGTTACCGTCTGCATCTACGTCAATTCCTCGCTCGCCATGGCGCGGGTGATCAATTGCAATTGTGGCAAAACCCTGAATAGAAAGCTGCGCCGTTAATGTCAGCATGGTTTCTTTATTGGTAGTAATACCGTGCTGCATAATAACCACAGGCCAGCCACTTTCAGGCATAGCAATAGGTGCTAATTGTAAACTTGCGCGCACACCATTAATTATAGGCAAAATAGGTTTAGTCACTTGCACTGGCACATTGGCCATACTTTGCACTTTAGGAATTGAATTATATTTGGTTAAATGACGCGTGCTATCTAACCCTAAATCACGTAATTTACCACCGCTTAATGCGGCACATGCGCCGTCATTTTCACTAATTGGATCAGTAGGAAATGCAGCACCTGCTTGTGCTTTATAACCCAATACAGCAACTGCGTTATCACACATGCCTTGCCAATAAGTGTCGTCTAAATCGCTAATTTCTTTACCTGTAGGCGTACCTAAATACATAGGTAACATAATGCTACCTTTTTGGTATTGCACACCTTGAAAGGCATCACTAACAGTAACACCTTGTGATTGAAATACTTGCTGTACATTTACCATTGGCTGAGTAGGTACAGTAATTGCTGGTGTCGGTAAATTTGGATTTTGCAGGCTCGCTGCTAATAACTTTTTAATTGTACCAAGCACAGGGCCTGCCGATTGCATGGTCATTGCAGCAGAAAAAATAATTTCATCTTTAGTAATATTGCCTGAACTAACAACCACATTTTCGTAGCTATTAACAGCCCCCTGTAGCGCTAGTTGTGATGGCGTAATTAACGGCGCTTCTTGTTTTACTGTAGCGTAAGTAGATGACGGCTCAATAGCGCGCCCTTGTGAGTCTTTAAGCTCTGTGGTTAATACATTAATATAAGAGCTGCCGGCTTTAAATGGCTTAAGTGGAATAACCGCCACCGCATCACCAGATGCTTGGGTGATAAAGTCCACACCAAATTGTAGTTCACCTACTAATTTACAGGCAGCACCTGCAGGTGCTTGTGAGCATTGTTCATCTGTTAAACTTGCTCCCATTATTACTTCAAAAATACGTACTGAACCTGGTGTACCTGCAGAGGTGGCATCTAGGCTTACATTTGGTGGGAAAGTTAAATCTATTTTAAAAGGAACTTGAGTAGACCAGCCATCAAGCGCACCTAGTGCAAGTTGAGGGTTAGCATAAGCAGCACGAGGAATTGACACATTAGCGTCATTTAACTCCCCAGGAATATTTAAAGTACCATCTTGGGTACCGCTCATTAATAAATCATTGGGTACAGATATAACCCCATTAGCGGGATCAAACTTTACCGTCGCCTTTGGGATAACTGTAACCGAATCGTTTTTAACATCTTCTAGCGTTTCTCCGCCGCCACAACCTGCAAGAGCAGCTGTAACCGAGAGTGAGAGTAGCATTTTTTTCATATTGTTGGCTCCGCACATATCTTATTTTTATAGTGTGTTTATTAAGTATATTAAGTTAAAACAATGTAATCAGTTTATTAATGAGACATTAGACCAGTTAAACTTAACGTAAACTTTCTACTTTCGCCACCTAAATTTACAATAAATTCGATTACTTAATGTTTTGCTATGTTAAAATCAAAAAAAATTCATCCATGGGTACTTTTATGAACACCTATCAAGCTGCTGAAAATGCACTTAAAGATAAAGTTATTTTAATCACCGGCGCAGGTGATGGAATTGGCCGAGTAGCTGCAATTACATACGCTAAATACGGCGCAACTGTTATTTTATTAGGCAAAACAACTAATAAACTAGAATGTGTTTATGATGAAATTGTTAAAGCAGGTTATCCTCAACCGGCAATAGTCCCTATGGATTTAAAAGGCGCAACTAAGCAAAACTACCGCGATCTAGCTGCCACTATAGAGTCTCAATTTGGCTGTCTTGATGGTTTATTAAATAATGCTGGCATTTTAGGCACGTTAGGGCCACTTGAGCACTTTTGCTCGTCAACCTTTGAAAACATAATGAAGGTTAATGTCACCGCGCAAGCTATGATCACTAAAGCACTGTTTCCGGTACTGCGCAAATCTAAAAATGCATCCGTGGTATTTACATCATCTGGCGTGGGCCGTAAAGGTCGCGAATTTTGGGGGCCTTATGCTATTTCTAAATTTGCTGTAGAGGGCATGATGCAAACATGGGCATGTGAAGTAGGTAAAACCAATATACGTATTAATTGTATTAACCCTGGTGCTACACGCACTTCAATGCGCGCTAGTGCTTATCCTGGTGAAGACCGAGATAAACTTGCAACACCTGAAGACTTAATGCCTACTTACTTATATTTAATGAGTGATGATTCGAGTAATGTGAATGGCGAGTCGCTTGACGCTCAAGTAAAAAAATAGCTATTACTCTAATGTAGATACAAAAAAGCCGCTCAAAATTTTGAGCGGCTTTTTTAATGTCTAACTAATTTAACTAATTTAACTAAATAGCAGGTTACTTACGTTTAGTTGGTTTAACACGCTGATTGTGCTTTTTAACCGCTTTACGTATTTGGTTTATTTTGGCACGCTTATCTTTGCGTTTTTCAGGCATTACAGAAAGCTTAGTTTGTGTTTCACGTCCTAACTTAACTGTTTTTCGTAAATAGTTTACAGTGTCTAGGTCGTATTCAATCCAACCACCTTGTGGTACGCGCTTATCCAGCTCTAACTTACCGTAACGAATACGGATCAGGCGAGAAACTTCCACCTCTTGTGATTGCCATAAACGACGAACTTCTCGGTTACGTCCTTCATTAAGCGTTACATTGTACCAACGGTTTATACCTTCGCCGCCCATAGGGTTAACCGTTAGAAATTTTGCTGGGCCATCTTCAAGTTCAACACCACGGGTTAAGTTTTTAATGGTTTCTTTGGTTACTTCACCAAATACACGGGCTGAGTATTCACGTTCAACCTCGTAACTTGGGTGCATGAGTCGGTTTGCTAATTCACCATCGTTAGTAAATAGCATCAAGCCTGCGGTATTAATATCTAATCGGCCAACCGCAATCCAGCGCTCGCCATCAATACGAGGGAGTCGGTCAAATACAGTACGACGACCTTCAGGATCTTTACGCGTGCTTAACTCACCTTCAGGCTTGTTATACATAATTACGCGACAAATTCTATCCGCTTTTTCTTCAATTTTTACTGTATGGCCATCAACGCGAATTGAATCTGTTTCTTCAACACGATCGCCTAATTTAGCCACTTTGCCGTTAACGCTAACGCGGTTTGCATCAATGTATTTTTCCATTTCACGGCGTGAGCCTACGCCAGCACGGGCTAGGACTTTTTGTAACTTTTCACCTTGTATAACACTCATTCGGATGGTTCTCTCACAGAAGGATCACTTAATAACTGGTTAATTTTACTTTGCTGTTGCTCTGGCAAGGCAGGTAAATTATCTAAACCTGTTATCGAAAAATAATCTAAAAATTGTTTAGTAGTCGCATATAGCGCCGGCTTACCCGGCACTTCTTTGTGGCCTACCACTTTAACCCACTCTCTTTCGAGTAGTGTTTTAATAATATTTGACCCCGTAGTAACACCACGCACTTGTTCAATTTCGGCGCGTGTAATTGGCTGCCTATAAGCAATTAGCGATAATGTTTCGAGCAAAGCACGCGAATATTTGGGCGCGCGTTCTTGCCATAAATTACTTAGCCAAGGGCTTAAGCTACTACATGCCTGAAAACGATAACCACTGCCTACTTCTACCAAACGAATACCACGGGTCTGAAAATGTGTTTGTATTGCTATTATTGCATCGTTTATACGCACCATAGATATTGCTAAATCGGCTAAAACAACATCCTTTAGATGACGTTTACTTAATGGTTTGTCAGCAACAAAAATCGCCGCTTCAATGATCTCAATTAATTGCTCATCACTAACTCGCCGACCCACCATAAACGCTCTTAAACTAATAAACACACACAGCCAACTATTATGCCAGAACTACAGCAAAGTAGGAAAACATATCGAGCAATTTAGTAAATCAAAGCCACAAAAAAAGCCAGTGCACAGCACTGGCTCCTTCCTCACACTTTAAAATGGTGTGCTTAGCTGTTATTGGCGCTTTTAAGTGCGTCGTCTTCAGCGACTGTATTGCCATATTTTTTTATGTAAGTTACAAATTCACGTTTGCTAACACGCTTGTCTTTATTTACATCCATATAGCCAAAGTGATTTGAAATATCATCATCGTCTGCTTCTTCAACCGAAATATAGCCACTTTTATCGTTATCTAAACTCGAGAAACTGCTTTGTATTTTATCAAATTTAGTAATATCCGCTTTAAATGCTGATTCGCTTACTTCACTGTCTGTGGCAACTTTTCCGGTATTTAATTGCATGTACGCATTAAATTCATTGCGACTTATTTGATTATCCATATTTGTATCAATATTTGAAAAGTGTTGCCAAATATTATCGTCATCGGCTTCAACTTTCGAAATAAAACCATCACTATCGTTATCTAAACTTGCAAAGTCACTATCAATTTTGTCTAACCCTTGGTTAGACGCACAAGCTGCTAAGCTTAACGTTGCTAAAATAGTAGAGGCTAATGTTAACTTTTTCATAAGACGTATCCTTGTAGTTAATTAATGTCACTTTAACTAATACAAGTTAAATGCCAAAAACACTAACCCCTTAAAATCAATTGGTTACAACAAAAGCATAAATAAAAAAACTAACGTAGCGCATTATAGTAATGAAAGCTTTGCTTCATGCCTTGTAATTTTTGCACAAAATATTGGTGTAATACCGGACATTACAGCGAGTGTTTTTACACTTAAAAGTTCAGCCAATAACTTCCTTGTTTCGGGCGTGTTATGTAAGTGTATTTACTGATATAATTTAACGCATTATATAGAACCAATTTTAAGGTATATGCTATGAAAGTGATTTCTTTCAATATCAATGGTCTGCGTGCGCGTCTTCATCAATTACAAGCTATTATCGACAAACATCAACCCGATATTATTGGCCTACAAGAAATTAAAGTTCATGACGAGGCATTCCCACTAGAAGATGTACAAAAAATGGGATATCACGTTTATTATCATGGCCAAAAAGCCCATTACGGCGTAGCTATGTTATGCAAAAAAGAACCTAAATCGGTATTTAAAGGCTTTGCCACTGATACTGAAGAATCACAAAAACGCATGATCAGTGTTACCGTAGAGCAAGACAATGGCCGTGATTTAACGGTAATGAATGGTTATTTCCCGCAAGGTGAAAACATTAATCACGAAACCAAGTTCCCGTATAAACGTCAGTTTTATAAAGATTTAATGACCCACCTGCAAACAAATCATACCCCTGATGAAGACGTGATTGTAATGGGCGATATTAATATTTCACCTACCAACCTAGATATAGGTATTGGCGAAGTAAATGCTAAACGTTGGTTAAAAACCGGTAAATGTTCTTTTCAACCGATAGAGCGTGAATGGCTGGCAACATTACTTAATTGGGGCTTTAAAGACACCTTTAGAGAGCAAAACCCAGAAACCAGCGATCAATACTCGTGGTTTGACTACCGCTCAAAAGGGTTTTTAGATAACCGTGGCCTACGAATTGATGTTGTACTTGCAACACATGAGCTAGCCGCGCGTTGTATAGACACAGGTATAGATTACGAATTACGTGGCATCGAAAAGCCATCGGATCATGCCCCTATTTGGTCTGAATTTAAATAACCCTATGCTTAGCCTCCCAATGCAAGGGCTACTTTGGGCCCTTGTAATCGCTATAAGCTTATTTAGTATTGATAAAGCGACCTATAAAGCACTCTACAATGTACCCATACGCCAAACAGGAGTACTTGCATGTGCGTTGGTGTTTGCTGTTTTATGGCGCATTAAAGCTGGCATTTTAACGGGCCTTGATTTACATATTTTAGGTATTACTGCAGCTACACTTATACTCGGTTGGCGTTTAACTATTTTAAGTAGTGTTCTGGCAACGGCGCTATTAGCCGCATTTGGTTTAATTGAGTTTAAGTTACTGCCAGTGCAATTGCTTATTGGCGCATTTATTCCTATTTTATTGAGCTACTTGGCTTTTATTGTTAGTTATCAGTATTTACCGCGCCACTTTTTTGTTTATATATTTGTATGTGCGTTTATTACGGCTGGGTTTATCGCCTGTATAAAAATAGCTTTAGGGGCATTATTTTATCTTGCTATTGGTCAATATAGCTGGCAACAATTAGCAGATAATTACGTTTACTTAAGCGCTATTATTTGGCTGCCAGAAGCCATGTTAAACGGTATGGCTATTACAATTATGATCACTTATCGCCCACATTGGGTAAAAACTTTTTACGATAAGGACTACCTAGGCTCATGAGTCTTGAATATAGCTGCCCACTGTGTAGCAACTTACTAATAAAAACAGCTAATATGCTTCGCTGTGAAAACAACCATAGTTTTGACTTTGCAAAAGAAGGCTATGTAAATTTATTGCCTGTACAGCAAAAAAACTCAAAACAACCTGGTGACTCATTAGAAATGGTGCAAGCTAGGCGCGCTTTTTTAGAGCGCAACTATTATGCCTTTTTACAGCACAAACTTGGCCAAATTATTAGTAATATAGCAGCTAATAATATTATTGACTTAGGGTGTGGTGAAGGATTTTATACCCAAGCTTTAGCTAGTAATACCCAAGCTACTGTGTACGGGGTTGATATATCGAAGGCGGCGGTAAAATATGCGGCAAAACGCTACAGCAATTGTCACTTTAGCGTGGCATCCATTAGCCAAGCACCTTTTAAAAGCTACTTTGCCGATGTATTGGTCAGTGTATTCGCACCATTATTTACTCAAGAACTAGCAAGACTTGCTAAACCCGGTTCAACACTCGTAGTGGCAAGCCCCGGACCTCAGCATTTAAAAGAGTTAAAAGAGTATATTTACTCAAGTGTTAATGAACATACACAAATAGAAGTACCTGCAATGTTTACACAAACATCGCAAACACTCATCACTGAGCAAGTTACCTTAAACTTTAGCGACGTTAAAAACTTAATAATGATGACACCATTCGCGTGGAAGTTCAGACCCGAGCACTGGCTAGCACTCGAAGAAAAAGGTGAACATAATGTCACCTTATCGTTTTATATTACACAATTCACAAGAGATAAAAGCATAGCTGTTGCGCACATATAAAGGCAACAGGCGCTTAAAATTGCTCTTTAGTGAACGTTTTGTCCATTTTATCAAACATATCGTTAAGTAATTCTTCAAGCTCCAAGTAACGGGGCTTTTTTTCGCTGCGCTGTGCTTGATAGCCATTAGCCACCATTTTAGCATAAAGCTCGTTATACCAACGTTGCATAGCAGGCTCTAACTCGGTTTGCGCTCGTTTTCCTAACCATAACAAACCTTGTAAAGGGAGCGATATAAAAAAAAGCGCGCTTGCAATTGCTTGCGGTAAAAAGTCAGAGCCAAGGTAATTTAACTGAAAAAATAACGTTAGCATGGCTAATATTGGCATTACCGTAATCGCCAACTCTGTCGCCTTTATTACTTTAAACTCAGCAAACAAAGGAGCTAATTCTTTTCGCATTGGCCATTTTTTAGCGTACACACGCCCTATTTGTACTTGCGACATCACACTTTTTTGCATCATGACTCCTCATACATAATATCAACACTACCAATAACATTGGTTGTTATCATGATAGTGTAACACAAATTATTTTATATGGAATTTTCATAAAAACGCACTAAACGAGTAAACAATCACTCATACTTTAAGGCCTTTTGTTTGAACAGGTTTCGTCTCAATATTAATACATACGCTGTTAAGTGCTAAATGGATCTTTTCTAAACTAATAATTTTAAACATTATAATCAGTACGTTAAGCCACTTATACGCCACAATTCCCACAGTTATCCACAGAAAATGTGGACAACATAATTAACCTCACTTTTGCTAACGTAACCACAACTAGCTTAGTTGCTGTTACTGCTTTAATTTAAGGTTAATGATCTATACTATAACCTTATAGTTATTGCTGTTCGTCGGGCTTTTAATGTCAAAAAAAGCATTACAATTGCATAGTACAGTCGATACCGATTATATATTAGTAAAAAAACACACCGTAGATTTAGCTATTACCGCTTTGAAAAAAGATGGCTATAACGTAATTTTTGAGTGACTTATGAAACCGCAAACAATAGATTATTTAGCTCAGAATAAATTACCTCGTCATGCCATTAATATTACTAGCCCATTTTCAGGAAAAGTAATAGCACTTAACGAACACCCCGAACCACTTTTTCGCTTTGGCACATTAGGCCCAGGTATTATGGTACAGCTAAGCAACCATAAAATATTAGCCCCGTTTGACGGCACTTTGCTGCAGGCAAAAAATGCCGGCACCGAATTTATTTTACAAGCTAAAAACGGCCTAAAAGTACTGATTAATTTAACTATTGCGAGCTCGCAACACATTACCCATACCCACATAGCTCAGTTAAATGGTAGCAAAATAAGTAAAGGCCAACGCCTTGCTTATTTTGATTTACGCGAACTTGATACACCTATGCTAGCAAGTTTAATTTTGCTCAATGGCCACAGCCTAGGTACATTTCACTTTTCACACTTGCAGGTAAATGCGGGTGTCGATACTTTATTAACTATTATTAAAAAGAAGTAGATTTATGATCACCCTTTACGGCATAAGCAATTGCGACACTATAAAAAAAGCTAAAAAATACTTAACCGATAACAACATTGAGTTTACTTTTCATGACTATCGCAAAGATGGCGTAAACGAGAGTATGGTTAGCAACTTTGCTGATAAACTTGATTGGGAGCAGCTTGTAAACAAGCGTGGCACCACTTACCGCGCTTTAAGCGATGATGAAAAACAAAGCTTAACTAAAGAAAAAGCGATACCGTTATTAGTTGAGCAGCCTGCAATGATAAAACGCCCTGTACTGGTTAATAATAACGAGTACCACTTAGGTTTTAAAGCAGCACAATACGATGAGATTTTTAAATAATGACAAATGACGTAATCGCTCTAGCGCAAGCCTTAATACAACGCGAATCAGTAACACCTGAAGATGCTGGCTGCCAGCAAATGATGAACGATAGATTGCAAGCAGTTGGCTTTAACATCGAATCGTTATTTTTTACCGATACCTTAAATACTTGGGCACGCAAAGGGACGCAATCGCCACATTTTTGTTTTGCCGGGCACACCGATGTAGTCCCCACAGGCCCTGAGAAAAACTGGCAGTACCCACCATTTTCTGGCCTAGTTGAAAATGGTTTATTACACGGGCGCGGTGCAGCCGATATGAAAGGCTCATTGGCTGCTATGCTGGTTGCTACTGAACGTTTTGTAACAAAGCACCCAGATCATAAAGGCTCTATTTCTTTTTTAATTACTTCAGATGAAGAAGGCCCATTTATAAACGGCACTACTCGGGTAATTGACACCCTTGAAGCTCGCGGTGAAAAAATAGATATGTGTTTAGTTGGCGAGCCTTCATCTCGTGATGTATTAGGCGATGTAGTTAAAAATGGACGCCGAGGCTCACTGACCGGCTTTTTAACTGTTAAAGGTATACAAGGGCATGTAGCATACCCGCAGTTAGCGCAAAACCCTATTCATTTAACTACTCCTGCACTCACTGAGCTAAGCCAAACAGTATGGGATCACGGTAACGAGTACTTTCCCGCCACTAGTTTTCAAATTTCAAATATAAATGGCGGCACTGGGGCCGGTAATGTGATCCCCGGGGAGTTAGAAGTACAGTTTAACTTTAGGTTTAGTACTGAAGTTACTCATACGCAATTACAACAACGCGTTAACGCTATTTTACAGCAGCATAATTTAAATTATGAATTAAGCTGGATTGTAAACGGCCAACCGTTTTTAACAGAGCACGGCCCACTGGTTGACGCCACAGTAAAGGCAATTAAATCGGTAACCGGTTTAACAACAAATCTAGAAACGACTGGCGGTACATCAGATGGGCGTTTTATTGCTCAAACCGGCGCTAAAGTAATTGAGCTTGGCCCGCGCAATGCCACTATTCATAAAGTAGATGAATGTGTAAGTACCGATGACTTAATTGCACTGTGCGATATTTACGAGCAAATTTTAGAAAACCTACTAACGTAATGAACTCAAAAAAAATAACCACAATGTGTATTACAGGACAAAGTGATACGCATTTAACCCAAATTCAAAATCATCGTTTGCACTGCAATATCGTTAATGATTTTTTAGCACTGCAAAGTGCCGCCAAAGCAGCAGGGTTTGAGCTTACAATAGCTTCCAGCTTTCGTGACTTTAACCGCCAAGCGGCTATTTTTAACGCTAAATTTTCAGGTGCACGCCCTGTTTATAATAAACAACAGCAAGTTGTTGAATTAGATAGCTTAAGCGATATAGATAAATGTATTGCCATTATGCTCTACTCTGCACTGCCTGGCGCAAGTAGACATCATTTAGGGACCGATTTAGATGTGTTTGATAAAGCGGCAGTGAGTGATGATTACCAGCTGCAACTCACGCCCGATGAATATCAACAAAGCGGCCCATTTGCCCCACTGAGCGACTGGCTAGATGCTAACTTAGCACTATTTGGGTTTTATCGGCCTTATCAGCATGACTTAGGTGGTGTAGCCCCCGAGCTTTGGCACATTAGCCATATTAAGCAGTCGCAATTACTGGTTAATATGCTTAGTCTGCAAGTACTGCATGAGTGTATAAGTAATAGTGACCTATTAGCCAAAGAGGCTATTTTAGCCAACTTACCCATGCTTTATGAGCGCTTTATAATAAACGTTAGCCCTGTTTAACTGGGCTGTTTTTTATTGAGCGTAAATACCAGCACTGCCCCCAAAATAACACTGCTGGCAACTATAAATTGCACGGTTAACTGCTCAGATAAAAACACCACGCCCGCAATGGCAGCAAGCACAGGTACACATAGCTGCACCACTGCTGCTTGGGTGCTTTTTAATTTTGGCATTGCCGTATACCAAATACTGTAACCAATACCTGAAGCTATTGCGCCACTGGCACATGCAAGTAACACCCCTTCTATGCGGATACTTTTTATATAACCCATACCTATTATTAGCAATATAGGCAAAGCAACTAAGCTGCGAATAAAGTTAAATGCAGAGGTTCTCAGTGGTGATATACAAGCTTTGCCTCGTATACTATAAACACCCCACGCTATGCCACTAATGGCCATAAGGGTCGCTCCAAATAATGAAGGTATTGCTGCAGAGGGCAACATTAAATAAACAAAACCGGCAAAAGCGCTTATAAATGCCAACCATTGTAATAGACTCAATTGCTCTTTTTTATAAATTCCCCAGCCAATCATAGTAAGTTGTACCGCGGAAAATAAAATAAGTGCACCAGTGCCGGTATCAAGCTCTATATACGCGATAGAAAAACACAATGCATAAACAAGCAAACTAATACTACTTCGCCAACTTCCTGTATCTTTTAATATTTCGCTATTAAACGTACCATTACGTTTTGTAGTATTAGTATAAAGCAGCATAATAATGGCTAAACATACAGCCCCGCTAAGTAAGCGAATAACAGTAAAGTTCCATGCATCTATATACCCTTGTGCGAGCGCCATTCTGCACAATAAAGAGTTAGCGGCAAACGCAATTAAAGCACTTAAAGTGTACAACGTTGTTTTCAAAAACAATCCTTAGCTAAAATAAGTACAGTTAACACTGCTAATTTAATGATTTTTAGATTTAGTTATTATAATAACATTACAATATTAATACGATTAACGCTTCGTTCACTGCTCGGCAGTTATGCTACGCTTTTTTACAATATTTCACATATTTTTTTAATGGGTGTATGTTAATCTTATTAAGTAAATTTAAAGGAGTGCTCAGTGCGCCGTAGCTTAATATTTAGTTTTTGTTTTATTTTAAGTGGTTGTAGTACCATAGGATTTAGCGATCTATTTAATGACTATGCGACTCAAGTAACCCCTGTAAGACAAGCAATAGAGAGTAACAACATAGCGCAAGCGCAGTCGCTTATTGCTAAAAATAGTAGTATGCACAGTAGCTACTTACTTAATCAACTAGAGCAAGCGCGTCTTGCCGACTTAGCTAATATGCAAAGCGATGCGCAAAGCCAATTTGAAAACGTTTATCAACAAGTACAAAACAAGCGCGAGGCTGCCAAAGTTCAGCTCAGTAGTGGGCTTGAACAAAGTAATGCTTTATTTACCAACGACTCGGCTATTACTTATATACCCGCCCCTTATGAAATGAGCATGCTGCATAGTTATAAAGCGCTTAATTACGTATATAAAAATGATGTTGAAGGTGCATTAGTTGAAGTTAGGCGGGCTAATAAAGTACAAGTAGACGCGCTTATTCAAAATCAGGCAGCGCTAGATTCCGCTACAAAAGAAGCGCAGCAGCATTATCCAAGTATGAGCAAGGTTACCCGAGACGTTAAAAATGGCTTTCAAAATGCTTATACTTTTTATTTATCCGCTTTATTGTACCAAAGCAGTAAACAGTATGATGATGCCTACATTGACTATAAAAAAGCACTCGAAATACAACCCAACAATATTTATTTGCAACGTGATGTACTTCGCCTTGCTAAAAAACAAGGCTTTGATCAAGACCTAAGCGACTTTAAAAAGCGCTTTGGTGAGGCAGCAAATATACCGTCTGAACAAGGCGAAGTAGTTATATTATTTGAACAAGGCTTAGTGCCTAAGCAACACGAATTTAAATTACGTTTACCTATTTTTACCTCTGGTGGTAATGCACGTTTTTATAGCTTAGCTATGCCAGTTTATAAAGACAAAGCCTATGTTCGTAGCATTAATAACATCAGTATTAATGCCCAAAACTTAGTATTAAGCCCGCTAGTGCACATAGAATCACTGGCTGCTAAAACGTTAGAAGATCAAATACCTGCCAGAATAGCGCGGCAAATACTACGTTTAGTCGCCAAAGAAAAAGTACGAGCCGAACTGGCTCGTAGCACCGGAGACGTAGGTAATATAATTGCGAACATTTATAACTTAGCCTCTGAGCAAGCCGATACACGTAGTTGGCTCACGCTACCAAATCAAATAAGTGTGGCGCGAAGTAGCTTAAACAGCGGCGCGCATTCATTAACCATAGGCACGCAAGCGCCAATAAATTTTACCGTTAGTAAGCAAAGGTTAACCTTAATTTATCTAACCTCTATAAATAACTACTTTAATTATCATGTAGTACAACTCTAGGAGCGATTATGAGATACATAATGCCATTATTTGCGGTTTTAATACTCAGTGCCTGTGCTGGCAAACCAGACACATCGGGTATAGCAATTGAGCAAGGTAATAAAACATTTAATCAGCAACTACGTGTTGATAACCCAGAGCTTGGTGAGAAACTAGCTATTAGTGACGTAAAAACACGTCAAACAAACCAATTAACTGACGTGGTAGTTACCTTAGCAAGCCAATATAAAAAGTCGCAATACTTACAGTATCAATTTAATTGGTACGACAAAGACGGCTTTGTTATTAAGGGTAATCACTCCCCTTGGCAAGCAATTACCTTATTTGGCTTTGCACAAACACAATTACCAGGCCTAGCACCCAGCCCAGATGCAGTTACCTTCTCATTAGCAGTAAGAGAAGTGTCTACCGATGCGCAAGAATTTAAAGAATAAAGGAAATAACAATGATCATACGTAAAAAATTCAAAACAGCTTCAACTTACGCGCTTATTGGTTTAAGTGCATTAGTATTAAGTGGTTGTGCAAATAAAGCGGTAGTTAGTTATGGCGACGCACAAGCCGTAGAAACCACTGACATTAACTTTGGCTCTACCGATTTACAAAAAGTAGCCAGCCAAATGACCGATTCACTATTAAGCTCTCCGGTTGTTGGCACCATGACCGCCAATAAACGCCCTGTGGTATTTGTTGAAAGAATTAAAAACAAAACCAGCGAGCACATTGATACCGAATCAATCACCGACTCTATTTCAACTCAGTTACTGCGTAGCGGAAAATTTAGATTTGTTGATATGACCCGAGTTGAAGCTATACGTGAGCAGCTTAAATTTCAAAACGAAGATGCATTAGTTAACCCCACGACTGCTGTGGCATTTGGTAAACAAATTGGTGCGCAGTATATGCTGTACGGCAACTTATCAAGCATAGTTAAATCCAATGCTGACAAATCAGACGTATACTATAAATTTACCATGCGTTTAATGGATATGGAAAGTGGCTTAGTTGAATGGGCTGACGAAACAGAAATTCGTAAAACGAAAGAAAAATCAACCTTTGGCTGGTAGTCAATAGGAGTTAATTATGAAAGCGATTACTGTATTAATGTGTACATTACTTACAATTAGCGCACCTGCATTGGCTAATTACGAGCGCAATAAAGCAGTAGCAGTACAACAAGTGCTATTTGGCGATGTGCAATCAGTGCGTAATATTACTGAGCAAGAGCTAGTACAAGATCAAAGCAATGGTTGGAAAACATTTGGCGGCGCTTTGCTTGGCGGCGTTGTTGGTAATCAGTTTGGCGGTGGCAGCGGGCGTACTGTTGCTACTATTTTGGGCTCAGTGATAGGCGGCAATGTAGCGCATAATCAACAGCAAAAAAGCCATTACCAACAAACTCGTTTAGTAGAGTTATTAATACAAGTTGAAAATGGAGACCAATTTATGGTGGTTCAAAATCAAGACCAATCAATGCGCTTTAGCAAAGGCGATAGTGTAAGGCTGGTGTATTTAAACGATAACAGCGTACGTGTTGATAAAGCCTATTAATAGCAATTATATTAACTTTAGCATAAGTAAAAACGAGCCTAAATTGGCTCGTTTTTTGTGTGTTTTAAAAGTTAGGCTTGTCGGTAATCTTTAAAAAAGCGCTGCATTTTAGTCATCGCATCCGTTAAATCATCTTTGTTGGGTAAAAACACCAATCTAAAATGATCAGGCTCAGGCCAGTTAAATGCACGCCCATGCACCAGTAATATTTTTTCGGCTTTGAGTAAATCAAACATCATTTGCTCATCGCTTTTAATATTAAAACGCGCGGTATCTACTTTAGCAAAAGCATATAAGGCACCTTTTGGTTTTACGCAGCTAATACCCTCTATTGCATTGAGCCCGCGCCACGCTATATCACGCTGTACATACAAACGCCCGCCTGGATTAATTAGGTTGTCGATTGATTGTACTCCGCCCAATGCTTGTTGAATGGCATATTGAGCAGGTACGTTAGCGCACAAACGCATAGATGATAAAATTTCTAGGCCTTTGCGTAAGTCACTCATAACCGACGTACGCCCACTTAACACCATCCAGCCCATTCTTAGGCCAGCAGCACGGTACGTTTTTGCTAAACCGTTAAAGGTAATAATAGGCACATCGTCGCACAGTGCACCAATTGAGCTATGCGTAATGCCGTCGTATAAAATCTTTTCGTAAATTTCATCACTTAACAGTAGTAACTTGTGCTCACGCGCTATGTCAATTAACTGCTGCAGTAAATCATCGCTATACACAGCCCCTGTCGGGTTATTTGGATTGATCAATACTAATGCTTTGGTTTTAGAGGTGATTTTACTTTTTATATCAGCAATATCCGGAAACCAATCTTGCTCTTCATCACATAAATAATGCACCGGATTGCCACCAGAGAGCTTAACTGCAGCGGTCCACAGAGGGTAATCGGGAGCGGGGATCAGCACTTCATCGTCATTATTTAACAATGCCTGCGTAACCATTTGAATCAGTTCGCTAACGCCATTGCCAATATAAATGTTATCTACATCTAAATTATATAAACCGCGTTGTTGATAATGCTGATAAATAGCCACCCGCGCCGAATAAAGCCCTTTAGAATCACAATAACCTTGGGCTGAATATAAATTGCGAATAATATCGCGGTGCATATCTTCTGGCATATCAAAGCCAAACGCAGCCGGATTACCAATGTTTAGCTTTAAAACTTTTTGGCCTTCGTCTTCCATTTTTTTAGCTTGGACTAAAACAGGGCCGCGAATGTCATAACAGACACCGTCTAATTTATGACTCATTTTAATTTCTGACATTACTACCTCTAAAGGGCACGAATAACCCTTAGAATAACTTAGTAAAGACGTAAAACACTAGTCAATTTAGTAACTTAATACTGAAATAAATTCATGTTTAATGCCTAAACCTACGCCTTTACTTATCTGCTTAACGTGATGCCAACCAGTTATTTAATAGCGTTTGAGATTGCGTCACTTGCGTCATTAACTGCGCTGATGCAGCAGTGGCTTGAGCTAAGTTATCGTTATTTAAACTTTGTTCAATTTCACCCGCTACCGCGGCCAAGCTATCGGCACCAAATTGAGCCGCATTCGACTTTAAACTATGAGCGTGGCGCACCGACGCTTCTTTATCTTGCCCAATTGTGGCCAACACTTCTGAGCCTAAGCGCTCAAATTCCACACAACAAAAGTCGAGAGTAGCTGCAAATTGCTCACCTAATAACGATTCCATACTCTCTAATGCTGCTTCGTTAATACTTACTTCTGTCATATTTTAACCCTTAAAAACAATCTATACTTAATTAACCTTAATCTATAACACTCTATAGCTAAGCGTAAAAAAATCCAACTTAATTACCTTATAAATGTATAATTACTCATAATGTACCTTCACCAAAAGTAGTTTAAATGGCTCGCTCACTGTGTAATTTTTGTTTGTTCGCACTTAATACTTGTATTTGCAGTGCTGTAACCTCTATTAACAATAAAGTAAAAGTAATTATTTTACAGCACCCTAGTGAAGAAAAAGTAACAAAAAACACGGCTAAACTATTAAATTTATGCCTAGCTGATTGCCAAATAATCAAAGGCGAAAGTAATAACGACTTTGCGCAGCTTCGTGCCCTACCTGTCAGCTCAACCGTTTTACTTTACCCTAATGAGCAGGCTATAAATTTAGATAATAACGACGCGCTAAACACACTACTACCTATTACGCATTTAATTGTTATTGATGGTACATGGAAAAAAGCCTATAAAATTTTACAGCTAAGCTCGCTACTGCAACGGTTTCAAACTGTAAGCTTTGCTAATTTACCTAAAAATCGTTACACAATACGTAAAGCTCCCCGCGCAGATAGCTTGTCAACGCTTGAGGCCGTTGCACATAGCTTACAGCTTATTGAACAGTTAAACCCTGCCCCACTTTATAATTTACTTGATGAATTAATACAAAAACAAACCCATCACATGCCTGCTCACGTAAAAGCACGTTACTTATAATTTATGATTAGTTTTTATAAATGATATTAGCGATGCGTAACTATCAAAATAGATTAAAACGCGGCTTTAGCCGTCAAGGTCCCGATTATCGTTTTGACGATCAAGTTGATTTTAGCGATATAAGAGACACTTTCGGTTTTAGATCTATGGTGGTAGGTAAATGGGTAAACAAAGAAGAGCGCTACATTAGTGCAAATTTAATTTATGATGCGCTTGCCGACCTAGCACAAATACTGCACTTACCACCTAAAGCAATTGGCCTGCGCGGTAAACTCAATTTTGCGTTTGGTGCTGGCGGACAAAAGCATGTACAAGCGCATTATAATGCAGCTAGCCAAACGCTTGCACTTGCAAAAAATGCCGGCGGTGGTGCGCTCGCCCATGAATGGTTTCATGCTTTTGATCATCATATAAGTGAGCATTTATTTGCAGCAAAACCACGCTTTGGTTTTGCGTCTAAACTGTGGTTATCAAACACGCCTAATTTATCGCATCCGCTCAATAATACGCTTAATGACTTTTACAAAAACGTGTTTTTAGATGCACAGGGCATTACTGCAAACCGATTTGTACAAACGTGCATTGAATACGATAAAGCAAAAAATATGAATTACATGAGTATGCCCGAGGAGCTAGCAGCGCGTTGCTTTGAAGCCTGTATAGCCAGCCACCCGCATATAAAAAATAGCTTTTTAGTCAGTGGGCTAAAAAGTAGTGATTTAATATACCCAGATGATGAGCACATTAACGCTGCAAATAAAGCGCTTAACCAATATTTTGAATTACTGGGTTATGCGCTTCATAAGTTAGATGAGTAAAGTGCTTTATTTAATCATTACCTGTCATCGCTAATACGACTTGCTACGGCACTGTTTTGATCTTTGTACTTAGCATCTTTACGCGTATTGTAAGGATTAGCACAAGGGCCTGTAAGTGTTTCAAAACTCATAGCACCAATTTTCATCATAGGTCTTAGTGCTAAAGGGAGTTTACCTGAGTTATAAAACTCTAAAACAATATTACCACTCCAACCGGGATCAATTCGATGCGCGGTTACATGCACCATTAAACCTAATCGTGCCAGCGATGAACGTCCATCTAGCCAGCCTACAATGTCTGCTGGCAGTGTTACTTTTTCATAGGTAATAGCCAGTGCAAGCTCGCCTGGGTGTAAAAAAAATGCTTCGCCTTCATCTAGCACAATTTCGTCGCTCATGATTGACTCCATGGCTTTATTGAGCTGATCTTTAGGGCCACTTAAATCTACATATGCTGCTGTATGTGCATGAAAAGTTCTAAATTTATTACCTAAGCGTAAGTCGGCAGTAACACCCGAAATCATCTCATCTGTAGGTGCAGGCTCAATAACAATACGGCCATCGTTTAGGTATTCTTTAATATGTGTATCTGAAAGTCTCATGGTGTATTAATCATCCGTAATCACAATCTCTACCGAGTTGTGATGCTGTTGATAGTAAAGCGTGCTGGCTATAAGCCGCGCTGCTGCGCTGTAAGTTTTGCTTATTGCTGCAGTGTTATCGCAAGCAATAAGTTTGCCCTGCTCAGAGTATTCTCGAATATCTATTGCAAGCGGAATATGTGATAGCACAGGAACGCCGTGCTTGTGTGCTAGTTTTTGTGCGCCATCTTTACCAAATACGTGGTTTGCCTCGCCGCAGTGGCTGCAAATGTAATGGCTCATATTTTCAATTAAGCCCAGCACTGGCACGTTTACTTTATTAAACATGGCGATGCCTTTTTGCGCATCGGCTAAGGCTAAATCTTGGGGTGTGGTAACAATTACTGTGCCACTTGCCGGTACTTTTTGGCTCATAGTAAGTTGAATGTCACCCGTACCTGGTGGCATATCAACAATAAGGTAGTCAAGCTCGCCCCAATCAGTTTCATTTAGTAGCTGGCTAAGCGCCCCCGATGCCATAGGCCCGCGCCATACAGTGGCGTCATCGCTGGGTACTAAAAAGCCGATTGATTGTGCTTTAATACCGTTTGCATCAAAAGGCTGTAACTGTTTGTTATCTTTAGTGATGGGCTCTGCGCCTACCAAGCCTAAAAGCATAGGGATTGACGGGCCATAAATGTCGGCATCTAAAATACCAACTTTTGCGCCTTCGCTGTGCAGCGCGCCTGCTAAATTAACAGCAGTAGTCGATTTACCCACCCCGCCTTTACCTGAAGCAATAAGCACAATATGTTTAATTGTTTTAAATTTTGCAGGCTCTTTAAGCTCTACCGTGGCCGACACAGTTACTGCCACCTTGAGAGCGTTAGTAACATGCTCTGCCACCATTGGCATTTCCGACTGTGCAGCAAATGGCAAAATTAAAGTAATAGTGAGCGATTTATCGTCGTTTTGGGTGATATTCTTAATGAAGCTTTCATCAATACCCACAGCAAAAGCGGCACTACGATACGCGGCTAAAGCAGCAAAGATCGGTTGTTTTTGCACCGATTTAGAAGAGAATAGTTTCGACAGTCCAAACATAGTAATTAAATAACGTTTCTTTGATGAAAAGTGCCTCGGAATTATGTAACATTCAGGGCATTAACACCAGTCAATTAATACAAATCCACAAGCTGTTGCGTTGTTAGCGCTTAGCTTGTAAATAAATTAATGATTTTCATCCGTTCCTTAATAGGAACCGTCAATTCGGAATGATTATGGCACAGCGAAAGATCCTGATTACCAGCGCATTACCTTATGCAAATGGCCCTACTCACTTAGGTCATTTATTGGAATATATTCAAACTGATATTTGGTCACGTTTTCAAAAACTACAAGGCCACGAAGCCTATTATGTTTGCGCCGACGATGCCCATGGCACGCCTATTATGCTTAACGCGCAAAAGCAAGGGATCACGCCTGAAGAAGCGGTAGAAAAAGTAAGTATTGAGCGTCAACGCGACTTTGCCGACTTTAATATTAAGTTTGATAATTATCACAGTACCCACAGCCAAGAAAACAAAGAGCTGAGTGAGCTTATTTATAATCGCCTAAACGATGCAGGGCATATTAAAAGGCACACTATTTCGCAGTTATTCGACCCAGAAAAAGGCATATTTTTACCCGATCGCTTTGTAACCGGTACGTGCCCAACCTGTAAGTCTGAAAATCAAAATGGCGACAACTGCGACTCATGTGGTGCAACATATAGTCCTACAGATTTAATTAACCCGCGCTCGGTTATGTCTGGTGCTGAGCCTATTTTAAAAGACTCTGAGCATTACTTTTTTGATCTGCCAGCATTTGAAGGCATGTTAAAAGAGTGGTTACACTCGGGTACTATTCAGCAAGAAATGGCTAACAAGCTTGATGAATGGTTTACTGATGGCCTGCAACAGTGGGATATTAGCCGTGATGCGCCTTACTTTGGTTTTGAAATACCAAACGCACCAGGTAAATACTTCTACGTTTGGTTAGATGCGCCTATTGGTTATATGGCCAGCTTTAAAAACCTGTGTGATAAAAAAGGTATCGACTTTGATGCTTTTTGGGCTGCAGATTCAGACGCTGAGCTTTACCACTTTATTGGTAAAGACATTATTTATTTTCATAGTTTATTTTGGCCAGCAATGTTAGAAGGCGCTAACTTTAGAAAGCCAACTAACGTATTTGCCCACGGTTTTGTTACCGTAAATGGCGAAAAAATGTCTAAATCGAAAGGCACGTTTATTAAAGCACGTACTTATTTAGATAATTTAAACCCAGAATATTTACGTTACTATTACGCGGCAAAATTAAGCGGCGGCATTGTTGATCTTGATTTAAACCTAGAGGACTTTGCGCAACGCGTAAACTCAGACCTAGTAGGTAAAGTAGTAAATATAGCAAGCCGTTGTGCGGGCTTTATTACTAAAAAGTTTGATGGCAAGCTAAGCGCAACCGTTATGCAACCCCAGTTGCTTAAAGAATTTCAAGCAGCTGCACCAAGCATTACAGCCCATTACGAAAACCGTGAGTTTAGCCGTGCAATTCGTGAAATAATGGCGCTTGCCGACAAAGCAAACCAATTTATAGATGCCGCAGCACCTTGGGTACTCATTAAAGACGAAACTAAACAACAAGAAGCGCACGAAGTTTGCTCATTAGGGCTTAACTTATTCCGCGTGTTAATTACCTACTTAAAGCCTGTACTGCCTGAAATGGCTGATAACGTAGAAGCATTCTTAAATGACGACCTTGCATGGGACGGCGTGCAAAATGCATTAGTAAGCCACCCAATCAATAAATTTAAACCGTTAATGCAACGTGTAGAAATGGACAAAGTAAATAAAATGGTTGAGGAGTCAAAAGAAAGCTTAGAATCAAAAGTGACTATTGACCCTAATAGCCCACTGGCTAAAGAGCCAATTTGTGATGAAATTGAATTTGACGACTTTGCAAAAGTAGACTTACGCGTAGCAAAAATTGCTAAAGCTGAGCACGTAGAAGGCGCCGATAAACTACTTAAGCTAACACTTGATTTAGGCGGCGAAACGCGCCAAGTGTTTGCGGGTATCAAATCGGCTTACGCTCCAGAGGATATTGAAGGTAAGCTTACTGTTATGGTTGCTAACCTTAAACCACGAAAAATGCGTTTTGGTATGTCAGAAGGCATGGTATTAGCTGCAGGGCCTGGCGGTAAAGAGATTTACATTCTTAACCCGGACGACGGCTCAGAGCCTGGCATGCGTGTAATGTAAGCTTTGCTTATAAATTTATATTTGCGTTAATATTTTTGTTAATGTAAAAAGCCGCTGAATTTATTAGCGGCTTTTTTATTAACCCAGCTTGTAGGTTATATTTATTTTAGCTAAATGAATAACTAAGCATTGCGAGCTAATATAAATTATCCAATTTATATACCTAATTTGTGGAAAGTACCCTTCACCGCTATTCCCATAAATCCAATATAAACCAATTAATGCATCGGCAATTGCCGCTAATACTAACCCTAAACTAACCAGCCATACTCCCAAAGGTGCGTTTAACCCGCGATATGTATTAAGCAGCACTAAACTCATTAATCCCACACTGGTTATAACAAAACTATGAAGCCCGGTTAATAGCAGTACATAATAACCTGCCTCTGGAATATGCATAAAATAAAAACAAAGCAGCGATATTAATAGCGTGCCCCCTAAATAAGCAGCCACATAATATAATGGATACATAACTAAACTACGGCTCGCCAACAACACAGCAATAAAGAGTAAGCTGTATCCGGGTACAAAAAACCATACAGAGTCAGCTAAATAGTCGTGCTTAATTACCTCGTTATAACGGTAATATTGATTATTTAAATTAAAATTTACCACGTCTCCACAAATGCATAGCACTAAGGAGGCTATGCATAATGAGGCAATATAACGTTGTTGTTTGTTTTTAGTGTGTTTATATACCCAGCAGGTAATACTGGCGCTATTAAATAACAAAATAATTAAGGTTATTATTTCAATAGCTAAAAGCACTTTACTCTGTGGTGAAGGCCATAAACCATATATACCTGCAGCTCCCACAAAAAGAGCCGCTAACCAAGCTAAAAACGAAAGCGTAATGTGTTTATTCATAAAACAAATCCAGTAAGCTGTTTTACGTTATTGTTTATTTTTGTCAGGGGTAGATTCTGCTTTCATAGTTTGCATCTCTTTTTCTGCTTTTAGCTTACATACGGCCAACTGCTCTAAACGCATGCTTTTAATTGCTTCTAGCGGATCATCAAGCGGTTTACTTTGCTGCGATAATGCATATTTAGCACTGTCATCATTTTTAGTTGTCATTATTAGCTACCTTTTATGTAATTTATATTTTGGGTTTATCATCATTTAGCTAAGCTCTTTGCAGCTATAATTTATACAGTACTTAAATTAACCAGATATCCGGATAATTAGCGATAGAAAAGCTTGAATAAATTATTGCTCAGCTGTACATTAGAATCCTCTAATGTACAAAGGTGTATTATGCGCTCTATTTTATTATTTACCAGCTTGGTTGTTTCATCAAGCGTATTAGCTAATAGCGACGATGCATACTTTGCTCGCAGCACTGTTAAAGCATTTTCAACTGATTTAAAAAATGTTTTAGTAAGTACCATGAAAGCGAGCGGGCCTGTTGCAGCAATTGAAGTATGCAATATTAGTGCGCCGGCTATTGCACTACAACACAGTGCGAATGAGTGGGAAATTAGTCGTACATCATTAAAAGTGCGCAATCCTAATAACCAAGCTAACGAGTGGTTAAATTCAATACTGCTCGATTTTGAGCAGCGTAAAGAAAATGGCGAACCTATAGCAAATATTGAACATCAAGAACAAAAAGCCGGTGCTTGGTATTTAGTCAAAGCAATTCCTACTGGGCAGGCTTGCTTAGCCTGCCATGGTAGTGAATTAAAACCTGAAGTAAAAAACAAATTAACTGAGCTTTATCCAAGCGATAAAGCGACTGGTTTTAATTTGGGCGATATACGAGGCGCTTTTGTTGTAAAAAAGCACCCTTAAATACTATTATTATTCAAACTGTTAAACCTCTTACCCTGAGTGCTGATTAAGTATTAATATTGGGGTTACCGCCTTATTTAACACATATTAAAGTAAGTGTTCTACAGGCAGGTAGCCAAATAACCAAGCCTGAAAACGTACCCAGGTGCTGGCCTCTGGCTCAGAGTTTTTACTTACCACTTTAGTGGGTGTAATTGATTCATCTAACCACAGTAAGTCGTGATTAAAACCCCACCAATTCTCAGTTTTAGTGACATCTAATCGCCATGCATGGCGAGGTAACTCTTCTAAAAATATATCTGCTGCTGTGCTTGCCATTTTGTCACTGTAAATTACAACACCTATTTCGGTATTTAAATTAATTGAACGTGGATCTAAGTTCATTGAGCCAACAAAAAGCGTATTACGATCAAAAATCATTGTTTTAGCATGTAAGCTCGCTTTTGATGAACCAGCTAAATCGGTGATTTTTTTATGTTTTGCTTTATCTTTAGATTTAATTTTAGGCTTAGACTTAGGTTTTACTGTAGCGCGTAACTCCCATAATTTAACGCCCGCCTCTATAAGTGACTCACGATAGTTTGCATAGCCGGCGTGCACAACGGGTACGTCGTTGGCCGAGAGCGAATTGGTTAAAATGGTCACATTAGCACCGGTATTAATCCAACGTTTTAAGCTTGCAACGCCTGCATCACCGGGAATAAAATAAGGTGAAACAATTAATGCTTCACTATGTGCATCATTAAGTAAATTACTTAATGCTGGGGCCATATAACCGGTATTATCATCACTCTCATTCATTATTTTATCAGGATGATCGTATACTAATTCAGAGTTTGCCCAGTAAAGTGCTAGCTGTCCGCGTAGCAAATTATCAATAATATCCAGTGACTCTAAACGCCGTAGATAGGCTTTACTTTGCTCACTAGTATATATTTTAGCGAGTTGTTTTCGTACTTGTTCTAGTTTAGCTGCACTCGATGCAGGCGCTATATATTTAATCGCTACCGAGAGTGAATGATTCCAATATAAATCAAATGCAGTGGCCACACGCGGGGCAAATTCCCCTACGCCAAGTACATCTAAATCAGAAAAGTTAGTGTAAATATTGGCAGAAAAATAAGTATCTCCAATATTACGGCCACCAATAATAGCCGCCTGATTATCAACAATAAACGACTTGTTATGCATGCGCCTATTGATCTGTTTAAAATTAGTTAAAAAATCAACATAAGGTAAAGTGCGATTTGAAAACGGATTAAATAACCGTACTGACACATTAGGGTGTTGCACCAAGGCACTAAATAAAGCGTCTTGGCTTTCGTGGCCAAAGTCATCTAGTAACATGCGTACCCGCACGCCTCTATCGGCTGCACGAAGTAAGTAATGAGTGAATATTTTGGCCGTAGTATCGTTATGAAATAAGTAATACTGCACATCAATAGACATTTCGGCTTTTTCTATTAATAACAGCCTAGTTGCAAATGCATCAAGGCCATCACCAAGTAGATAGAACCCTGAGCTCGCAGGGTGTTTACTCGCCTCTAATGCTATGCCTTTAGCTAAGCTAGTATTTTGCGTTTTGCTAAATGCATAGCTAGGTTCGGCTTGAACCTTAGGATAACTAGCGCAACCAAAAAGCATGCTTATAACCATAAATAAACAAAGGGAAATTGCCGATAAATATCGCATAAATGCTATCAGTTCTCATAATATGTGAGCCTAGTTATATAGGTGATTTAAATGATTATACTATTATTGGGCTGGTTTCTCGATAGTGTTGACTTTACTTGCCCTTTTTTTAACTGAGTAAATTGTAAAAGGTAGCATAATTAATTGATTTAATAAAAAACCAAATACTAGCCCAAACGCAATACCGGTAAAAGTAAGCGGTATGCCTAATTTAAAGTTATCAATAGTATTTTTTAATATACCGAAACGGGTGGGAGTAAACATATAAATTAGTTTTTCAAAAAAGTTACCCTGTTTAAATATAGTCATTCCACCTTCTAAATCTGCAAATAAATCAAGGGTTAACAGCTTTTGTTGTGCATCAGTTTTAACACTTGGCTCGCTATTGCGTAAGTGTCTATCAATCATTGCTTTAACACTGGGAAATGCATGCATTTGGGCGGTGGCTTTATAACCATCAACTTGCCATTTTGTTGCCTGATACAAGCCTGCTAAATGTTGCTGATAATGATCCGTAAGTTGCGGTACTTGCAACGCTATAATTAACGCAACAGCAAAGGTTAGCTTATCAAATATTCTTACTATCATGATTAATTCCCCTTAGCATTTGCGTATTAAAGTTAAAAGTCTATTTATAAATTTAATCTAAAAAGCGATCACTTATGTCCTCTGCTGGCAACCAACAAGCATTTGTACGCCCAAACCACTTATAACGTCTAGCACCAATAAAATCATAACCCCAATCTCGTAATGGCCGAGGTATTATGAGTAACACTTGCAACAACGGCCATAAACCCGATAACTGCCCAGCAGTACGAAGTGCCGCTGTTGACTTAAACCAAATGCCACTATCGTCAATAAGCACCACAGAACCCAGCTTACTTGTAGCTTCACTTCCCTGCTGCTTAAGTAAGTTTTTTGCTACAGTTGACTGCAATGACGCAAAGCGAAATTTTTTATATGGATCATGCTCAATCACAAAGCGTACCGAGCCTGTGCATAAATTGCATACGCCATCGAACAGTAATATAGGCGATTTTTTAGTCTTTAAGCTCATATTATTGACTCTGCTGAACAGGTGTTAAAAAATAGCAGGAATATCAAGCTACTATAATTACCATCAATTTACATTCGTTTTATTACTTTATGCAATACAACTCAATGGGTATAACCCGGGTTTTTATTTAGCTGCTAAAATACAAACACGCTTATTCAAGCGCTTTTAATAATCGATCAGTTCGCGGTAAATAATAGTTATCGTAATCAAGCGATACAATTACTCGCTCTGCTTTACCTAACATTTCGCTACGCGGGATCAAGCCTATTACGCGAGAATCGGCACTGTTATCGCGGTTATCCCCCATGGCTAAATAGTAATTATTCGGGATTGTGATTTTATCAAACCCTGCTAATCGCGACGCTCTATTGGCTACTCTTATTGAGTGTTTATGACCGTTTAAGTTTTCAATTTTATCAAGTGAACCTAAATTACTGTGCAAACGAGCATAGTTAAGCTTTTTACCATTAATAATAAGCTCGTTATGCTCAAGCGACACAGTATCGCCAGGTACGCCTATTACCCGCTTTATTAAGCGGTTATCAGCTTTTTTTGAATCAAATACTATGATATCACCTGCTTGTGGGTCGCCTAACTTCATTAGTGGTATATGCGTAAAGGGTAAGCGTAAATCGTAAGCCATTTTATTTGTTAAAACTCTGTCGCCTACTTCAATGGTGGGCCGCATAGAGCCTGTAGGTACTTCGTACCAATCGGCAACTGCACTTCTAAATACGCTCATTAACGCTATAAATATGATTAATGAACGGTTATTTTTCCAAAATTTAATCAGTGTTTTCATACAATATTCCCACCATTTTATCGACTAAAACTAAGACGCTAAAAATCAATCGCAGTTCAATTACTAATGTAACAAAACATGTTTAAGGTGAGCTAAAATACCAAGGTATAAGGTTATACCTTGGTTAAAAGTGCGGAGGGATTACTGATTTAACTTATCTTTTGCGGCTTGTACTTTCGAAAAGTCTAAACCTAACTCGTCTGTCGCTTCTTTAATTAAGTGCGGCTGAGTCATCACTACTGCCATTAGTTGCTGTAGTTTTTCAGGTGGTATACCAAGTTGTTGCACCATGGCCATTGCCATCATTGGGTTTTGCGTTAATGCTTCAAATAGCTCGGCTATTTGCTCGTCGCTTACATTATGCTCTTTTAAAGTGGCGATAATTGGATTCATTATTAACCTTATTATGTGTGTTATAACTAAATTATATTGACTACCAGAGACATAAACAATGCCTATACATTACACGTACTGGTTTATTCTACACTTAACACTACTTTACCGGCGTTTTCATTGCGCTCTAAAATAGCATGAGCCTCGCTTGCTTGGCTCCAAGGTAGCACTTTATATAAATTAAAATCGTAGCTTTTACTTGCAATATCGCTATAAAAACGCGCTACAAAATCATCTCTTAATGCGCGTTTAAACTCTATACTACGGTTTCTAAGTGTTGATGCATGAAACGAGATACGTTTTTGCAGTAAACGGGCAAAATCAACTTCAGCAAAACGACCATCTAAAAATGCCAGCATTACAATTTGGCAATCCATAGCCGCAACAGCCGCATTTTTGTTTAAATAACTACCCGAAACAGGATCTACAATTGTGTTAGCCGTTAGGTTATTAGCCTTCATATATTCTACAAAATCAGTGGTTTTATAGTTTATAGCATGATCGGCGCCCAGTGCTTTGGCATGTGCACATTTTTCATCTGAACCTGCGGTTATAACCACAGTTGCCCCTGCGCTTTTAGCCATTTGAATTGCAGCACCACCCACACCGCTTGCACCTGCATGAATTAACGCCGTTTGCCCAGCTTGTAATTTACCTAATTCAAACAAAGCACCAAATGCTGTTAAATATACTTCACTTATTGCAGCGCCCTCTCTCATAGACACGTCATCTGGTAACTCCATTAGCTGTTTGGCATCAACCGCAACATATTCACTGTAAGCACCACCAGCACATAAAGCAAAAACGCGTTTATTAAGCCAAATTTTATCAACTTTACCACCAATATCGCAAACGATGCCTGCGCACTCTAACCCTAATATTTGGCTGTCATCTTTTGGCGCCGGATACTTACCTTGGCGTTGCATACAATCGGCGCGATTTACACCAATGGCGGCTACTTTTACCAGTACTTCATGGCTCTTTAAAACCGGTTTATTGGTTTCACTAAATGCAAGTATGCCATCTTCATGAGAAATGTATTTCATTGCCACTCCTAAGCTTTATATAACTAAACGCTATTACTAAACGTTGCATAACTAAATTAATGTAATTTATATATGGGGATCAAAACACCTTATTTAAAGCGCCAACTTTGTTTATATGGATACACGTCGGGTAAATAGCCTTGTTGTACCTGTTGTTGGCACGTTTGCCAAAATTGGGCGTTAAATAAATCGCTGTGATGACTATTAAAAGCATTAAATGCCAATTCATTAGCACTAAAAAACACTTTAAATTGACTCGGGAAAATATCATTTGGCTCTATATCAAAATACGAGTCTGAACTTAGCTCTTCTAGCGCATTTTGCGTTTGCGGCACTTCTCTAAAGTTGCAATCGGTAAGTGGGCAAATTTCGTCATAATCATAAAAAACTACCCGCCCCCAGCGCGTAACACCAAAGTTTTTCATCAGCATATCCCCAGGGAAAATATTAGCACCGGCCAAGTCTTTAATTGCTCTGCCGTAATCTAGCATCACTTGTGCAAGTGCTTTGCTGTCGCAATCATTTATATATAAATTAAGCGGGGTCATTTTTCGCTCAACATAAACATGTTTTAAAATAAGCGCCTTGCCCGAAATAATTAAACTGGACCCAATGTGCTCTTTCATTTGTTGCAGCAACTGCCCGCTAAAGCGGCTCAAATCAAACGCTAAATACCTAAACTCATGCGTATCTACCAGTCGCCCTACTCTATCGGCTTGTTTTACAAAGTTGTATTTTTCTTTTACTTGCGCTTTAGTGGCGGTTTTTGGTGCGCTAAATTTATCTTTAATTACTTTATAAACATGGTCTGAGCCAGCAATAGTAAACACTAGCATTACCATACCCGGTGTACCTGGCGCAGCCACATACTTAAAGCTCGCGGGGCTATTTTTAGTGGTATCTACTTTATAACGATAAAACTCTGTTTTGGCATGTTTTATAAAGCCAATCGCATTAAATAGCTCAAAGCGCTGTTTATGCGGCATAAGTACACTTAAGTAATCTACATAACGCGCTGGTTGGTCGGTATCGACCATAAAATACGTGCGCGCAAATCCAAATAGTAAACTTAGCTGGTCGGCGCCCATCATTACCGCATCAATTTTAAGCCCCTTGGGGGTATTTAAAATGGCAATAGCAAAGGGCATATTATCGCCATTTTTAGCAATGCATCGGCCTATTAAGTAACAGGCTTTGTTTCTATAAAAATGTGAATATGCATATTCTATATAGCCGTCATTTAAGTTTATTAACTCATAAACTTGTCGACATTGTTGCTTAGCACCTTGCGTTAAAGTAGCCTGCAGGGTGGCAACATCTTGGTTTAAATTACTAAATGGCACTCTAAAAACCTGATTAGTGATCAGCGTTTTTATTGCGCTATTAAAGCCATGCTGCAATGAAATACGTTTAACTAAGCTGTCGTATGGTCGAGGTTGAGTACGATATTTAGCTTTTAATACAAATAAATGCACAGTACGTATTTTTTTATCGTCCCAAATAGCACCAAAGGTAGAATTAAAAAAAGTATGCGCTATTGGCTCGTTTTCATGATTTTTTACCATGTTGCCATAAATATTTTTAGCTAATTGCCAGGTCTGTGGACAACTTAACTCCGCGTAGGCAATAACCTTTACCGCTTCACTTACACTTTTAACTTGGCGCTCATACACTTGTAAGCGCTCGCGCATAGCACTTTGTACCTCGTGATATTGTCGCTGTTCAAAGCGGCTTTGTGCGCCTAAGGTTATATTTAAAAAGGTGGCAAACATAGCTTCAAACCCAGCAAAAACGGCGCGCGCTAACTTAGTCGCAATCACATCTTGCACTGTACTATTTTGCAGTTTATTCGTTATTGTATCTGGCATATTTACTAGGCTTATTACGGCTATTATTTTTTAGTTGTTTACACCTTAGCAAGCAGGCTTTAATTTAGATAATTAATACAGTAAATAAATAAGATTGATTAAATGAATATAAGAAATGTCGATCTCAACTTGCTTGTGTACCTAAACGTACTAATAGACGAAAAAAGTGTTTCTAAAGCGGCTAATAAACTCGCACTTACCCAACCTGCTATGAGTAATGCGTTAAAGCGGCTGCGTGACTTATTTGACGACCCGCTTTTGGTGCGGGCTTCAGGCTCTATGGCGCCCACAGCAAAAGCGCTGGCACTAAAGCCCGAAATAGAGTTATTACTTAAAATGGCTGAAGAAATTACTCAGCCCACTGAGCTATTCGATCCGACAAGTGCCAAAGTAACGTTTAGAATTATGGCAAACGATTATTTAGAGTCGACGTTAATCGCCCCTTTTATAACTGAGCAGTTGAGTAAAAACCCAGGAATAAACTTTGATATACTCAGCCCAAGTGATGTAAATCTGCAAGATATGGAAAAAGGCACCATAGATTTAGCAATTAACCGCTTTAATGGCCTACCACGCTCGTTTCACCAAGCTACGGTTTGGCGCGATAACTATTGTTGTTTAACGCACCCCAATAATCAATTTTTACAACAGTCGAGCCTAGAAGATTACTTAAAAAGCGAACATATTTGGGTAAATCGTGCAGGTTGGGGGCCTGAGCCCGCTGTTACTAATAAATCTGGTAAGCAAAAGTTAGGATGGGTAGACGAAGCACTGTGGCAATTAGAACAAACTCGAAAAATACGCGTTTTTACACGCCACTATATGATTGCCAGTTTACTGTGCCAGTCAGATAAGTTAATTGCTACATTACCACGTCGCCAAGCTAAGCTGTTAACTACGCATACTAACTTGGTTATCAGCCCAGTACCTTTTCAAATTGTACCTATTGAGGTAAAAATGATCTGGAGCCCATTGTTGCATCATGCATCGGCGCACCAATGGTTACGCAGAGAACTACTGGAATTTGCAAAAACAATTGCCGACAGGTAGTAATACTAGTGCAAAGGTATATAAAATTTACAACGAGTAACTTGCACAGTAGGTGTTGCAAATTACTCGTTAAATTCGCCTAAACTTAGGCTTTAATGCGTATTAATAAGGCTTATAGCGCTGTACATGTTTCAATTGCATCACCCGTGCTACCATCTTGCATATGGCTAAACAGCGTGCCTTCAGAGCCAGTACCTGATGCTTTAGTCCAAAACTCGTACTTGTCATTCATATAGCGCGCACCACTAGCCGACACAGCAATCTTCATTTCGTATTCTGTACCTAAATAGTCAACTGTTGCAGTGTCTGTAGAGGGGTAAGTTACCGCCATTGTATTACCACTTTCACACTGATAGTTATGCACTATTACCGCTGTTTGTGCCGTGTTTTTTACGTCGGTGTGGCTGTTGTCTTGTGGCTCATTACCACAAGCCGAAAGCATTAATGTGGTGATAATAATAGCAGGAGCAAAAATTTTCATAGCAGTCTCTTTATTGTTAGTTAGTGGTTAAACCATTGCCTGTGTAACAAGGTTATTGTTAAGTGTTATCTGTTAACTTACTAATAATAGATACTTATACCAGTGTGGTTAAGCCTCTGTATCTAGTTTGTAAAATTAACAACTGTGGCTACTGTAAGCTAATTAGGCTTAATGTAGCCTTGCTAAACACACTAAAATTCGTCGTAATTTAACAGTATTGATATAATCAATATCAGTTATTGAAAACAACAATTTTATTAATACTAGAGTTAGCGCTAGAGTGAAGTTAAGCCAACTAACTAAGAGTAATAATTATGCAAACTTCATCAAGCTTCACCCAACAAGACGGATTGTTTATTAATAGCCATTTTCATCAATTTATTGAGCAGCAGTTAGCACCACAAGCGGCGATGCTAAGCGATGATATTTATCAGGTACTTGCCACTTTAGTAGATGAATTTGGCTGTACTTGTCGTAAAACTAAACATAATGCGGATGATGTTTTAGACGTGCAAACATTGCTTAATGCTTATCAGCATAATAACCACCCTTATTGCAATGTAGACTCGCAAACAACAGAAGCTGTTCTGGATGAGCATTGCTGCCAAGTTCCAGCCATTATTGTAGTTGCGTTAATGGATACGCTTAGCGGCACATTTAATACCGACCAAGATGCACATGCTATTTATCATCGTGCTGCGCAGTTAACTAATCGTGCATGTACGCATCGCGTAAACCTTGTTAACGTATCTGCAGCCTAATAATGGTGTTGTTTAAAAGTGCTCGATGACCCTAAGTGCAAAGTCTGTACAGCTTAAGGGCATCGAGTTATGAGGCTCAGATAGCAAATCAAACGTAACCTCTCCCGCCGTTAACGTGCGCTCTAAGGCATTTTCTATTAAATTAGCCGCCTCATGCCACTGCATAAACTTAAGCATTAATACCGCACTTAAAATGCTGCTGCTCGGATTCGCTTTATTTTGCCCAGCAATACGCGCAAATGTACCGTGCGTGGGTTCAAAAAATGCTACCTCATTATTTAAATTAGCCGCCGGCATTATGCCTACTCCACCTACTTGTGCGCTAAGCATATCTGCTAAAAAGTCACCATTTTGATTAGTCGTTGCAACTACATCAAATTGCTCTGGGTGCATTAAACACTGCTGTAACATGTTATCGGCTATAACTTCTTTAATTATAAGTGGTGGCTGCCCTTGTCGTGGAATATGTAACCAACGGCCGTTTTCATCGTCAATGGCTTGGTATTCACGCTTAGCGAGTGCAAAGCCCCAGCGTTTAAATGCACCATCAGTAAATTTAAGCACATTGCCTTTGTGCACTAAAGTCAGCGATTCGCTGTTATTTTTTAGCGCGTAATTAATTGCGTAACGTACTAGGCGCTCTGAGCCTTCTTTAGAAATGTTTTTAATGCCAATTCCGCATTCTTGGGTAAACCTTAAACGCGTAACCCCCATTTCTTCGCATAAAAAATCGAGTACTTTTTCGCTTTCAACACTACCAGCTTGCCACTCTATACCCGAGTAAACATCCTCACTGCTATCGCGCAACACAGTGATATTAGTTAAATAAGGATTTTTTAACGGCGATGGCAATGCACTAAAGCCTTTTATAGTGCGCATATTGACAAATAAATCCATTTCTTGTCTAAGTGCAACGTTAAGCGAGCGAAAACCACCACCCAAAGGAGTCGTTAATGGCCCCTTAATCGCTATTTTACATTCTCTTACTGCATTTATTGTTTCTTGTGGAAACCAATCACCATCATATAGTTTGGCTGCTTGCTCACCATTGTATACCTGCATCCAATGAATTTTTCGCTTTGCTTGGTAACAATGCGCTATCGCGCTATCAACCACTTTTCGCATTACAGGCATCACATCTTGGCCTACACCATCACCATCAATGTAAGCAATAATAGGTTGCAACGGAATTTGCCATTGGCCATTTTTTGCTATTTTTATGCTTTGCCCCTGTTCGGGCACATTAATATGTTGATACTGCAAAGCTAACATCCATCAAAAGTACATTACCCTCGATTAAAGCATGTTAAATTAAGCGTGTCTGCAGTTGCTTTTTATAGCGACTATTACAGTAATGAATAGTCAGAACTTGCCATTTTATAGCTGTTAATAAATGAGTTTTTGAATTGGCGCAGCTTATAATAATTAAAACTGTAAAAGTAATCTTAGTGGTTTTTATACGCACTTATTATTTGCAGCCGGGCATTTTTAATGCGCTTCGCTATTCGCTGTTTTTATAACTTTATAAAAATATTGGTAACCATATTCACTAAAATTTTGTGACTGCTGATTCATAAAGCCATGCAGGTATAGTGTTTTTAAACAGCGCACATTGTTTTTGGCCGATAAATTAGTTATTAATTCATCTACATTAAAGTGCGGTTCAAACCCAGGGAAAATGAATTCACATGGATGAATAGCATCTATATTTAAATAATTACGTATTTGCGTAGGATAAAAAGCAATTACTTTTTTAAGATGCGTAGTTGTAGTACTCGCTTGTGCCCGCCATGCAGCGCTAGCACCGGCACTAAATGCAATACAAATAGTGGGTTTGCTTAATTTATTAAAATATTCTTCGAGCTTGGCTGCATATTCGTCATGGCCACAGTGTTTAATAAATAACTTATAGTATTCCTCTTCATTTTCAAGGGCTTGATGAACTCCATTATAGGGATCAACTATTTGGTTTTCAGCATTAAAGTGCTTAGCTAATTGCTGTAAACAAGGTGTTTTACCGTAAATATCGCTGATAACTAGGTATTGCATCATTTCCCTTTTAAGTTATTGATAGTGGCTGTCATAAATAATATAACAAAAAGCTTGCATATAAAATACAACTGGGTTACCTTCCCTCTCTGGTTTAAATAAACCACCGCGGTTAACCATTTACCCTGATCCAGTAAGCCCCGCAAAACGTATATTCAAAAGCTAAGTTATTGTACGGCGAGAACCCCTTAAATAATACCGAGATGATTTTATTATCATCGCAAAAGTGTCATAAAGATCGTCAACACTGTAATGAAGCTAAACACAACATCGTTAATTTATTAACTGCATATAGCTATAAAAAATAGCGCAGAATAAATAACAAGAATAAAGTGAGTTTTATTATGTCTTATAAATATAACGGGTCTATGATCCAAATTGCACATCCAGTGCAGTCAATTTCAGTAAACAAACATCGTGTAATTTTTAGTGATACACAAGGTTTAAAAAATGCATTGTTTCAAAAAGCAAGCGATGCGCGTCAATTTGTTAAATGGCTAAAAGCCAGCTAACCTACACTGATTATAATTTGCCTACTTATTAGCGCAATAATCAAAATTAAATGCCAGCCTTGTTGCTGGCATTTTACTTTTTATCACTTTATTAGCTACACTTAAGGTTAATAGAATAATAGTAGGTAATTTTTGTAATGCTCCGCGCATTTTTAGTTGTTTTTATACTTAGCTTATTCAGCTCACCTGTTATTGCTAACACCATTAACTGGTTAACGCATGACTTTGCACCCTACTACATTTTAAATGGAGAAAACAAACACCAAGGTCGCGACGAAAGCATTATTTCTTTACTCGAAAAACAACTCCCCAATATTACTTTTAATAGAATACTCATTCCTTCGGGCAGAGTTATCCAAGAACTCTCCAATACCTCAGCCAATACGTGTGCTTTGTCACTGTATAAAAATAGTTTTAGAGAAGAGCGCATTTACTTTACTGATGAAAGCTCTACTACTGGCCTTTCTCCTGCAGTAGCTATGCATATTAAGCTCAGTAGAGCACTTAAGCTACCTGCTGATAAAGCGGTGTCGTTAGCCTCTTTAATTACGGCTGATAAGTTAACTTTAGGTATTTCTATGAGCCGCTCTTACGGTAACGAAATAGACACACTTATTAATACCACACCCGATATAAATTTAATTATTAGACCTACCCGAGATAGCTTAGCAAGCCTTACTTATATGCTTAATTTAAAACGCATTGATTTGTTATTAGGTTACCCAAGCGAGCACTACTATTTAGCTAAATCTATGAATTTTGATAAAAGCCTAACACAGCGACCCCTTCTAGAGTCACCTGAGTTAAGTTATGGCTATATAGGTTGCACTAAAAACCAGCAAGGTGCCAAACACATTGCTTTGTTAAATGAACAACTAAAAATAATTAAACAAACCCAAGCTTATACGCAAATATTAATGCGCTGGTTACCTGCGCATTTAAAAATAAAGCTTAAAACACGCATAGCAGAAACAAAAAACGCCACATAATGTGGCGTTTTTATCGAAGTGCTTACTTCAGATATTACTGACGAATACCTTCAATAGATAAACCAATATCAACATGAGTTGATGCAGGGCCTAAATTGTAGTCAATGCCATAGTCAGCTAACTTAAGGCTAGTTTCGCCTTCAAAGCCTACACGATGACCACCCCATGGATCTTTACCTTCGCCTACTTTATCTATTTCAAAGGTAATGGTTTTAGTAACGCCATGCAAAGTAAACTCACCCGTCACTTCACCAGAATCGTCGTCATCAAACTTTACGCTGGTACTTTTAAACGTTGCCGTTGGGTATTTACTAACATTTAAAAAATCTTTACCTCGTAAGTGCTTATCGCGCTCTGCATGGTTAGAATCTAAACTCGTGGTATCAATGTTTACCGTGATCTGTGATGCGTTTGGTGTTTTTGCATCATAACTAAATGTACCGTCAAAGGTATTAAAGCGACCATGTAACCAACTATAGCCTAAATGCTTTATTTTAAAATTTACAAACGCGTGTGCGCCTTGTGTATCAATCACATAATCAGCAGCGTTTACAGCACTTGCCGATAGCAGCATAGCGCCTGATACCGCGGTACTTAATAGTAGTTTTTTCATTGTAATCATCCTTTTATTGGTAAATACCCGTTAACATTAATAGCTAATCTGAGTTCAGGTTAGCTATTAATTTTTAGCGTTAATTGGTTTAATCATTCGAATTAATGTTTTATCTTTATCTATAAAATGGTGTTTTAATGCACCTAGTGCATGCAGTACAGCAAAACCAATTAAAGTGCAGGCTGCGTAATAATGCACTTCCCCAGCAATATCGGCTTGTCCGTCAAATGTAAAGTTTATTGCTGGCACATTGAATAACGTAAACACTTCGATAGCTCGCCCATCTGCGGTAGAAATTAAATAGCCTGCTACAACAATAACCGCCAAAATAATGTACATAATAATATGGGCAGTGTGCGCTATTTGGTTCATTGTTTTGTTAGTACCCAGTGGCTTAGGTTGAGTCGAAAAAGAGCGCCATAAAATTCTAAACAAAAACACCGCAGCTAAAGTCAAACCTATGCTTTTATGCAAGTCTAATGAGCCTTTATACCAACTATCGTAGTAGGTAAGTTCTACCATGTACAAGCCAAGGCCAAATAAACCAAAGATAGTTAATGCCATTAGCCAATGTAAAATAATCGCAATAAGCCCGTAAGATGCAGGCGAGTTTTTAAACATGTCTCTATTCCTTTATGTTATTACACCTACAATATCGCGCAAGAGCATAAATAGGAATAACATTTACAAACACTTTACGTGCATATACGCACAGAAGTATGTTTACGCAGCCAATTTTATTAACTAGTAGGTAATAAGTAGAGAATTATAAGACTTGCATGCGGAGCTTTTTAATAACTATTGTTAATTGTAATCGTTATTAAAAGAGGTTGTTTTTGAGTGCTTATTAATAACTATTGAGTCGATTTTTTGCTGAGGCTCACATAAATAAGGCTATCTGATGTCACTTGCAGGCAGGTAATTAACCCTTCTTTTACCAGCTCAAGTATAGCGATAAAGCTCACCACTACACCGCTTCGCCCTTCATTAACAGTAAAAAGTGCACTAAATGGTAAAGCCGATTGAGTATGTGATAACTGCTGCAATATTTGGCTCATGCGTTCACGGGTAGAAAGTACTTCGGCGCTAATTAAGTGATGTTCTAGTGTTTTAGCGCGCGCCATTATATCGCTCAGGGCAAAAAGTAAATCTTTAAGTTGCACTTCAGGAAGCTGCTCAGTGATATTTTCAGCCACCGGCATAGCAGCATGGGCTACAAAAATATCACGACCCACCCGCGGAATTTCGTCTAAGTTCTCGGCGGCTTTTTTAAATTGCTCGTATTCTTGCAAACGTTTAATAAGCTCTGCACGTGGATCTTCCTCTTCTTCTAGCTCTTTGTGTACGGGCAACAGTAAACGAGATTTTATTTGCGCCAATAAGGCTGCCATCACTAAATACTCGCCCGCAAGTTCGAGTTGAAACTCAGTCATCATTTCAACATAACTCATGTATTGCTCTGTAATACTAAAAATAGACAATTCGAGAACATCAAGCTTGTGTTTTTTTATTAAATACAGCAATAAATCGAGCGGGCCTTCAAACGTTTCTAAAATAATTTCCAGCGCATCTGGCGGAATATATAAATCAGACGGTTTATCAACCATGGCTTTACCATGTAAAAAAGCCAGTGGCAGCTTTTGCTGCACTGGCTTTTCAATGGGGGTGCTTATTGGTTTGGTGTTTTCTTCGTTCACTATTTTTTACTCAAACGGACTAGTATCACCACAGCCAACACGCAAAATTTGCACTTCATCTTCAGATAAATCAACCACTGTGGTTGCTTGCTCTGCTAAATAACCACCATGGATAATTAAATCTACGTGTTTATCTAATCGCTCAATAATTTCATCTGGATCTGACTCAGTGTATTCTTCACCTGGTAAAATAAGTGAACACGACATGAGTGGCTCGCCAAGTTCCTCTAGCAATGCACACGCAATAGGATGCGCTATAACGCGTATACCTATGGTTTTTTTCTTGTCGTTTAATAAACGTTTTGGTACTTCTTTAGTGCCTTTAAAAATAAAAGTATAAGGCCCGGGAGTATTGTTTTTTATTAATCTAAAGGTTTGATTATCTACGCGTGCATACGTAGAAAGCTCAGATAAATCGCGGCACACTAAGGTAAAGTTATGGTGTTTTTCTATGCCACGAATACGCTCAATACGCTCTTTTGCTTGTTTATTACCAATATTACACCCTATGGCGTACCCCGAATCTGTAGGGTAAACAACAACGCCGCCTTGCTTAATTATATCGGCAGCTTGTTGAATTAACCTTGATTGTGGATTCTCTGGATGAATATGAAATAGTTGACTCATGTTGCTGCTCCTTCTTGCTTTTCCCAAGCTTGCCAAACGCCGCGGCAATCCTTAGGTAAGTATAGATTTTTACCAAGCTCTAAGTAGCTTGTCGGAAAATGAAAATCAGACCCTTGTGAACACAACAAATCATACTCACGGCTCAACTCGCCTAAAAATTGACGATCACTTGGTGCTTGCTGAGGCTGAGCAACTTCCATTGCGTCTCCGCCGACAGATTTAAACTCAACCAATAATTTGCGTAGCCATTTATTAGACATTTGATAACTGCTAGGGTGAGCTAAAACCGCCACTCCACCAGCGGCATGAATCGCCTTAATAGCCGTTTGCATATCGCACCAACTACTTGGTACATAACCGGTTTTTCCGCGCCCTAAATATTTTTTAAATACCCCAGGAAAGTTTTTTGCAACACCGCGTGCTATTAAAGCGCGAGCAAAATGCGCGCGAGTAATTTGCGCATCTTTTGCAAGCTCTTTGGCTTGCTCGTAAATATCATCAAAGCCATTTTTAGCTAGGCGCGTACCTATTTCTAACGCGCGAGTTTCGCGTTTTTGCTGTTGCTCTAGCAATAAAGCCGTTAGGTCTGAATTTTCAGTATCAATATTTAACCCCACAATATGAATTTCAAAGCTTTCCCAGCGGGTTGATATTTCAACTCCAGTGATCAGCGATAATGGTAGGTTTTCGGTATCAATAATATGCTGAGCAGGCTTTATGGCCGCCACAGTATCGTGATCTGTAATAGCAAACACATCTATATTTTTATCAACAGCACGATGCAATAGCTCTGCAACGCTTAGCTGCCCATCGGAATGTGTTGTATGGCTATGTAAATCATATTTTATCAAAAGAAAACTACTTAAAATTAAGTGTGGAAAGTATCAGTAATTAGTATAACAAGTTTTTTAACTAAATTGTTTTTAAATAAACACTTGACATCAAAGCATATGATACGTTTTACTGTAGCCACTTAAAGACACTATAAGCATTAACAATAATGAACAATTCTACTTTAAACACTATTTGGTGGTGGCACTCGTAATTTCCGGGTGATGAATTGTCGTGTCTAACAAATATTCAAAACCCGCAACTGTGCGGGTTTTTTTATCACTAAATTTTATAATTATTATTTAAACGTATCTTTTTAACCAGTAACGACTGGAAAAAATAAAAAGCATTAGAGGCTAAAAAACATGAATAACAATCTTACTCTTACACATCGTTGGTGGCGCTTAATTTAGCGGGACGGTAATGATCTGTTTGTAATTTAGATATCGTTATTTAAACCCCGCATTGCACAGCATTGCGGGGTTTTATTTTTTTGAGGGAATGAGGTTTGATTTTTAGTCACATAACTACCACACCAGGTGAAGTAACCAGCATTACGCAAGTACGCGACTATATTAGTAGCCCGCTTGCACTATATAGCGCACTTGATAAGCCAAATTCGCTACTGCTTGAGTCGGCTGAAATTGAGTCTAAAGACAGTGTTAAAAGTTTAATTTTAGTTGATTGCGCACTGCGTATTGTATGCCAGGGTAAAACCGTAACGATTACAGCGCAATCAAATAATGGGCAACAGCTACTAAGCTATTTACAAGCCAATGTAAAAAGCTGCGAAGCCACTCTAAACGAGACAACATTAACGCTTGCGTACTTAAGCTCAAACAATGATATTGACGAAGCGAGTAAGTTGGTTGCCGATAATGCATTCAGTGCACTGCGCACCTGTATTAACAGTATTAAAAGCACCACCAACAATCCTTTTTCGGTTTTTTTAGGCGGTGTATTTGCCTACGATATGGTAGCCAATTTTGAACAGTTAAGTGATGTGCCAGACGGCGAAAACACCTGCCCCGATTACGTATTTTATTTAGCCGAAACACTAGTGGTAATTGATCATCAAAAACAAACCACAGAACTTATTGGTAATGTATTTAATGGCCCCGACGTACATGCAAACTGCTTTGAAGTAGGTAAAGAGTTAGAGCGCTTAAATACCTTATGCGATAACGCTGCACAATTTAGCGCCAAGATGCAAAGCGGCGAATGCGATGTTGCTATTGATATAAGCGACGAAACTTACTGCGAACAAGTAATTAAGCTTAAAAAGAATATTGTAGATGGCGATATATTTCAGGTTGTGCCTTCGCGTACTTTCTCGCTGCCTTGCCCCGATCCACTTCATGCTTACAGCAAACTTAAACAGCAAAACCCCAGCCCGTATATGTTTTATATGCGCGACGAAGACTTTGCTTTATTTGGTGCATCACCCGAGTCAGCACTTAAATACACTGTGGCATCAAAACAGGTCGAAGTGTATCCAATTGCAGGTACTCGAGCGCGTGGCAAATTTGCGAATGGTCAAATAAATCTAGACTTAGATAGCCGCATCGAGCTTGAGCTGAGAAACGATCAAAAAGAGCGCGCTGAGCATTTAATGCTAGTTGATTTAGCCCGTAACGATGTTGCCCGTATTAGCGTAGCCGGTACGCGCTTTGCAAAAGAGCTATTAAAAGTAGACCGCTACTCTCAAGTAATGCATTTAGTGTCGCGCGTTGTCGGCACGCTAAAGCCAGAGCTTGATGCACTACACGCATACCAAGCATGTATGAACATGGGAACCTTAGTTGGTGCACCAAAAGTACGCGCTGCAGAACTTGTGCGCCAAACCGAAGGTAAACGCCGTGGTAGCTACGGTGGCGCTGTAGGTTATTTAACCGGTGATGGCGCTATGGATACCTGCATTGTTATTCGCTCAGCCTTTGTAAAAAATAATATTGCTTACGTGCAAGCCGGAGCCGGAGTGGTATTTGACTCAGATCCGCAGTCAGAAGCAAACGAAACCCGTGCTAAAGCACAAGCGGTTATTACTGCTATTAAATCTACTTTCGAGGCGGGTTAACATGAGCCAGCAACACCCAATTAAAATTTACTTTTTAGATAACTTTGACTCGTTTACCTATAACTTAGTTGACGAGCTAACTATGCTTGGCTGTGAACTGGTTGTTTACAGAAACAATATTAGCGCTGAGGTTATTTTTAATAAAATGCGCCAAGAGCAAGGCCAAGTGCTATTAGTACTTTCCCCAGGCCCTGGCACACCAAGTAATGCAGGCTGCTTAATGGATTTAATAGCGCTTACCAAAGGTCACTTCCCTATGCTGGGTATTTGTTTAGGCCAGCAAGCTTTAACCCAAAGTTATGGCGGCGTAATTGGCCATGCTGGGGAAACCGTACACGGCAAATCGTCAATAATTGATTTAGGTGAACACCCAGTATTTAACGGTATGGGCAGCACTATGCCCGTAGCGCGTTATCACTCTTTAATGGCCACTAAAGTGCCTGATAATATTGCAGTAATTGCCCAATACCAAGATATTCCTATGGCTATTTATCATCATGATGACAATGTTTTAGGGTATCAGTTTCATCCTGAGTCTATTTTAACCCCAAACGGCGCGCAGCTATTACAGCAAAGCATTGCCTACTTAACCGCTAGCCAATAAAGGAGAACATAATGAGTATACAAACCAAGCAAAACATTAATGTTCTCAGTGCTAATATGCACAATGCGAGCATTCAAACTGCAATTGAGCAACTGATAAGCAACCAATCATTAAGCTACACGCAATCTAAAGCGCTGTTTGATGAAATAATGCAAGGTAACATGAGTGATATTGAGCTTAGCGCACTGCTTATAGCGTTAAAATCAAAAGGCGAAATCAGCGATGAAATAGCTGGCGCTGCGGCGTCTATGCGAGAAAATGCGCTTGCCTTTAATACTACCCGTAACCAACTTGCTGATTGCTGCGGCACCGGTGGCGATGGCTCTAATACAATTAATATTAGCACTACCGCTGCTATTGTTGCAGCCGCGGCAGGTATTAATATGGTAAAACACGGTAATCGCAGTGTCTCGAGTAACTCAGGCTCTGCCGATTTGCTCAAAGCATTGGGCATCAATATTGAAATGACGCCAGCACAAGCGGCAAATTGTTTAGAACAAACAGGCTTTACTTTTTTGTTTGCACCTCAGTACCACCCAGGCGTGCGCCACGCAATGGGCGTACGTACTGCCCTTAAAACACGCACTATTTTTAATATTTTAGGGCCTTTGGTAAATCCAGCTGCGCCTGAAGTACAGTTACTCGGGGTATACAACCCCAATTTATGCCTACCTATGGCACAAACATTAAGAACCCTAGGCACCAAGCGCGCAATGATAGTACATGGCTCTGGCACCGACGAAATTGCTCTGCACGGCCCAACTACTGTGGTTGAGTTAAATAATGGCAACATTAGCGAGTATACGCTTAACCCAAGTGACTTTGACCTTGCAAACTATTCACTTGAACAACTAACCGGTGAAGGCCCACAATACAACGCTAATGTCTCTCTTGCTATTTTGCAAGGTAAGGGTGATGAAGCGCATAATGCCGCTATTATTGTTAATGTGGCCGCACTGTTATACCTAAGTGGTAAAGCGCAATCGCTAAAAGACGGCGCACAACAAGTACACACGTTATTAAGTTCAGGGCAAGCCATGAACACACTAAATGCAATTATTGAGGTAAGTAATGGCTAATGTATTAGACAAAATTGTTGCTGATAAAAAATTAGAACTAATTGAGCGCAAAGCCGCTCGCCCACTAGATAGCTTTAAGCACCTTGCGGTGCCAACAACTCGCAGCTTTTATAAAGCACTTGCAGCCCCTGGCATTCAGTTTATTTTAGAATGTAAAAAAGCATCGCCGTCTAAAGGGCTTATTAGAGAACCTTTTAATTTAACAGAAATAACCTCGGTTTATAAAAAGTATGCCAGCTGTATGAGCGTGCTAACCGACACCAAGTATTTTCAAGGTAGCTTTGATTACTTAGAGTTTGTACGTAGCCAAGTAGAGCAACCTCTTATTTGCAAAGATTTTTTTATAGACGAGTATCAAGTATATATGGCGCGTATTTATGGCGGCGACGCTATATTATTAATGCTCTCAGTACTTGACGATGAAAGCTATAAAGCATTGCATAGCGTTGCTGACTCGTTAAATATGTCGGTGCTAACTGAGGTAAGTAACGAAGCAGAAGTACACCGTGCGCTTGCCCTTAATGCTAAAATAATTGGCATTAACAACAGAGACTTACGCGATTTAAGTACAGATTTAGCCACCACCGAAAAGCTACGTAAACTTATTCCGGCTAATAAAGTCGTTATTTCGGAGTCGGGTATTTACACCCACCAAGACGTAAAACGATTAGCGCCACTTTGCGATGGCTTTTTAATTGGCAGCTCACTTATGAGCGAACGCGATTTAGAACAAGCCTGCAAAAGAGTTATATTAGGCGATAACAAAGTATGTGGCTTAACGCGCAGCCAAGATGCGCTTGCAGCGTATAAAAGTGGCGCCGTATATGGCGGGTTAATTTTTCATTCTAAGTCGCCTCGTTATGTCGACTTAGACTGCGCCATAGAGCTTAGCCAAAGTGCACCGCTTAACTTTGTTGGGGTATTTGTAGATGCGCCTATAGAGCAAGTAGCCCAGTACGCAAGTGTGTTAAAATTGGCGGCTGTGCAATTACACGGTAAAGAAAGTGACGATTACATTACCACCTTGCGTACACAACTACCTAGCGACTGCGAAATTTGGAAAGCACAGGCAATAAAAGATGCATTGCCGACTCCAGTACATGGTGTTGATCGCATTTTGTACGACACCCACAGCAACACCCAAGCTGGCGGTACAGGTAAAACATTTGATTGGTCGGTGCTACGTGATGCCACCACCCCCTTTATGCTTGCTGGAGGCTTAAATCCTGAGAACATTAAAGAGGCACTTTTTCAAGGCGCCTTAGGGCTAGACCTTAATTCTGGAGTGGAACAGTCTCCGGGTAAAAAGTGCCCTAACAAGTTACAAAACGCATTTACAAGTATTAGAAATTATTGAGGTTAAAATGAAAAATCCAGCTTATTTTGGCGAGTTTGGCGGTATGTTTGTACCCGAGCTACTTGTCCCTGCGCTTAAGCAGTTAGAAAACGAATTTAACAAAGCACAAAAAGATCCACAGTTTCAGGCTGAGCTTTCAAAATTACTTAACGAGTATGCGGGTCGCCCTACGCCACTTACTTTAACGCGTAATTTAATTAAAAACCCAAAGGTTAAACTGTATTTAAAGCGTGAAGATTTACTGCACGGTGGCGCGCACAAAACTAACCAAGTACTTGGCCAAGCGTTATTAACTAAACGTATGGGTAAAACAGAGGTTATTGCCGAAACAGGTGCAGGCCAACATGGTGTTGCTACAGCACTTGCTTGTGCTCTACTGGGTTTAAAATGCCGTATTTACATGGGTGCAAAAGACGTTGAACGCCAGCAACCAAACGTATTTAGAATGGAGCTAATGGGCGCGACTGTGATTCCGGTAACAGCGGGTTCAGGCACATTAAAAGATGCTGTAAACGAAGCACTACGTGACTGGTCAGCAAATTATCAAGATGCGCACTACCTACTTGGTACTGCAGCGGGCCCACACCCATTCCCAACTATTGTGCGTGAATACCAAAAAATTATTGGTGAAGAAGCAAAACAACAAGTACTAAAAGCTGAAGGTCGCCTACCTGATGCCGTTATTGCCTGTGTTGGCGGCGGTTCTAATGCCATTGGTATGTTTAGTGATTTTATTAACGAGCCAAGTGTAAAGCTCATTGGTGTTGAGCCTGCTGGTAAAGGTTTAGATACACACGAGCACGGTGCCACTATTTGTAAAGGCACTAAAGGTATATTGCACGGTACTTACACCTATATTATGCAAAATGACGACGGCCAAATAGAAGAGTCGTATTCTGTATCTGCCGGCCTTGATTACCCAGCTGTTGGGCCGCAACATGCATTTTTACACGAAACAGGTCGTGCACAATATGTAGCCATTACCGACACCGAAGCACTAGACGCTTTTCAGTCGCTTGCCAAAAATGAAGGTATTATTCCGGCGCTCGAATCTAGCCACGCCCTCGCTTATGCACTTAAATATGCAGAAGCGCTAACTGATGAAAGCATTATAGTGGTTAATTTAAGTGGCCGAGGCGATAAAGACTTAGCCCACGTTCACAATGTATTGTCGCAAGGAGGTCAAATATGAGCCAAGTAAAAACAGATCGCTACGGTAAAATGTTTGCAGCCCTAAATGAGCAAAAACACGGGGCATTTGTACCCTTTGTAACTATTGGCGACCCCGGTAAAGAGCAAAGTATTGCTATTATTAAAAGTTTAATTGATGGCGGCGCTGATGCCCTAGAGTTAGGTATTCCGTTTTCAGATCCAATCGCAGATGGACCAGTCATTCAAAAAGCAAATATTCGCGCCCTTAATGTACACATTAACACCCAAGACTGCTTTGATATTATTAAACAAATACGCCAGTACAATGCAGATATTCCAATTGGTTTATTACTATATTCAAACTTAGTTTTTAAGCGCGGTATAGACACCTTTTATAAAGATGCTAAAGCCGCCGGCGTAGACTCTATTTTAGTGGCCGATGTGCCACTGCATGAGTCAAAAACATTTAGAAAGGCAGCCATGGCAAACGGTGTAGACCCTATCTTTATTGCCACCCCTAATGCTGATGACGACACGCTTCGTGCATGCGCATCGTATGGCAGAGGTTACACTTATTTACTGTCGCGTGCGGGAGTTACCGGCACTGACGAAAAAGCGCAAATGCCAGCGGGCAACATTGTAACTAAATTAAAAGAATACCATAGCGCACCAGCACTATTAGGTTTTGGTATTTCAACGCCTGATGATGTAAAAGCCGCATTAAATGCCGGTGCTGCGGGGGCTATTTCGGGCTCGGCAGTGGTTAAAATTATCGAAGCAAACCTTGATGATTTACCCACCATGACCACACAATTAAAAGCCTTTGTAACTAAAATGAAAGCTGCTACAGCGCTTTAATAAACTACAACGGAAATTAAAAAAGGGCATTTTTAAAATGCCCTTTTTTGTTTTTATAAATAAAGTATTTAACGGAGAATAAAATTAAAGAACATCTTTTAACGCTTTAGAAGCCTTAAACACCGCTTTATTAGCCCCTTCAATTTCAATACTGGCACCGGTTTGTGGATTACGCCCAGTGCGTGCTGGGTAATAGCTTAATGCAAAAGTACCAAAACCGTTTATTTGAACTTGATCCCCTTCTGCTAGCGACTTAGTAATTACTTTTTGTAAACTGGTAAGTGCTGCTTGTGCGTCTTTTTTAGTTAACTCACTTTTTTGAGCCATAGCGGTAACTAGTTGTGCTTTATTCATTGAATGCTCCTAAATACACGCATAATGAAATTAATTAAGCGTGGGAATTTAACCATAATATAAAATAAAGTCAGGGAGGCTAAGGCTTACAAGGACGCAAGTCAACCCTGCAGCGTTAATACAATTAATATTAGCTGTACATTTATTTCAGACATAAAAAAGCCGCGAAATACGCGGCTTAATTAATATTAATCAGTTTTTAAAAACCAAATAATTTCAATCCAAAAAACTTAGTTGCAACTGTGTTTATAAATATAGTCGCTAAAATAATTGGAATAAACGTTGAAAGCGAAAAGTTAACATATTTTTCCATAAAGCTGCCTGCATAATTAGGCGAGCCTATGCTCAACTCTTTACTTAAATTTGCTTTTTTCCAGCGGTACATTACAAATAAACACACCATTAAACCGTTAAGCGGTAAAATGGTGTCGTAAAATACATCGTAAACTACATCAAAAAAGCTTTTACTTTCACCGCCGTAACCAGTAAACGACGTTAAGCTATCTACCATACCAAACGACATAGTACATAAGATTGTAAGTACGCCTGTGGCTAAGGTTAAAATACCCAATGCTTTTTTACGGCTTATGCCTTTGCGATCGCTTAATGTTGCTGTAGGTACTTCTACAATAGAAACGAGTGATGTAATTGCAGCAAAAAATACTAATAAAAAGAATAAGAATGCCACTGCCGATGCACCAAAGTAACCAATATCATGTTGCAGTGCTAACAATATTTTAGGAAGGTATACAAATATCATCGATACTGATGAATCAGAAAGCGTTGCTGGGTCTGTATTTGGATCAAAGCTAAAAATAGCCGGTAACACCATTAAACCTGCAACAAACGCAACTAATGAGTCGGTAATCGCGACCATTTTTGCACTGCCTACAATGTCGTCCTTTTTAGATATATAAGACGCATACGTCATTAAAATACCCATACCAAGCGATAATGAGAAAAATGCTTGCGCTAACGCACCATTTAACACACTGGCATTCATTTTAGAAAAATCAGGAATAATATAATACTTAACGCCTGCCATCGCGTTATCTAGCGTTAATACATAACCCACTAACACAATTAACATGACAAATAATGCCGGCATTAAAAATTTAGCCGCTTTTTCTATTCCTTGCTTTACGCCACCTAACAAAATTAAGTTAACAACAAGTACCACAGCTGCCATATAAGCAAATACTGTGTAGCTATTAATAAACAACCCAAAGTGTCCAGGGTTTGCCAACGAATCTAAATTACCAAGTGCGGTTTGCGTTAAATAGCCAAAAATCCATACGGTAATAACCATATAAAAAACCGCTATCATAAAAGGAGTAAATACAGCTAAAAAGCCAGCCAACTTCCATTTTGTGTCATTGTTACCCAATATTTTGTATGAACCTAGGGGATCTTTTTGCGCTTTACGGCCCATGGCCATTTCAGCCATCATTACGGGTAAACAAATAAATGCGACAAACAAGGCATAGACGAGCAAAAATGCGCCACCACCGTTTTTTGTTGCAGAAACAGGAAAGCCCACTAAATTACCAATGCCCACAGCAGAGCCCGCCGCTGCTAATATAAACCCTAGGCGGGAGCTAAAATGCTCTCTATTTTCACTCATGTATAAACCTTGTTATTATTTATCTTATCTATGGGACTCTAACAGTGTTACACAGCGCTTTTCAAGCAATTACACAGTAAAAAAATATTCTCACTGTAAACAAAGCTGTAAACACTTTTAATTCACCATTTTTCAACGCTATGCTAGTATACACTTAACTAAATTTAACAAATTTTATGAGATTCTTTATGTTGTACATGATTTATTCAATCGATGTTGAAAACAGCTTAGCACTGCGTAAAGAGGCCCGACCAGCGCACCTTGCACGCTTAAGTGAACTTGATTCGCAAAACCGTTTACTGACTGCAGGCCCGCTTCCGGCTATCGATAATGAAGACCCAAGTGATGCAGGTTTTACCGGTTCACTAGTAATTGCTCAGTTTGACTCTTTAGAGGCCGCCCGAGAATGGGCAGCAGCCGACCCTTATGTTGCGGCTGGCGTATATGAAAACTCAATTGTTAAACCATATAAAAAAGTATTCCCTGCTTAATAACACATGTACTTAACCTTGAATGATCTCACTATAAAATTCAGGGTTTGTTCACTCGTTAATTATTAAACTGTTGCCGTAAAATTCTTATTAAGTATTTAATTGAATTTTGGTAACTCAGTTTATTAAACTGAGTAGGTCTGATCTAGGAGTCCCGTCATGCGCGTATTATTAATCCTCAACTTTTTCGCTTGTATTTGTTTTGCTAATACGCTGCAAGCTAATACAATAACCAAGGTTAATAGCGTTGAGATAAGCAAAAAGAAAGCGGTAGTACTTGCAAAAGAAACCACTGACGGTACGACATTAAAAATTACCGAAAAAATAAATTTTTATACTGTACGAATTTTAAAATCTGACGGCCACGTCGTAGATTTAAAAATAAATAAAAAAACTGGCGAAGTGAAAAAGGATTGATTGATGCGAATTTTAGTTATAGAAGATGATTTACACTTAGCAGATAACCTGCGTAATGCTCTAGAAAAAGAACGTTACAGCGTAGATTTATGCCACGATGGTGAAGCGGGTCTTTTTCATATCACTGAGTACCCTTTAGACATGGCTGTGGTTGACTTAGGTTTACCTAAAATAGACGGGATTGAGCTTATTAATAAAGCCCGTGCCCAAGGCATTACCATTCCTATTTTAATACTAACAGCGCGCGATCGTTGGCAAGACAAAGTAGAAGGCTTAGATGCCGGTGCAGATGACTACCTAACAAAACCATTTCATGTTGAGGAGCTAATTGCCCGTTGTAATGCACTAATTCGCCGCAGCGCAGGTAAAGCAAACCCAGAAATGACAGCAGGACCAATTAAAATTCATACTCGCTCGCAGCAAGTGTGGGTTGACGATAAAGAGTTAAGCTTAACTGCATACGAATACAAAGTACTAGAATACCTCATGGTTAATCCGCAAAAGGTAATTTCTAAATCAGAGCTTACTGAGCATATTTACGACCAAGACTTTGACCTTGATTCGAACGTAATTGAAGTGTTTGTACTGCGTTTACGTAAAAAATTAGATCCTGAAGGCGTACTAAATCCTGTAGAAACACTACGAGGACGCGGCTACAGGCTTAAAAGCCAGTGGTAGCACCGCAAATATCGTTAAAAATAAGGCAAGGATTTATCCTTGTCTTTGTTTTGTTAGTCGCCCTGCCTATTTTGTTTTACTCTATAGGCACCGCTTATTATGCCTCTTTGGTTGATGCAACAGAAAAAAACCTCGAAGCCCATCTGTACTCCCTAATTTCTGAAGTCGACTTTACAGAGCGCGGCATTATTATGCCCAGCACTATTTTAACCCCCGAACTTAATAATTTAAATTCAGACACCTACGCAATGATATACCGCGATGATGTACCTATTTGGTATTCTGAGTCGGCGGTGAATGTTAATTTTACGCCAGAATATATTGAGCCCAAAGCCGGCGCCGCTGACTTTAGGCGTGTGGAGTATAATAACACCAGCTATTGGCAATTAAGCTTAACCGTTATTCTCAATAATATTGATCAGTCTGAGCAAGCACGCTTTATTTTACTCAAACGTAACGACGCGTTAGTAAAGCTTATGGATGGCTTTAAACAAACACTGGTTGACTGGATGTTTATAATGGGAATAGCAATTGCTGGGTTAATGGCAATTGGTTTTATTTGGAGTGCCCGCCCACTACAGCGCCTAGATAAAGAAATTAAAGCGATAGAGTCTGGTGATATACAAGAAATAAAAGGCTTGTACCCAGTAGAGTTACAAACAATAAAAGCTGATTTAAACTTATTACTTGAGTCGCAACAACGCCAAAAAGAGCGCTACAGAGCGTCATTAAGCGACTTAGCCCACGCACTTAAAACACCATTGGCAGTACTAAAGTCGAGTCCATTGGCAAATGATGCAGATGCACAAGAACAACTAGATCGCATCAATGTGATGATCGAGCATCAATTAAAGCGTGCTGCTACAGGTGCTTCCGACACTTGGAAAAAACAAACCGTTATTAAACCTGTTTTAGACTCTATTTTAAGCGCAATGGGTAAAGTATACCGCGATAAAGATATTATTTTTGACTGTAAAGTAGGTAAAAAAGATTACTTTTTAGGTGATAAAACCGACCTAATGGAATTACTTGGTAATTTAATTGATAACGCCTGTAAAGCATGTCGCTCGCAAGTAACCATTAAAGTAGCGCAAGGTAAAACCCTGTGTATTAGTATTAGCGACGACGGCCCAGGTGTACCACAAGACAAACGCGAATCTCTGCTTACCAGAGGCACACGCTTAGATACCTACGAAAGTGGCCATGGTGTGGGTATGGCAATCGTATCTGACTTAGTTAAGTCGTATCGTGGCTTACTCACAATTTCTAAGTCTGAGCAATTAGGCGGAGCCAAGTTTATGCTAGAGTTTAATTACCATGAAAAAAAGTAACCTTATAATTTATTTATTAAGCTTAACTTTATTATTTTTTAGCTCGGTAAGCTTTGCCCAGCAAACATGCAAATTACCTGCTCAAGCAACACCAGAGGTTACTAAGCGTTACATTCAGTGCCTAGATGATCAGTTAAATACAGCTAAACAACTACAAAATACTTGGATCCAAAAGCGCAAATTTGAGTTAAACAAATTAGAATTTGAAACTGGCAATACGCAAATTTTACAGCTGTTTATAAAAAGCATTGCCAGTAACGAAAATTATATTAAGCATAGTTGCCAATGGCGCTACTCATTAAAGTTACCTAACGCTTTGAGCGCCGCAATAACCTATAAAACCTGCGAGCTATCACTAGTAGAGCAATTTACTTTAGACTTAAAGCGGCCTCTTTAATATTCAAAATAAGTGCTGCGCTATTGATATCGACATAAGTAGCGATACTAATAAATAGTCCAGCGCCTTACAATGCAAACCACAAAGGTATAAAAGCTTACTATGAGCAAATCCACTACAAATGAACCCGTTATTATTATTGGCGGCGGCTTAGCTGGGTTATATAGTGCATACCTGCTACAGCAACGCAATATTCCCTACCTATTATTAGAAGCAAAACCACAGTTAGGCGGGCGAATTGAAGCAGCACATGACACTCACAATAGTGCTATTAGCTTTGATTTAGGCCCTACTTGGATTTTTGATCATCAACCTAAAATTCAACAACTTATCTCGTTATTATGCTTACCTGTATTTGCACAATATACACAAGGCGATGTGTTATATCAGGCAGCGCAAACGCTAAAGCCACAACAAATAGCAGGTGCAGGCGAAATGCACCTACTAAGATTAACAGGCGGCATGTACAGCTTAATTAAAGCCTTGTATGAGCAGCTTAATCCGGCTTCAATCCTAACAGAGCATCACGTCGTTAAATTACATAAACAACAAAATACCTGGCATATAACCGCTAACCACAATGGCAAAGTTAAGCAATTTAGCGCAAAGCAACTAATTGCAGCGCTCCCCCCACGTATGATAACCCAACACTTAACTCCTGATCTTTGGGCTGACCAAACACTTATAAATCGCTTAACTGCAGTGCCTACATGGATGGCAGGCCAAGCTAAATTTATAGCAACTTTTGAACATGCTTTTTGGCGTGATAAAAACTTATCTGGGCAATGCTTTAGCCGTGTTGGGCCATTAGTAGAAGTTCACGATGCAAGCGCCAGTCATAATGGCCACCCCGCCCTATTTGGCTTTATTGGTGTACCTTATTCAACGCGCAGTACAGTAAGCACTGAGCAATTAAAACAAGCGTGTATAGAGCAACTTGCTTATTTTTATGGCGATGAAGTATACGCGGCAACGGGGTATTTTATTAAAGACTGGGCAGCTGACCCCTATGTAGCAAATGAAAATGATAAAACAGGGCCTTCACAACACCCAGAGTTTAACTACTCGGGGCTAAGCTCACAGTTAGCTAACTTAAATATTCATTTTGTTGGCAGTGAATTTGCGCAGCAAGAGGCAGGATATTTAGAAGGTGCAATAAACGCAGCAGATACGGCTATTAATGCTTTAAAAGTTTAATAGCCGTAAAGTTATGCTTATAGCAAAGTAGTATACTACTTTGCTATAAATTAGTTTTCAATAAGCTCTTCGCCTGTACCTAGTAATGTTGCCACCCAGCGGCCTTCGTCACTTGCCTCAAGCCCTATTTTAACTATCATAGTTAAAGGTACCGACAGCAACATACCGACAGAGCCTAATAACCAGCCCCAAAATATCAAAGACAAAAACACCACTAAGGTAGAAAGCCCAAGCCCTTTACCTAAAAATTTAGGCTCTACTATATTACCCATCACAGTATTAATAACTAAATATCCGGCTCCCACTAAACCAGCAACTAAAGGGCCTTGCGTTATAAGTGCCAATAATACCGCAGGTACAGCAGCAATAATTGAACCGATATTTGGAATGTAATTAAACATAAAGGCTAATACACCCCACAATACAAAATAATCGACATCTAAAAACCACAGTAAAGAAGCAGCTAATATACCCGTTCCTAAGCTTACTAAGGTTTTAATGGCTAAATAAGAGTTAATTGAGTCTAAAAAGCGATTAATTTGTTTCATTTTTTTATCAGGATCGTTAAGCGCCGAATGTATTTTATGATTAAGTGACGGCCCTTCAAATAGCATAAAAACCACGGTTAAAATAATTAAAAACATATTCGCCATTACTCCACCTAAGCCGGTGAGCATATTGGTGGCGACATCAACCATTTTACCAGGATCAAACATAGATAATATTTGGTCTTTATTAATTAAAATATTGTACTGCGACGCTATATCAACCAGCCAAACAAACTCTTCTTTTAATTTAACTTTAAACTGCGGAAGTTGCTGCGAAAAATCGTTAACTGACTGCCCGACCAAGCCGCCAAGGCTGACTCCTAGCCCTACAATAATAAGCACCACAAAAATAACAGCAATGCCTTTAGGAATACGATAGCGAGCAAAAAATTTAATTAGCGGGCTGCAAATAATTGCAATAAATGCCGCTAAAATAAAGGGAATAATAATAGCGCTGGCCGACTTGATCCCTGCGAGCACAATAACTAGTGCAGCAAAAATAATTAAGCTTTTATTTACCCCTGTTAAACTTGCCAATATTATGATCCTTATTATTTTTTATTAGGCTTTAGTGTAAGGCAAAAGCTAATAAAATGAAATATTTACTAAGTGATCATAAAACTGCATTACACGTATAAATTTGCAAAACCAAGCACTAGCGAGTATAAATTTTAAACACTTGCTAGCAATTAAAAAATAAGGCTGTGTTATGCATATTTTTATTACTGGAGCTACTGGCTTAATTGGCCAACACCTTTGTCCTTTTTTAACCCATCATCATAGTGTTACTGTGCTAAGCCGTAACCCCACAAAAGCAAACGTACTTTTAGGGCATAAAATAAATGCAGTTACCAACATAGAAGCGGTTGATTTTAATAATGTTGATGTAGTAATTAACCTCGCAGGTGAGCCCATTGTAAATAAACGCTGGAGTGATAAGCAAAAATCGATTATTCGCGATAGCCGCATTGAGCTAACAAAACAAATATCTGCAGCAATCGCTGCATCCAATACCCCACCGCATACGTTTATATCAGGCAGCGCTGTTGGTTTTTATGGTCGCCAAGGCATTACCCCAATTGATGAAGAAAATAATAAACCCCACGATGAGTTTAGCCACCAGCTTTGTAAAGACTGGGAAAACGCAGCATTAGCAGCTCAATCAACTAGTACCCGCGTGTGTTTACTGCGCACAGGTATAGTATTAGCAAAAAAAGGCGGTGCTTTGAGCAAAATGCTACCGGCGTTTAAGCTCTGTTTAGGCGGCCCTATTGCCAATGGCGAGCAAGGTATGTCGTGGATCCATATTGACGATATGACGCAGTTAATATTATTTATTATAAAACATAAAAATATGACTGGGCCTATTAATGCAACGGCACCAAACCCTGTAAGTAGTAAAGTATTTAGCAAAAGTTTAGGTAAGGCGTTATCTCGACCAGCTCTAATTCCTATGCCAGCGCTTGTGTTAAAGCTGTTAATGGGCGAAATGGCTGATCTGCTCATTACCGGACAATATGTTTTCCCCCAAAAAGCATTAGAGCATAACTACCGATTTCATTTTTCTGATATTGATTCGGCATTAGAGAGTTTAGTATAAGCACAGTCATTCAGCATTTATAAATACTTATTTAGTTATAAATACAATGCTTTACAACGATTTTTTAAATTTTATAACAGTATATAATACACGGACGCAGCGAATTGCTCTGCCACTTTATATTTAAGAGTACTTACAACATGCTGCACTTACCAACTATAACTAGCCTATCTTTTATTTTCAACTTACTGATAGGTATACTGTTTACTTCTTTTTACCTGCACAAAAAAACAACTAGCTTTTTGTTATTTGGTGGTGCTTGTATCTCGTTTGCCACTGCTATTTTACTTGTGAGCTTTAAAGAAGAGCTAAACCTCCCATGGCTAACTCACTACCTTGCAAACCTATTTATTATACTGAGCCCACTATTACTTGTAATCGGCTTAAATAAGTTTAACAACAAAGCTGTAGTAAACTTAACGCCTTTGGCTTACCTTTATGGCTTGTGCGCTTTATTACTCGTGTTTGTATACAATCATGTTTTAAGCCAAATATTAACAAGCTTTATTGTTGCCATTTTATTTTTATACGGCGCTTTTATTTTATTAAAAACACACTGCGTTGCTAAATTACAGCAACGATTACTTATAATAGGCTTAGTAACACATAGCTTAGTGATGTTAGGACAAGTTATTTTATTGTTGCTCCCCTTTATAACCTCAAATAATGATGACTTTAAGCCCCAGTTACACATACTATTAATAGCGCACCTTTTTATTACCACACTCTGTGCTTTAATTTTGCCTTTTATTATTTTTGCAAATTCAGAATCTAAGCTGATTAACTTGGCAAACAATGATTCGTTAACGCAATTATTAAATCGCCGCGGATTTTTCTCTACCTGTAAAAACATTAAAGCCAATACAGCCGATAAAAATCATACCCTTGCTTTAATTATGTTAGATATAGATTTTTTTAAACGTGTAAACGATAAATATGGCCATGATGTAGGCGACCAAGCATTAAAATGGATAGCGCAACATATCAGCCAATTATTTATGAATATTGGCATAACAGCGCGAATTGGGGGAGAAGAGTTTGCAGTATTGCTTAATGGTTATACGCTTGAGCAAGCAAATACCTTGGCAGAGCAATTAAGCTTTAATATTCGTCAGCAACCATTTTATTGTAATGATCAATCCATTCCTCTGTCTGTTAGTGCCGGTGTTAGTAGTACCACTATTAACCAGCTAAATTTAAAAGAGCTATTATTACACGCCGACAAACACCTATACCTTGCAAAAGAAACAGGCCGCGACAAAGTAGTTAGCCAATACGATCACACCCTCTTCTCGCAAGCCAACACGTCCGCAATATAATACTTAACCAGAGTTAAGGTTACTAAATAACCTCAACTGCGGATAATAAACCTATCTCAAGCAGCTATTTTCAGCGCTAACTGCGTTGAATTCACTTGCAATAGACCAGCTATTGACGCGTAAATTCGCCTTGTTTTCACTGAAAATCTCTGGCTAGAGAAAATAAAGCTAAATATAACTATGATTCAATACGTTAGTAAATCTCTTAACCAGAGTTAAGGTTACTAAATAAAAAAGCGGCAAAAGCCGCTTTAAATAATTTTTTATAAAATTATATTTATTTAGTTATCCAAGGTGTTACTTTTATAACATCTGCTATATCAGCTAATTCTTTGGTATCGTCTTGCCAATTGTCTGCAACAGCGAAATAGCACACTGATTTTTTACACTCAATGCTTTCATCATCAAAATGCATTGGCTTTTTAAAGGTAACAACTACGCCTTTTTGTTCTGGTAATAAAAACCACATTAATTTGCTAACAAAAAATCCCGATAAATCAGCCAACAGTTCGTCAAGTTCAGTGTGTATAGTAAATAACGACTGTTTAGTAAAGCTTAAACCTTCAAGTTCATTCGCTTCTATTTGTAATTTTAACTGACAGTCATGTACCGGATTTTGCGGTTGCACCACAATAACCGCTTTATCTGTATCAAGTTGCTTATCAAAAGGCAGTAATAATTGCGCTTGTTCGGTGTAATTGAGCGGGTATTCGTTATTTTCGGTTAAAATTGTGCCACTTTTAATTGCACAGGCTTCGTTAGTGCCAATATCGCTAATATAAAAATTAACTCGCGCATATTGAAAATCACCTTTATTAACCACTTTTAAGCGATCGTAAAAGCCATCGTACGACATTACAAACTCTCTAGCAGAGGCATTTAATGCGGTAACACTCAGTAGTGTTAACGACAGTGCTGTCATTATATTTAATACACTTTTATTCATCAAAGTAGGCTCTATTTTGGTTAATCATAGTGTTTAGCTCTTCTATATACGCTTCACCACGCTCTGAATACGACATTAAACCCTGAGTTAATAATGTTGCTGCTATGGGTTGTTGTTCTAAGCGTAGGTTTTCGCGAATAGATCGCAGCTCTTTATAAGCATTATGGGTGTTTATATTTTTAAAGTAAGAACTAACCGCAGCACGCACCGACTTAAACGCAGCCACTTCATGTGCAGCACCGGTATCACGTCTACCAGGGACCATACCGCAGCCTTTTGAATAACACCACTGGCCAAAAAAGTTCAGGCCAATACGTGCAAATCGCGATGTTCCCCACGCAGACTCATTAGCAGCTTGCATTAGGGCTAGTTCTTTAGGGATCACGTCTACACGGCGAAGTGCTTGTTTAAGCGTAAAGCTATCTATTGTTGTGGGTAGGTCGTACGACTTTAATATTTTAACAATATCATTGCTTTGTTTTTCATCTAACGGTAAGTCGTTTTCAAGCATCATTCGAGCAATTTCTAAATTAGCTCGTTGTTGTAAAATCTTTTTATTTTCGGCTTCTACATGCGGTTTAATAAAGTTAAAAAATGCCCGCTTTTTATCTTTTACATCCGCAAACTCAGAAAAATTTGGTAGCGTTACACTGTGCAGCGGTTTTTCTTTTTTCTTTTGCTTTTTAGATTGCTCTGAACTTGTTTGTTCATCTGAACCACTCTCGTCACTTTGTAAAAAAGGAAACGCCAGTGCCCAAATAAAAAGTGCGGCTAATATAAACTTTATAATGTTTTTTAACATGTACTCTCTCAATAAAACTTTAAATTATGTATGGGTAATGCACATACATACGAAGCGTTATTATACCTAAGCCACTTTATAAAGGCGAACTTTCACTAACTGCGCAAATACCGTACAACGTGTGCACTCGCAATTTATAGTTCATGGGTATATTCTAACGTTATTAACTAATTACGAGTCAGTAGTATGGACAAACAGTGGCAAAGCCGAATTATAGAACAATATAAACACCGCCCTAATGATAATCGCTCACCGTGGCAGGTTGATCGCTCACGTATTATTCATGCTGCTGCGTTTAGGCGTCTGCAAGCTAAAACCCAAATTATGGGTATTGGCTTAAACGACTTTTACCGTACTCGCCTTACTCACTCATTAGAAGTGTCGCAAATTGGCACCGGCATACTGCGCCATTTAAAAGTACAACACAGCGAATTTAGCCATTTTCCGTCAACCGGATTACTAGAAACCCTATGCTTAGCCCACGACATTGGCCACCCGCCGTTTGGTCATGGCGGCGAAATTGCACTTAATTATATGATGCGCGATCACGGTGGTTTTGAAGGCAACGCGCAAACACTGCGTATTGTTGCCAAGCTTGAACCATACAGCGACGGCCATGGTATGAACCTTACCCGCCGCACCTTATTGGGCTTTATAAAATACCCTGCATTTATAAATAAGCTTTGGCACACTATCCCTAAAGCAAACCCTGAGCGTGCATTTATTAAAGCAGACGATTGGCGACCAGCTAAAGGCTTATATAACGACGATGCGGCTATATTCAATTGGATAGTAGAGCCCTTGAGTCAAAACGATAAAAGCTTGTTAAGTAACCACACGGCAATAGATAAGTACCGCGCTAAAACCAGCTATAAGTCGCTCGATAGCGCCATAATGGAGCACGCCGACGATATAGCCTATGCGGTACACGACCTAGAAGATGCCATAGCCACCAAAGTACTTACTCTTGATGATTGGCAAACCCATGCTTTACCACAACTGCAGGCGCTTAACTATAGCTGGTTAAACGATATGCTTGAATCACTCACTTTACGACTGTTTTCAAAGCATGATTTTGAGCGCAAAGATGCCATAGGCGAGCTGGTTAATACCTTTATCATTCATATTCATTTAGATGTGCAAAACGAAGCGTTCGAATGCCCTATTTTAAAATACACAGCCAAGCTAGAAACTCAGTACGAAAGTGTACTGCAAATACTTAAACACTTTGTGTTTCAGCGCTTAATTCGCAACCCTAAAATGCAACAAATTGAGTTTAAAGGGCAAAATCTACTGATTGAATTATTTACCGCTTTTGCAAGCGATCCGCTGCGGTTATTACCCGAAACCACGCAAGCCCAGTACATAGAGGCGCAAAAACAAAACCAAGGTATGCGTATTATTTGCGATTACCTCAGTGGTATGAGTGATGAATACGCCTATAAAACCTATCAACGGCTGTTTTCACCTGTTCAATAATGAGTGGCTTATAAACGATTAATAAAAAACCGAGTAAGTTTATTTACTCGGTTTTTTTGTGGTTACTTCACTTTGAAAAAGTCGTAATTAAAGAGACTTAACTCCCATGTTATAAAGCGTAAAGCCATACATATCGGCGTACAAATCAATAATTTTACTCGTTGGTGTGCCTGCACCATGTCCGGCGTTTGTTTCAATACGAATAAGCGTAGGGTTTGTACCCGCTTGTTTAGCTTGTAACTGCGCAGCAAATTTAAATGAGTGCGAAGGCACTACTCTATCGTCATGATCCCCTGTTGTTATCATAGTTGCAGGGTATTCTATGCCCGCTTTTACATTATGCAGCGGTGAGTAGTTTTTTATGTAAGTAAACATTTCTTTGCTTTGCTCACTGGTTCCATAATCGTACGCCCAGCCTGCGCCTGCAGTAAATGTATGGTAACGCAGCATATCGAGTACGCCTACAGCCGGCAGCGCCACTTGAAATAAATCAGGTCGCTGGGTCATAACTGCGCCTACCAATAAGCCACCATTTGAGCCGCCACGCAGAGCTAAGCGCTGTTTAGATGTGTACTTTTTGCTTTGTAAATACTCAGCTGCGGCAATAAAGTCATCAAATACATTTTGTTTTTGTAATTTAGTGCCCGCATTGTGCCACTCTTTCCCGTACTCACCACCACCGCGAATATTGGCGACCGCATACACACCGCCTTGTTCAAGCCAAGCGGCAGTGGTTGGGCTAAAGCTTGGCGTTAAGCTAATATTAAAACCACCATAACCATATAAAATAGTTGGGTTTGAACCATCTAACTTTATACCGTTTTTGTAGGTAATTATCATAGGTACTTTAGTGCCGTCTTTTGAGTTATAAAACACTTGCTCAGAGGTGTAATCGTCACTATTAAAATCAACGCCAGATTTACGATAAACACCCGACTCCCCTGTAGTTACATCAAACGTATAGGTCGTTCCTGGGGTTTTGTAATTGGTAAAAGAGTAATACAGCGTTGTTTGCTCTTTTTTGCCACTAAAGCCACCCGCTGTGCCCACACCCGGCAAGGTAATATCGCGAATTAGCTCTCCCTTTTTGTTGTACTGTTTCACTTTTGAAATAGCATCAACCATGTAATTTGCAAAAAAGGTATCGCCGCCTTTAGTAAGTTTTAATACATTTTTGGTTTCGGGAATAAAGTCTTGCCAGTTTTGCGGGCCAGGATCCGCTGCATCTACCGTCACTACTTTTTGATTTGGGGCATTTAAGTTAGTCACTAAAAACAGCTTACTACCTTCGTTATCAATAACCGATGTATCTGAGTCAGTGTTTCCTACAATAGTCACAAACTCGCTATTTTTTTGAGTTAAGTCTTTAATAAATAGCTTATTACCCGAAGTAGAAGTACTGGCAGAAATAAGTAAATAACGGCCATCATGCGTTACATCTGCTCCTACATAACGATGTTTTTGCTCATCGGTTGCGCCAAATACCAACTTATCGGTTGCTTGATCAGATCCTAAGGTGTGATAGTACACTTTATGCTGATCGGTTTTAGCCGACAACTCACTGCCTTCAGGTTTATCGTAGCTAGAATAGTAAAAACCCTCGTTGCCTAACCAGTCTATGCCACTAAATTTCACATCAACTAAAGCCTGCTCCACTTGCTCTTTAGTTTGCGTGTCTATAATAATAATTTTGCGCCAATCACTGCCGCCTTCCGATATTTGATACGCGAGTAATGAGCCATCTTTTGAAAACGACAACCCCGACATAGACGTAGTGCCATCGTCGCTAAACGTGTTTGGATCTAAAAACACCTCAACGTCACCACCCTCTTTACTGCGATATAAAACATACTGGTTTTGCAGGCCATCGTTTTTATAAAAGTAGGTGTAATCGCCCTCGGTAAAGGGAGCGCCTATTTTTTCGTAGTTCATTAACTTTTCAAGACGCTGCTTTAACTTATCGCGATAAGGAATTTGCTCTAAATACGAAAAGGTTACCTTGTTTTGTGCTTTAACCCAGCTGGCAGTCTCTGCGCTCATATCATCTTCTAACCAGCGATATGGGTCGGCCAGTGTTTCGCCAAAGTAGCTATCTACTACCTCACCCTTTTTAGTTACTGGGTAGCTCACTGAATTTGCTTGGCTCATAGGTGCTTTAACTTCTTTATTAGTTGCGGTATTTGTTGGCTCTGAACAGCCACTAAGTGCTACAAGAACAGCACATGCTAGGGTTTGTTTAAACATTTATCGTTCCATTATTATTGATTTTTAATAGTAGGCCTAAGTTATTAACTTTAAGCAAGTTTGTCTACCTAGATACGTTCAATACCACTTGTCGCTGTAAACAAGTGTAAACTTAGGCTTTAATAAGATTACACAGCATTAATAAATAAGAGCAGTACATGCCCAGCCCTAAATTTAATAGCTTTAAAGCATTTTACCCCTACTACTTAACAGAGCATCGCAATATTACGTGCCGACGCTTGCACTTTATTGGCAGCACTTTAGTACTTTTTGTTATTGGCGTAGCGGTGCTTAAATCGCAATACCCTTTATTGTGGTTGTTACCAGTAATTGGCTATGGTTTTGCCTGGGTTGGGCATTTCTTTTTTGAAAAAAACAGACCCGCTACCTTCAAGCACCCTTTTTACAGTTTGTGGGCCGACTGGGTTATGTTTAAAGATATGCTCATTGGAAAAATAAAGTGGTGAGTTATATCTAGTAAACAATGTAGTGAGTTATAGCTAATAAAATAAATTTCTATCATTAACCCCTCACTTTCAAGTAAACATTATGTTTATTGAATGTTATTCAATTGACTGCCTTTGCTGCTTGGGTATATGTTAAAAGCTGTAATTTTAATTAGCTCAATTGTTACTGCAATTTAACTGAACTAATTTACTGCGTTTTTGAATGAGGGAATCAACATGAATAATAAATTATTATTAAAACTGCAAAAATCAACGCCACTCACTGTGTGCGCGCTAAGCGTATCGGCGGCATTACTGGGCTCTATGTACGCATCTGCTGCTGAGCAAGACACCCAAGCCGAGGCAAATATTGAAAAAATTAGTGTTATTGGCTCGCGCCGACTAGGCCGAACTGTAGAGGACAGCCCAGTTCCAATTGATATTATTGGTGCCGATTCGCTTAAAAACTCAGGCCAAACCGAAACCAACGCCCTGCTTAGTAGCTTACTGCCTAGCTTTAACTTTCCGCAAGCATCACTTACCGATGGTAGTGACCATGTACGCCCAGCTCAACTGCGTGGTTTAGCACCCGATCATACCTTAGTCCTTGTTAATGGTAAGCGCCGTCATAGTAATGCGCTACTTAATTTAAATGGCTCAACGGGTCGAGGCTCATCATCGGTTGATTTAAATGCTATTCCGGCCAATGCTATTGCCCGAATTGAGGTACTGCGTGATGGCGCTGCTGCACAATATGGATCCGACGCAATAGCCGGTGTTATTAATATTGTACTTAAAAGTGCCAGTAGTGGCGGTTCTGTATCGGCTATATATGGCGCAAACATGACCGAAATGGATGGCGTGCCTGAACTTAAATCGGTATCAGAAGATGCCAATGGTAATTTAGCCTTTAACGAAGGGAGCGACCGTTCATTAACCGATGGTCAAACGTTAACACTGCAAGGCAATATGGGATTTGAGCTAGGCGATAACGGTTTTTTAAATATATCTACCGAATATCGCGATCGTCATTCAACCAATCGCTCTGACTACGACCAACGTGAAAACTACGCTCGTTTAGATGATGGCTCCGTAAATGGCGCACTCGATCCACGCGAGTTAACCTGGGATCGCTACAATCATAATTTTGGTAATGGTAATGTAGAAGACTTTTCTGTTTTTTATAACGCAGGATATGAGCTAACAAATAACGCTGAACTGTATTCTTTTGGCTCTTATAGTAAACGTGAAGGCGAAGGTGGAGGTTTTTACCGCCGCGCGCAAGATGATCGTAACGTCACCGAAATTTACCCCGACGGCTTTTTACCGGTTATCACCTCTGATATAAATGACTTTTCTCTCGCATTGGGTGTTAAAGGCTTTGTGAGTGAGTGGAATTACGATGTATCTGCCGTATACGGGCTAGATGACTTTGAATTTGGTGTAATAGATAGCGTAAATACCTCGTATGGGCCAGGCAGCCAAACACGTTTTGATGCCGGTACACTTACCTACGACCAACTTACGCTTAATGTTGATTTTAGCCGCGAGGTTGATGTCGACTTTTTAGCCAGCGGCTTAAACATTGCTGTAGGTGCTGAGTACCGCCGCGAAGGCTACGAAATTCAAGCAGGCGAAGAAGCCTCTTATGCCCAAGGTACATTTGGCCCTGGTGGTGCAGTAACCGATCCAGTGAACGGCCCATTTGGTTCAGCAGGCTCGCAAGTGTTCCCTGGTTTTACCCCTGAATCGGCAAGCGATAACAGCCGCCATAATGTAAGCTTATACGTAGATTTAGAAGCCTACATTACCGACAACTGGAACTTAACCGTTGCAGCGCGTTACGAAGATTACTCTGACTTTGGTGATACCTTAAACGGTAAAATTGCCACACGTTATACACTAACCGAAGATTTAGCGCTGCGCGCCTCAGTATCAACCGGTTTTAGAGCGCCTTCGCTACAGCAACAACATTTTACTTCAGTTGCTACTGTATTTGTTGATGGTGAACCCACACAAACCGGTACTTTTGCACCCAGCAGTAACGTTGCAAAAGCACTCGGATCACCTGGTCTAGATGCCGAAGAAGCCACCAACTATGGAATAGGCTTTACTTGGTCAACCGACTTTAATTTCAGCTTATCGGTAGATTACTATCAAATACTTATTGATGACCGTATTGTACTGTCGAATAACTTATCTGGCGCTGCTATTGCCGATTTACTCGAAGGTACAGGGGCTAATCAAGGACGATTTTTCTTAAACGCTATTGATAGTAAAACTCGCGGTGTTGATGTGGTTGCTTCATATAACCTAATTACAGATAACTACGGCGATGTAGCATTTAATTTAGGCTTTAACTATGGCAAAAACCAAGTAACAGACATTATTGCCCCACCTGCAGAGCTGCAAGGCGCTGGGTTTGATCAAGACAACTTATTTTCTGGTAACGAACTACGTCGCTTTGAAGTAAGTACCCCGCGTAATAAATATAACTTAAGCGCGGTTTGGACTATGGATGATTGGCGCGCCACCTTACGAAATACTCGCTACGGCGAAACCCAAGATCCATCGGATATTGCACAGCGTAACGAAGTTTTAAAACCTAAATGGATCACCGATTTAGATGTAGCCTACGCAGTAACTGACAATGTATCGGTAAGCTTAGGTGCTAATAATATTTTTGATGTATACCCAGATCCAACCCGCGACCTAGTTGATGACGTAACTACATTCTCACGCTTATTTTCGTACTCAAGCTTTTCGCCATTTGGTTTTAATGGCCGCTACGTTTACGGCAAAATAGAAATGAGATTTTAATCCGCTAAGGTGTAAAGCTATTTAACCTAAGCGCTAATTAAATAGCAAAAATACAAAAGCCACCTAATTAAAGTTAATTAGGTGGCTTTTTAGTGGGTTAAATTAAAAACTAAATTTTAGTTAACCAACCGTGTGTATCTGCAGTTTTACCCCATTGAATATCGTTCAATGCTTGGCGCAGGCGCGCCGTAGTTGGGCCAGCTTCGCCGTTACCAACTTGGTATTCTTTATCATTATGAATAAATGTGCCCACTGGTGTTAATACTGCCGCAGTACCCGAAAGTGCTGCTTCAGTGCCCGGTTTAGCTGCGCGCTCTAAAAGCTCAGTAACGCTAAAGTTGCGCTCGCTTACCGTCATACCTAAGTCTTTAGCTATGGTTAAAATACTATTACGGGTAACGCCATGTAAAAACGTGCTATCGAGCGCTTTAGTAATAATTTCGTTGCCATCAATTAAAATAAAGTTAGCTGCACCGGTTTCTTGTACGTCGCCGCCTGGACAAAATAAAATTTGATCAGCCTGATGCTTAGTACGTGCTGCTGAAATTGGTCCTAGTGCACTGGCGTAGTTGCCACCACTTTTTATCATGCCCATGTGCGGCGCACAGCGCATACCATCTTCTTCAAGTAATACGCGCAGTGCCGTTGCACCGCCACTAAAGTAATCACCTACTGGCGATAACAAGGTATATAGCAATGAGCTCATTGAAGGCGCAGCGGCTTTACCAATTGCGGCCTCAGTACCAATATGCGTTGGGCGAATATACATAGATCCCGGTGGTAAAGGCGTTTCATCTGCGTATTGGCGCACAATATCAATAATCATGGTTTTTAGCATCTCGCCATCAACACTTGGTAAACTAAGCAATTCAGAACTCTGCTGCATGCGCGCAATGTTTGCATCCATTCTAAAAATATAGACTGAGCCATCTTCATGGCGAAAGGCTTTTAAGCCTTCAAAACATGTGCTTGAATAATGTAAAACGTGAGCGCCAGGATGCAGTTCAAGCTTATCAGAAGGGACAATTGAGCTTTCGCTCCATTTATTATCAGAAAAACGAGCTTGAATCATCTGCGGCATAAACACAGTACCAAATGCGGCCATTTTAATCTCTCTTGTGTGGTCTATTTTTCTCCATTGTATGACAACCAACTACTACTTAACCATAGCAAAACAGCCTGTTTTTAAATTAATTAGAAGAGTTTTTTGCATGTGGTGGTGGTTATTTAATCAAAAAAGCCATTTGCAACACTTTAATGCAATAATCAGCTAACGCCTTTACGCTAACCGATTATTTAATGCAGGCATTACCGTTACAGCTACTTTATTAATCATTATTTAAAAGAATACCGAAATATACGCTTTAACACCGAGGCATATTGACTAAAAAACCCTCCCGTATTGTAGGCAATGCCTTGTTTTTGCAATACTGCTTGTACTTGCGGTGCCACTTCTTGATAACGCGACGAAGGCATATCTGGAAACAAGTGATGCTCAATTTGAAAACTCAAATGCCCGGTTAATACATGAAACCAACGCGGCCCTTTAATATTTGACGAGCCCAATACTTGGCGGTAATACCACTGCCCTTGGCTTTCGTTTACACAGTCTTGTTCTTTAAAAGTATGGGTTTGCTCAGTAAAGTGACCACAAAATATTATGGTCGACGTCCATAAGTTACGAATTAAATTTGCTACTAAGTTACCCGCTAATACCCACAAAAATAATGGCCCAGCAAGTAACGGAAATATCACATAATCTTTAATTAATTGGCGCGCGCCTTTACTAAAAAAGCGCTGTTTTAAGGTGCTATGCAATACGGCACCATCGCGGTGTGGCTTCTTTTTACCTATAAACACGCGCTCGCCTGCCAGTTCGTGATACGACACTCCCCATTGAAACAGCACACTTAAATTTAAATAGGTTATAAATTGCCACGTGTTTTTTAAACGCCATTTAAAATCGTCACTTAACCTTAATAAGCCATAACCAAAATCGCGGTCTTTACCTATAATATTGGTGTATGTGTGGTGCTCAAAGTTATGCACTCGGTGCCAACTTTGTCCATCGCAGGCTATGTCCCATTCATATTGCTGTGAATTAAGCTGCTTGTCGTTCATCCAATCGTACTGGCCATGCATTACATTGTGGCCAATTTCCATATTATCTAAAATTTTAGCAAGGGCGAGTAACAGCACACCTACAACCCAAAGTAATGGCACAATAAAACCAAGCATAAGTAAAATACGCCCGCTCCATTCGCATACTCGCTGTTTACGTACAACAGCGCGAATATAATCAGCATCTTGCTGGCCTACTTTGCCAAGGGTGTCCATTTTTATGGCATTTAATTCTTTTTCTAATTGCTCAAAGTTAATGGTTTTCATAATTGTAGCTCCAAATCACTTACCGCTTGGCTTACGCAAAGTTGAATTAACTGCTCGCCGCTATCACTTAATTCACCGGTTTTTAAATTGCGTACCACGCCCGACTTTTTAATACATTGGCACTGATGGCAAATACCAATGCCGCAACCACGTTTAACGGGTAGCTTTTTTTCTTCAAACTGAGTTAGCAAAACATCGTTGCCCAATACCACATGCGCGCCACTGTTAATTTTTACATTAAATTGGCTGTCGTCTTTTAAGCGCGGCAACGCTAAACCAAATGCCTCTTGGTAATAATTTAAATCATGCTTTTTAGCAAAGTCACTCACCGTTTGCATAAAGGCTGCAGGACCACAGCAATAAATATCGGGGTTTTCCCATGGTTTAATATTGCAGGTTATATCGCTTGATTGCTCGCGCGTTAATAATAAAAACGAAAAATGCGCAAACTGCGCCGCCAGTTCACCCAACTCATCAACACATTGATGCTCAGTTACTTTTGCGTAATACACTAACAACACCTTTTGCGTGGTTTGGCTTAGGTAATCATCAAGCATAGCCAGTATGGGGGTAATGCCCGACCCACCAGCAATAAAAGTGGCCGGTGTATGTGTGCTTTTAAATACAAAGTCGCCGTTTGGCGCAGAAATACTGCACCACAAACCCGCTTTTAAGGTGTTATTTAGTAAACTTGTAAAACGCCCTTGTGGATTTGTTTTGATTAGTAAACGCACTAACCCTGTATTTTTAAATTGCTGAGCGCTTGAAGCCACAGTAAAAACACGCGTTAATAATCGCCCGTTAATTTCAAGGGTTAAACTTATATGCTGCCCAGCAGTATGCTTAGGCCATTGCTTACTTGGTTTAAGTTGCACACTTAAAAAATTGCCATTAAGGGTAACTGCGGCAACTACTTGCGCTCTATATTGCCCTGCGCGCCATGCGGGTTTAAACATCTGCATAATTGGCTCTATATAACTGGCAAAACTTTGATGGTGTAAAAACCATTTTGAAAATTGATCTAATATTTGCGTGATCATAAGCACTTAATTCTCTATTGCGATTCAAAACACTTTAGGCTTACACGTGTGCGCCCAAACTTTCAGCGCACAAGTGTACGCTCAATATTTGTGATTTCAACCCTGTTAGAGTAATTATTCAATATTTAGCTGCAGGACTAATTTATACTTTAATAATCGATTTTCCACGCGGCATCGTATGTATACTCAATCAAGCAAATACATTAAAAGTAATTAAGAGAGTAAGCATGTTTTCGATATTTAAATCAGATCCAAGCAAAAAACTACGCAAAGAGTACGACGCAAAATTAGAGCAAGGCATGCAGGCACAGCGTAAAGGCGATATTAAAAGCTACGCTATGTTAAGCGCCGAGGCCGAAAAAATTTGGAGTGAAATAGAAAAAATAAACGCTAAAAAGTAATATACTTCTTAGCGTTGAAGAAAGATTATTACAAATCGTTTTTAGGCTGTTTTAGCTGCTTGTCGTGTACTTTAGAAAGTACTAACAGCGAGCAAATAGCACCTAATAGTGCTAATCCCATATCTGATTGGGTATCCCAAATATAACCTTGGGTGCCTAAAAACGCTTCGGCATTTTCGCCGCTCAACAATGCCACCCACCACTCTAGTAGCTCATAAAAAGCACTAAAGGCTAAGCATATCGAAATAATAAACGTAATGAGCCACCCTTTGCCATTAACTGCATTTTTACGCAGTAAAATTTCGCGTGCTAATAATGCAGGTACAAAGCCCTGAAAAAAATGCCCTACTTTGTCGTAGTTATTTCGCCCACTGCCAAATAAATTATCGAATAGCGGTACTTCAGCATAGGTGTAATGGCCGCCTACCATCAACACAATACAATGCGCTAAAATAAACCAATATAAAATAGGGGTTAACTTAAATTGTTTATAGGTGCCAAGCATAATTACCACACCAATAATGGCTGGTAGCACTTCTAAAAACCAAGTAAATTGATCTTTTGGGTTTATGCCCGACCAGATCAGCACGCTAAAAAATAATCCGAGCCATATATACTTTATTATCATTTTTATACTCAACTATAGCTTTCTTGAATTTTGGTATTATTTAAAGTTAACTTTAGCTGTTAAACGGTTAAATAAACGCGGAAAAAAGCGTTTAATGGTAGGAGCCCAACCACTTAAGCCTTGGCCAACAATCACTTCATCTTTTTTGCTATTAATAGCGTTAATCATTTTTGATGCGGCTACTTTAACATCCATGCCATTTTCTATAGCTTGCTCAGATTTATTTTGTGCAACACCTTGCGGGTTTAATGAGTTGTGCGCAATCGCGGTTTTTATAAAACCTGGGCAAATTGTTAAACAATGAATGTTATGCTCTTTTACTTCTGCGCGCAGGCAATCCATAAACCCCACCACAGCAAATTTAGTGCCTGAGTAACCGGTTCTTAGTTTAGAGCCTACCTTTCCTGCCACACTACTTATAGCTACAACCGAGCCACTTTTTCTTGCAACCATAGAGGGCAGTACCGCTTTAGTTAATGCCACTAAACCAAAATAGTTAACCTCCATTAATTGGCGGTACACTTTAAAGTCGTTTTCTAAAAATAAGCTACGCTGCGATATGCCACCGTTATTAATTAAAATATCGATTGCGGGCAACTCATTTATTGCCGCGGTAACTTTACTTAATACTTCTTCGGGCTTTGCTAAATCGAGTGGCAATATTAAATGCCCTTCTCCTTTTAGTTCAGCCTTAAGCGCTGTCAGTTTTTCAACATTACGCGCCGATAAAATAACGCTAGCACCTAGCTCTGCAAACTGTATTGCCAGCTCCTTACCTATGCCCGATGACGCACCGGTGATCCACACTGTTTTATTATTATAATTCATACTTTGTTACCGTATTTTTATGCTTTAGTTACAGCAGGTTAGTTATTGTTTTTATGGCTTAGTTGGGCCGGCAATATCGGTTACTTGCTGCTCTAGCTTTTTATAGCAGCCCAACATAAATAATAGCTCTGCAGTTACATACAAAGGGCCAATAATAAGCCCCGATATATCATCTATAAACGCGGGTTTTTTACCTTCAAAATAATGGCCAGCAAACTGTAAAATCCAACCAAACACAAACAGCCCTACACTAATCGTTAACCAAGGCGTAAATGCCATGGCTACAATAGGTTGCGCACCCACAAGTAATATAGTTAATAGCACAGCCATAATAAGACCCAACGACACACTCAACATTAAATAATACACAACTGATACAAATACAATAAGTTGTCCGCCATCTATAACAAGGCCTCCCAACGGGATCTGAATGCGCGCCAATAAGCACAATACGGCAAATACAATGAGCGGAATGCCTAACAGGTGGGTGAGTACATTGCGTTTTGAGCGGTGATAAAGCCCGTAGTTACCTAGTTGCTGCTGCAGGGTTTTCATTAGTAATCCTTGTTTATTTTTGTTATAAGTTTTTACCTTAGCAAAAGTAAGCACAATAACAATGTAAACTATTCAATATTATGTAAATTAAATAAGTGCAAAAATTATTTTTCCCGGCTCATGCTGAGGTTTCATATCCATTCGATCGCGCCCTTGTTGGTATTCTTGCTCAAGCATTTTTTCAAGTTCGTTAATTTTATCTGCAATTACATCAAGATCAGCGCCTTGCGCTTGTAACTCTTTAGTCAGCTCCTCTATTGCCGCTTTTAGCTCGTCTATTTTGTCTTTATTTACACCTAAACGCTGATAAACAAGCGCTTCTTGAGCTTTTTCTAAAAATGATTGCTCTTTAGGGGCTGAGTTTATGCCTTTAACATCACCTGCTTTTTCATCAATGGGGGGATTGATTGCCGCAACTTCGCTTGGGCTTGCCGCTTTAGTTACACTAGAGGAGTTATAGTTACTGTATTGATTTTTAAACGTTATTGTTGTCATTAGCTCAAATCCATTGTTGCGTTACAAGCTATGCAGCAATTTTAGTTCCAACTAAGTAAAAAAGCCCTAACAAAATCTAAACTTAAACCTTACTTAGCTTTATTTAAAATAAAAGCAAAATAATAAATAGTTAGAGCTAAGTATTATGGGTGTTTTTATAACCATGTATTGATAGCAATATAACTATTATAAGTAGTTATATTGCAACATAACGACTGCTTATTTAATTTAAGTTTTAGGTTCTAAATGTAATCTATGGAGTTCATTACGCACCCATTTTGTATCGAGGTAATGCTCTAAATTAGCTTGGGCAAACTTTAAAAAGCTGCGCGCTGCGTGCGAAATGTGTCTGTCGGTACGCATTACAAAGTACCATTGGCTGGCTATATCGGTGTCGATCACATGCAGTTTTGTATAGCTATTATCACCTTTTGGTAAAACATGATGCGACAGCAAGCTAATACCCATACCCGACGACACTGCAACCCGTATGGCTTCGTTACTCGCCATTTTAACGCCGTCGCTAAGTACTAAGCCCCTACTTTGTAGCTCACTTTCAAATAGCATACGTGTGGCAGAACCATTTTCACGCAGTAAAAATCGATATGGCATTAAGTCCGCCAACGTTACGTTTTTTTTATTCAATAGAGGATGATTATTAGGCACTATAAATTCTAATGGATTATGTAAAAACCGAGCAGCTTGGGCTTGCTCTAACGATGGTGGGTGGCTAAAAACGTAAATGTCGTCTTCTCCACGCTCAAAGCGAGCTAATACCTCTTCGCGATTGCCAATTTCAAGCGGTAACTCTACATGCGGATGCAAATTACTATAAGGGCCGAGTAATTTAGGTAAAATATATTGCGCCGTATTTACCATGGCAATTTTACATCGGCCTCGCTCGCCTCCACGTAATTCGGCTAAAAAATCTTGGTAATCTTCAAAATGAGCAAACACCTGCTTGCAGGTTCTAAATAGCTCAAGGCCAGCCTCGGTTACCTGTAACTTTTGCTGTTGCATAGTTATTAGTGGCTCTCCTATTTCTTCTTGTAAGCGCTTTATTTGAAGTGAAACAGTAGGTTGCGTTAAATAAAGCTGCCTTGCTGTTTCACTTAACGAGCGGGTTTTTACTACACTCATAAATACTTCTAGTAATCTAAACGATATATGCCTTAAATCCATACCCACCTCATAGATAGTTATCTATATATAACTACTGTTCATTTTATTATTTACTATACAAAGTTTTCTCTACAATAGCGCCACTTAATTTTATAGCTAGGAAACACCGTGCCCGATATTGTTGTTATGTTTTTTATATTAGGTTTAATCGCCGGACTTATACACTCTGATCTTGCTATACCCAAAGCCACTTACGAAACCCTAAGCTTACTGCTAATGCTTACTATTGGTTTAAAAGGCGGTATGGTTTTACACGGTAATTTAAATTGGCAGCTACTCCCTGAAATGGGGGCCATTATGCTGCTTGGGGGGCTTATTCCTTTAATGCTGTACCCTATTTTAAAGTACGTTATTACACTTTCTCATGCTAATAGTGCCAGTATTGCGGCGCATTATGGCTCTGTTAGTGCGGGTACATTTGCTGTTGCGATTGCCTACGCAGAGTCGTCTAGTTTGGTTGTAGGCGCTGAAGTAACTTTGTATTTAGTGATGCTAGAGCTGCCGGCCATTATTGTTGGCCTGCTAATATATAGAAAATTTAATAAAGAAAGTGCGCCAGCTAAAAAGCTGTCTTTAAAAGCGGTTTGGCACGAAGCGCTAACCAATAAAAGCGTTATTTTACTCGTTGGCGGTGTAATTATTGGCATAATGTATGGCACGCAACAAGGTAGCCAAGTTACCAGCTTATTAACTAACGGCTTTAAGGTTGTACTGGCATTATTTTTACTTGAAATGGGTTTAACCGCAGCGCAAACTTTGCGCCCTGTGCCTTGGCATCATTGGAAGTTAGCTTTATTTGCTATTATTACCCCTTTATTTTTGGGCACGCTTGGCGTAGCAGTCGGTACACTTTTACACCTGGAAATGGGTTCAATTGTAGTTTTAGGGAGCCTAGTTGCCAGTGCCTCATACATTGCAGCGCCTGCAGCCATAAAAGCCGCTATTCCAGAAGCGAATATTGGCCTTGCTATGCTGTGCTCTTTAGGTATTACCTTTCCGTTTAATGTTTTAATAGGTATTGGTTTGTATCATCAATTAGCGCTGCTAATGCAGTAATCAAACGTTTAGTTTTAACTCAGCTGCATAAATTAAAACCGCTCGTTTACAACACATAAAAGTAATCGTTTTAAAGGCTGTTACTTTTATTTGTTGTGCCGCAACTGTTTATAACTTAAAAACACTTACTAATGGTTTGCTCAATAGCTTAAACTTATTGCTCTTATCGCATTAAACCAAGCAAATAAAATAACAAAAACCATACAATTTTAATACGTTTAAAACACAAACACGTCGCAATTGTGCGCTTATTTTACGTAATTGGGCACTTAAAAATTTATTTTCATTGATTAATAAAAAATCACTTTACTTCCTTTCAAAAGAGTCCTACATTCGCCGCAAAATCAACCAACATTAAATAATCGCCCTAAAACATAGTCGGTAAACAGCGTTTATTTATGACCTTAAAATCGGATAATTCTAATGATAGAATTCGTTGCTACTAGCAAGTCAAATAACCCGTTAGCACCTGTTATCGGTTTGTCTTTTTTTGCTATAGCTTCTGGCTTTTTAATGAGCCTGATCCCGCTATCGCTATCGGCATTTAAACTCGATGTAGATCTTGCCCCATGGCTAGCGAGTGTATTTTATTTTGGCTTACTTATTGGCGCTACATGCATTGAACGCATAGTAGTAAAAATAGGCCACAGGTTTGCTTTTATTTTATTTCTTAGTTTATTAATTTTAAGTGTTCTTGCTCAGCTAGTTATGCCTAAAGCTGGGGTTTGGTTAATGGCGCGTTTTGTTGCCGGTATGGCCGTTGCAGGTGTATTTGTGGTGGTTGAATCGTGGTTATTAATGACCAACACGCCTAAAGCTCGTGCTAAACGTTTAGGCCTTTACATGACCTCGCTTTATGGCGGCAGCGCAGTAGGCCAACTTGCTATAGCACCGCTAGGCACGGTAGGCGCTGTGCCCTACTTATTTGTAGTTGGTTTATTATTGCTAGCAATTTTAGCACCGCTATTAATTACATCAGGCCAACCAGATAGCCAAGAGCTACAAAAACTGCCATTAAAAGAAATTAAAACCCTTAGCCGTCCAGCAATATTAGGTTGCTTAGCGTCGGGGCTATTACTGGGGCCAATTTACGGATTAATGCCTGTATATATCGCAGCACAAAGCGAGCAAGCTCAATACACAGGTTTGCTAATGGCAATTATTATTCTTGGCGGCATGTTAGTACAGCCACTTGTAAGTTACTTATCTACTCGTATGGGTAAAAACTTACTCATGGCAATGTTTTGCTTTTTAGGTGCAGCAAGTGTGTTAGGTATATTGCAAGCAACCAGCTTTAGCGGCTTAGTTGTTAGCTATTTAGTGTTAGGGGCAGCAAGCTTTGCACTTTATCCTATTGCCATTACGCTCGCCTGCGACTCTTTGCCTATGGCTAAAATTGTATCAGCAACCGAAATCATGCTTTTAAGCTACAGCCTAGGCTCTGTGCTAGGCCCAATGCTTGCAGCTAACTTCTCTGATGCAAGCGATGGTATTTTACTTTATTTAGGTGGCTGCTTAGCCACCACCTGTATTTACATGCTAATTAAAAGCATGAAAGACATTCCAACAGGCAGTACACCCGTTGCAGGCTAAGCTAGCAACCACATAAATTAGTAATACAAAAATGCCGCTCAGTAAAATGAGCGGCATTTTTTGTTGTTCACAATTAATAATAATACTTTATAAAGGCATCGCCCTTTTTAATCTTTGCTATTTAATGCTTCTTATAAAGATAGCTCTTGTTTAGCGCGCGTTAAGTTATGTGATACAAGTGCGTTTTTATTAAGCTGCACTGCCTCGTATAAATCAGCGATTGCAGCAGTCTCGTTATTTGCTTTTAAACGTGCAACACCACGGTTACTTAACGCGTACGATGTAAGCTGGCGTAGTTTAAATTTAGAGCCTTGTGCATTATTTAATAGTGCAATTGCTTGTGTACACACGGCTTCAGCTTCAGCGTAATTTTTTGACTTAACGTTAAGCGCACAGCTGTTAAACGATTGCTCCAACTGCTGTGGTGCAGTTGCGGTTTCAATAACCATTAATTTGTAATCACTTTGCTCAGCCATTGCAGCAGCTGAACATGTAAGTAGTGAGCTAAGAGCGATAGTTTTGATAAGTGTTAATTTCATGGTCATAGTCCTATTAGTTAAGTCGTGCTTGTTGCCGACAACTGAACTTTAGAGAATTAACACAAAATCGACAAACGATTAAAATAAACTCGATAGGTGAATAAAACTAACCTATAGACTTTAGTCTAGTGATGATTCATTAATTTACTCTCATATAATTTATCTAGTTGTCGTAGCCCCTCTACTTACTTTTTGCTTCACTTATGCTTAAAAAGCAAGCACATCATTTTTCACCCAAAACTATAAACTCCCCCGCCCATATGCCATAATCTAAATAATTCATAATTTTAGTAACTTGGCGCTATTTTTGGCGCTTTAAAGTTAACTACTCAAGGTTTTACGCATGGCATATCAAGAGCAAAATCAAGCAACAATCTATTGGCACGACTACGAGACTTGGGGGGCTAGTCCGCAAAAGGATAAGCCGAGCCAGTTTGCGGGTGTTCGTACTGATCTTGATTTGAATATTATTGGTGAGCCGCTTATTGAATACTGTAAACCGCAGGCGGATTACTTGCCGCATCCTGAGGCGTGTTTAATTACCGGTATTACGCCACAAGTGGCGATGAAAAAAGGCTTGGTTGAGGCTGAATTTATAGCAAAAATTCATGCACAATTTAGTGTGCCAAATACCTGTGTTGCCGGTTATAACAGTATTCGCTTTGATGACGAAGTAAGCCGTTATAGCTTTTATCGTAACTTTTACGACCCGTACGAGCGCGAATATAAAAACAACAATAGCCGCTGGGACATTATTGATTTAGTGCGTGCTTGTTATGCACTGCGCCCAGAGGGCATTGAATGGCCGTTAAAAGAAGACGGTAGCCCAAGCTTTAAGTTAGAGCATTTAACCGTTGCCAACGGTATTGAACACGCTGCGGCGCACGATGCACTAAGCGATGTAACCGCTACTATTGCACTGGCTAAACTAATAAAAGACAAGCAGCCAAAGCTGTATAACTTCTTTTTTAGTTTACGTGGTAAAAAAGCCTTGGCTGAGTTGGTTGATGTATTTAACATGACCCCGCTTGTACATACCAGCTCACGCATTCCAGCAACGCAAGGCTGTACTAGCTGGGTTGCACCTATGAGCTTTCATCCGGTAAATAAAAATGCCGTAATTTGTTTTGATTTAACCCAAAGCCCACAAGTACTTATTGATTTAAGTGTTGAGCAATTACGTAAACGTTTATATACCAAGCGTATTGATTTAGCTGAAGACGAATTACCCGTAGGGTTAAAACTAGTGCATTTAAACAAGTGCCCTATTTTAGCACCTGCTAAAACGTTATTACCTGAAAATGCAGCGCGTTTAGGCATTGACCGCGAGCAATGTTTAAAAAACTTGGCGGTGTTAAAAGCCAATAGCGAGTTGCGCGATAAAGTAACTGAGGTGTTTAACGAACAAGGCGATTACAGCGCCACAACTAACGTTGACTATTTACTTTACGATGGGTTTACTAGCCATGCTGATAAAGCTAAATTTGCGATTATTCGCGATGCAAAACCCGAAGACTTAGCCGATTTAAAACTCGATTTTGAAAATAAAAAGTTTAATACTTTATTGTTTAGATACCGCGCTCGTAACTGGCCGCAAACGCTTAACCAGCAAGAGCTGGATCAATGGCGTCAGTATTGTCAAAACAAGTTAATGCACGGGGAAGATCAACCCTCAATTAACGCTCAAGACTTTATGATCACACTTGAAAATTTAGCCCATGAGCACGACGACAGTGAAAAAAACCTAACCATTTTAAAAGCCTTATATAACTACGCACAAAGCATGTAGCTTGCTTTAAGTTTATTGGTACAAGGCATACAAAAACGCGACGCTTTATAACTAAAGCGTCGCGTTTTTTGTTTTAAGTAAATGAGAAGACATAAAACCAACAATGATCTTTTTAGATCTATCACTTCCTCTAAAAGCGCAGCGCCTCTTAACCTCTTGGTGAATAAATCACTTTACGGGCTTTGCACGCAAGCTTGGCGTCTACAACGACATACTCAAGGTAAACGTTATTTTTTATGCTGTGCTTCAATGCGTGCAAGTAAGCTTGATGTATCGTAGCGGCCACCGCCTAATGCTTGCACGTCGGCGTAGTACCCATCTACTGTGGCTGTCATTGCTAGCGTTGCGCCGTTATTTTTAGCCTCATTAAGCGCTATGCCTAAGTCTTTACGCATCCAATCAACTGCAAAACCAAAGTCGTATTCCCCTGCCCACATGGTTTTGTAACGGTTTTCCATTTGCCACGAACCGGCTGCGCCTTTAGAAATAGTTTCTATTACTTTTTCACCATCAAGCCCTGCTTGCTTTGCAAAATGTAAGCCTTCGGCTAAGCCCTGTACTGCACCCGCAATACAAATTTGATTAACCATTTTACATAATTGCCCTGAGCCTACGCCACCTAACAATTGGCTAAAACGACTAAATGCCGTCATAACAGGCTGCACTTTGGCAAATACAGCTTCGCTGCCACCAGCCATTACTGTAAGCACGCCATTTTCGGCGCCAGCTTGGCCACCCGATACTGGCGCGTCAATAAAGTCGACTTTTAATAACGCTGCTTTTGCTGCCACTTCGCGTGCCACAGTTGCTGAAGTAGTAGTATGATCGACCAAAATACTGCCCGCTTTAATACCGGCTAACACCCCATTTTCGCCATATACTACCGAGCGTAAATCGTCGTCGTTACCCACACACATAAATACAATGTCGGCATCGTTTACAGCTTCGCGTGGAGAGGCTGCAAAGCTGCCGCTAAATTCGTTAGCCCACTTTTGAGCTTTAGCTTGAGTACGGTTATAAACGCACACACTGTGCCCTGCTTTTGCTAAATGCCCCGCCATTGGGTAACCCATTACGCCTAAACCTATAAATGCTACTTTCATTGACATAAAAATGACCTATTAAACTGATAACTTAAAAACCATGCCTGATTATGTCAATCGGTTGATAAAAAAGCGAATGAAGTCTTTATAAAGTTTATTTAATAGGAAATTAAGTAGGTGATCTATGGATAGTATTTATCAATTTAATGCAGAATGCTGTAACAAGGCACTTTTTTCTTTTAAGCAGTTAAAAGGCAAAACGCTACTTATTGTAAATATTGCCAGTGAATGTCATTTTTCGGCGCAGTTAACCGCTTTAGAAAAACTGTATCAGCAGTATAAAAACAGTGGATTTACCATTTTAGCGTTTCCGTGCAATCAATTTGGCCAAAAGGAGCCGCTTGATAATTTAGCCATTAACAGCTTTTATCAAGCGCAATTTAATACCACATTTGAAATATTTGCCAAAGTAATGGTAAACGGCCCAGAAGCTCACCCCTTGTTTAATTACTTAAAGCTGCACACCAGAGGTATTTCGCAAGGACGAGTAATAAAGTGGAACTTCACTAAATTTTTAATTAATTCGCAAGGCCAACTTGTTTCTCGTTATGCGCCGCGCACCAAGCCAGAAACGTTAAAGCAGGCAATTGAAAATCAGTTATTGCTAACAGCTAGATAACAAAGCAAAACGAGAGCAAAAGCTCCCGTTTTTTTATAACGTGCAGTAATGCTTAACTACTAAATGCCACATTGGCAAATACCAAGGTCATTAATATTGGACAAACAAAACGTATGTACTGAGCAAACCAGTAATGCGCGCCGCTAGTTGCTTGGTGTAATTTGTTACCGCGCTGCCATAACCAGCCCACTGTAACAAAGTAAAACAGCCCCATTAACGGTAATTGGTACTGGGTAAATACCATAATAACCAAGCCAAATAACCAATCAAAATTAAGTATTATTAAGCTGGCAAACACTAGCACTACGCCACTAACCAGCCACGTAGCTTTAGTGCGATCAACGCCGTGGTTTTCGACTAAAAACGCCACCGGAATTTCGGTGGTTGATATAGTAGAAGTAACCGATGCTATCGACATTAATACAAAAAACAATAAACCAACCAATAAGCCAATATCGCCCATGGTGCTGAATAACGCTGGTAAAATGGCAAAAATAAGCTGCCCTTCGCCAATTAATTTACCGTTACTAAACACTTCTACGCCGTTGTGCTGCGCCACATAAATAGCAGGCACAATAAGTAAACCAGCTAAAAAGGCCACACTGGTATCGAGTAGTGCTACGCTGGCAGTCAGTTTTGGTAAGTTAGCACCGGGTTTTAAATACGAGCCGTAAATCATCATACAGCCCACACCTAGCGATAAGGAGAAAAAGGCTTGCCCCATAGCTGCAATAATTAAGTTAGGGTCGAGTATTTGGCTAAAATCAGGTATTAAATACGCTGCAAAGCCATCACTTGCACCATCTAGCGTTGCAATATAAATAATTAAACCAATTAGCAATACTAGTAGCACCGGCATTAAACGCCGTGACCAGGTTTCAATACCCGATTTAACCCCTTTTAAAATAATACTCGCGGTTAAAATAAGCATAAGTGGGGTAAACACAAAATTACGCAGCGCAGAGTCGCTGTGTAAAAATTCGCTAGCGCCGCTAAAGCCTAAAAATGTAGTTACGGGTTCAATAGCATACGACAGCATCCACCCCGCCACTATTGAATAAAAGCTAAGCATTACAATAGCGCCGCCAAGGCCAATATAACCTGCAGCCGCGCCTACTTTAGGGGCTTTATTTTGCCATGCTTGCCTAAGTGCTTTTACCGGATTAGCTTGGGCGTAATACCCTAAATACAGCTCGGTATATAAAGCCGGCAAAGCAAGTAAAAATATAACAATAAAGTAAACCAGTAAAAAAGCACCGCCACCATGATTAGCAGCCTGCGTAGGAAAACCCCATATATTACCTAAACCTACCGCTGCGCCAGCGGCGGCCAATACAAAACCAAGTCGACTTTGAAAACCATCACGCACTTGTGTCATACACCTACAAATCTGTTATTATTTTAGCTGTTGTGAATTAAACCATATTTCATCGCGCCTTAGTAATAAAAATGTACCTAGCGCGCACAACAACTAACAACCGCTCACTATATGTTCAGCTTATGCATACAAGCAGGTAATCGGTATTAAATTTATTATTATTTTGAGCGTTTATGAGTTCACTTTACTTTAAAAACACCCTGCAAATTAATCAGCCTTTTAGTAACAATAAAAGTCCTATTTTATTGTTTGACGCTAAAACGCTCGATATAAGCCAATATAATTTGCCTGATTATTTAAGCCCTTTTGAGCTGCAAATAATAAACCGCCGTAAAAGTGTCTCGGCCAAGCAAGAATATTTAGCCACGCGATTATTACTTAAGTATTTAGTTATAACCTCGCACCCTAATATGGCGGGCATTAAGCCGTGTAATATAAGTTCAGAGTTTAACCTACAAACAAGTAAATTAGCGCTACACATTAATAACAGCCACACCGTTATTAATACCTGTATATCGCATTCTAATGGTTTTGTTGGCGCTGCACTTAACCCTACAAAAGCCCAGTTTGGTTTCGATATTGAAAAAATAAGCACAAAGCGCCCATTTGAAAAGCTCGCAAAGCATTTTTATCATACCGATGAAATTGCGCTGATCACCAAGCCTGCCAATGCAGAGGATCAAGCTAAACACTTTTTTAGAATTTGGACCTTAAAAGAAGCGCTCGCTAAAGCCACCAGCCGCCCTATTGCCAAGTTGCTAAGCCCTAATGTGTTTACTGAGTTAACTTGCGCGCAGCTTAATGCCAGCAGTGCTGTGGTGGGTAAGTTTGATATAAGTGTAGTGAGTGAAAAAAGCACTGACTGGCAGTGCTCTCTTATTAATTTAGCTGTATTAGGCCGCGCAATCGCTCTCTAATAGTCGGCTATGAATAGCTTGCACTACGTTGTCGGATTCGCCTTGCTCGACCAAAAAGCACAAGTTATGCTTACTTGCACCGTGGCAAATTAGCCGTATATTAAAGTCACTTAATACCTGCATTAAGTTCATTTCATGCTGGCGTAACTGTATTTCTGAGCCAATAAGCGCCACTAAAGTTAAGTTATTTTCTACCGATACATGGCAAAACTCAGCAAGTTTATCTAAACACCCCTGATCAAGCTCTGGGCGCGATGCATTAGGCGCGTTATCAAGCGTTATTGCTACGCTAATTTCAGAGGTGGTCACTAAATCTACCGAAATATTAAACTCACTTAAAATAGTAAATACTCGTGCTAAAAAGCCACTAGCTAATAGCATTTCTGGGCTTTTAAGAGTAAGTAATATTTGGTTTTTGCGTTGTGTTACTGCGCGGATTCCTGGCAGTTGCGACTTTTCACGCTCAATCCAAGTACCACCACGCTCAGGTTCACGGCTCGACCCTACAAACACATTAATATGGCTGCGGCTGGCGGGTAAAATAGTTGCCGGATGCAATACTTTTGCACCAAAGGTAGCCATTTCGGCGGCTTCGTCAAAGCTGAGGCGTGCAATTGGCGTGGCTTTTACACATAAACGCGGGTCGGTACTAAAAATACCCACTACATCAGTCCAAATATGTACACTTTTGGCATGAATAGCCTCGGCCAATAATGCCGCGCTGTAGTCTGATCCACCGCGCCCTAAAGTGGTCGTTTGGCCGTGCTCGTCGCTGCCAATAAAGCCCTGTGTAACAATTACTTGATCGTCTAACAGCGGAATAAGTAATGCGCTTGCTGCTTGTGCAGTAGCTGCAACATTAGGAGTTGCTTTACCAAATTGACTGTCGGTTTTAAGCACTTGGCGCACGTCAAAGCGTATTGCATTTAAACCTTTTGAGCGCAGCACTTGGGTAAATAAATAAGTTGATAATCGCTCGCCAAAACTTAATAGCTCGTCATGTAGCGCTTTTGTTTGTAACGTTTGGCTGGCTAGTTTTTCAAATGCCGCTAACGTCTGGGCAAAGCCCTGCTCTAAATCGGTATCTAAACTCAATTCAGCTAAAATAGCCTGCTGAATCGCTAGCACACCGTTAATATGCGCTTGGCGCTCATCTTCGCTAAGGCTGCTATTGCACAGCTCAACTAAATGATTAGTGACTCCTGCGCTGGCGCTTAGTGCAACAATACGCACGCTTTTATCTGCTACTATTATTTTACTACTGTGATCCATAGCTGCAAAGTTAGCTACGCTGGTGCCGCCAAATTTAGCAACGGTATAATTTGATTTGTTGCCTAATAATACATGTGGCACTGATTGGGTTGTCATTTCGTCTCCTTTCACGGCATCCAAACCGTAATAAAACAAGAAGAACTTGGCAGCAAATATAAGGTAAGAAAATTCACTGCCAGAAGCTCTCCACCTATATTGGTGACAGTTTTGAGGATTCAGCCCCATAAACCGAAAAATAACGACGACGACGTGTTATTTTTCTCGGCGAGTACTTCCCTCTTTAATGCTCAACGGCGTTCGTCACCTCACATTAAATACCTAAGTATCGCACCTCTTCTGAATGTTGTATTAATGGCTATTTCAGCAATCACTAATAAAACAAAACCCCAGCAATATATTGAAAAGCTCAATACTTTACTGGGGCTTTGAAAGTTATCGTTTAGACATCTAGCTGTCAAGCACTTTAATAACTAATATTAAACAAAACCAGCCATTAAGTATGAGCCGGTATAGCCTACGGTGTAACAAATTAATAAATAAAACGACAAACGTAAGTAGTTCATAAAGGTCAGTTCTTTAACTTTACTCATGGCAATAATACCCGCCGCTGAGCCTATAATTAACATAGAGCCCCCTACGCCTGTGGCATAGGTAAACGACAGCCAATGCTGTTGTGTCATTACTATATCTGCTTTTAATAACGCGGCTGTAAGTGGTACGTTATCAACGCCTGCCGACAATATACCCATTAAATAGTTTGCGTATTCAGGTGCCATTATTGTGTACAGGTCGCTAAAGTGGCTTAACATACCAACTTCTTTTAGCGCTCCTACCAGTAATAATACACCTACAAAAAACAACAAGGTGTCGTATTCTATTTCACGAATGAAATCTATCATGTCTTTGTTTATGTCTTTTTTGCGCATTAAAAATTGCGCTACTAAAAACATCATAGACAAACCAAACAAAAAGGTAAGCAATGGCGGTACACTGTATAAAACACTCAGTGTTAAGGTAGCAATAACCGTAGATAAGAAGATAACTGCAATTGTAATATCGGTTTTTTCAATGCGTTTTTGCTTGGTTTTAGTAAAGTCGAGCTGGCCATTTAAGCCAATTGACAACAGTGCGGCTAACAGCATCACACTTACAAATGCTGGCCCAATTAACAATAACAAATTGCTAATAGTTACTTTGCCATCTAAAAATATCATTAACGTGGTTACATCGCCGGTAATTAACGACACACCACCGGAGTTAACCGCAAAGATAATCAGCGTGGCGTATCTAATTAGCTTTTTGGCTTCAAGTTTTAATGATAAAACCACCGCTAAAGATATAAGCGTAGCGGTTACGTTATCGGAAATAGAAGAGAATATAAATGCAAAAACACCAACCAAAAACATTAACTTACGTTCGCTAATTCGTTTTGGCATAATCCGGTTAACAATATTTTCGATAAACCCTTTTGAGTTTAAATAGGCAACAAAGGTCATTGCCGCCATTAAAAACAACCATAAGGAGGCAATTTCTAAAATATTATGATTAAGGAGTGATTGAATCGTATCAGGGCTTTGCCCATTAATAGGGAAGATAAAAGAGATAATCCAGCAGAGCGTACCAAAAAAAAGTGTCGTTTTAGCTTTGTTTACGTGGATTATATCCTCAATAACGATCAGCAAAAATGCAATCGCTATTAAAGTCAGGATAATAGAGGAAACCATGATAATTGAACAACCTTTGGAATAATGTAAAAATTGAACCTATGAAGAAAATAGAGCCGCACATTTCGTGTGCCTATTTTCGGTGCGGATGTTATCACTATGACCTGGTAAAAACTATTATTAAATCGTTGTAAAAACGAATACCATATAGCTATCAGCGCTATTAAAATTACGAATAACTAGCTTATTTAGCTACTTATTTAACAACATACTAGGATGTATAAACGCCTTATGATCCCAGCTAAAAAGCTATTAAATACCCTTAGCGAACATTGGGGGGTGCTAGAGCTATTATTTAAACGTTTTAAAATGGCCGACTTTAGTATTAAAGATTTGCAAAATGCCATTAAACAAAAACAACCTACATGGCATAACGAGCGTATTTATAAAGAAACTAATCGCTTGTTAAATCAAGATATTATAATTCCTTTAGCGAAATCTTCGCAGCTTGAAATAAACCGTGCCATTGCCGACTTTGCTACATTTTTACTGCAAGAAGAACATTTAGGTTTAGCACAAGAAATTAGCGTATTAGTAGAGGATTTAGCCCGCCTTGGCGATCGCTTAGCTAACGCGGGCGAAGTGGAAGACTTTGACGACTTACGCCGTTTTAGCCGTATTATGGATGATCGGGTGCGCAAAATAATGAAACTGTACGCACACAACGAAAACGCCATTTTAAATATTGTTGAGCAAGCTAAATCTAATAACGCGGTGCAATCGCTGCAAAAGCGTTATAAAGCGGTAATAGAAGCGTTTGACGAATACATAGAGCCAATGCTAGAAATGGTTGATATTCGAGGCGATTTTCATGCCTGCTTTAACCTTATAGAGCAGCAAATTAGTACGCAAATAGAGCATATTGAGCAATCGGGTAAAGCATATACCGACAAACGCATGCTAGAGCAATTACGTACCCGTATTCTCGAAATGCATTTAATCGGCCGCGAAAGCCTGCGTAAAAGTGCCGACATGCTAATGCCGCTGCGTGAAGAACTACGCCGTAATAACTTAATTACCCGCCAAGCTGCAAAAGTGCTTGGGCTAGTGCGTAAAAATGGCGTAGACAATATGCTAACTGCGGTGCAACCGCATTTTGTGAGCGACGCACAGCGTTACTCGCTGGGGCAACAACGCCATATAATTGCCTATATGGCAAGTTTGGTTGAGTTTGAGCATCAAGAATATCAATTGCCTGATCAGCAAGATGTACCGCCTTTTCAAACGCCAAATATTCCCGATTACAACGATGTTAAAAGCAGCTTTGCAAAACGCTTCAATACAAAACGTAAAAAGCCGCAACCATTGCTGCAATTTTTAGACGAAAGTTACCCCGATTTAGATGCCGAAGAAATGCTGTTTTTGTATCAAAAATTAGTAAGTGACAACGAGCTTGAAAAAAGCCAAAGCGATGAAAAAGCGCGCTTTAAAATTGCCGGTCAGTATTTTTCTCTTTATCCCTATAATTCACAGCCGCAAACACCTAGTAAGGCAGATGAGTAATCACCATGACACAAATAAACTTAAACGAGCTTACCCACTTACAAGCAATTAATAAAAAATTAGTGGCGGGTTATCATATTTGCGAACAAGACAACCTAATGTGGCAAGAGCTGGATCAAAACATAGACGCGTACAGCGCGCTATTTAGCGCCCTAGGTAATGAGCTAAAACACGACAGCCGTGGCTTTTATTACTTTAGCAGCGACGAAAGCACACCCAATATGGGCAAAATATCCCGTGCTATTGCGCTCACTATTTATATTTTAATTGAGCACTACGCCAACACCGGCAAAGACCCAATGCGCGCCTTGTTCGACGAAGTAAACGATTTAGAGTTAATGCAAACCTTAGTGCAAATTAACAAACATTTGTTTGATCAACTAGAGATGTTTTCGGGTTCAGATCTGCGCAAAGACGTGTACCTGCGCATGGTACGCTTAGGTTTGGCACGCGAAGTAGAAGCAGGCTTTATGCTACAAGCCCCTATCCATCGCTATATAGATGCCTTAATGGAAGTAAACGAAGAAACCTACCTAACAGAGGACGAGCAATGAAAAATTTATACGGACTAAGTAAACTCGCCCTACTCAATACCGCAGGTTACGCAAAGTGTGTGATCCCGCTGGATAAAAGCAGCTCTATTTGCGCGCCCAACAATACGGGTAAAAGCTCAGTAATAAATGCCCTGCAATTTCCGCTTATTAACGATTTACGCCTAACCGAATGGGATGGCCACGATTTAGACGAAACCCGAAAGTTTTATTTTTCGTCAGATCAATCCTACATTTTGCTTGAAGCAAATTTGCCCCATGGCTCAGTAGTGATTGGTGTAGCGGGTTTGGGGAAAATTGCCGGTTATGCGCATCAATATTTTTGCTACCAAGGCAAGCTTGATTTAGAGCAGTACACCCAAGGTAAAACCATTATTAAATACACTAAGCTGTTCAGCCATTTAAAACAGCTTGGTTACAACCCCATAGAGCTAAAAGCGCAAGAACTAAACGCCCTACTCACCGGCGGCGCAACCCCGTTTGACGACGAGATCAACTTAAAAATGATCCCGCTTAATAACGTTCAAGATTCGACTATTTATAAAGAAATATTTCGCCGTATTCTTAACTTACATAAACTCGGTGCCGCCGATGTAAAACGATTTATGCTACGTGTATTTGAGCGCCACATGTCTAACTCTAAGGTCGACTTTTATGAAGTGTGGCGTCGCTCGTTCGATAAAGTAAACCGCAGTAAACGTGAATTGCACGCCCTTGAATCGATGCAAGAGCCCATAGCGGCGCTTGAGTCGATGCTAGAGAACCAAACCGTTCTAAAAGGTAAATTAGCGGCTTATGCGCCAAAAATTGACCAAGCACTCATTGATTTTGACAACTACCAAGAGTCGCAACTAGAAGAGCTAGCAATAGCACTTGAAAACATAGAGCACGAAAAACACGAGTTTGAACAAAAGCAAAGTTTGTACGTACAGCAATCGCGCGATATAGAGCGCAGGCAAACGCAAATAGAGCAATGGTTTTTAGATTTTAACGCACTTAAAAACGAATTTGAACTGGTTAACAAAGCCACGCTTAAAACGAGCCTTACCCAGTTAAAGCAAGACTACGAGTCGCTTTCACACTCTATTACCAGCGCACAAGGGCAAAGCCTGCATACACTTGACTACCGTATTAGCGAAACCCAAAAACAAATTAAGAGCTTAAAGCTACAACTTAAAAACTTGGAGTTTAATTTATTTACCCGCATGCGCGAAGAGCTGTCGTTAAAAGAAGTGGAAGAAATTTCGCGCATTTTAAACCCCGACATGCTCTCGTTTGCAACCACCAGCAATGGCGACATAAGCATTGATGACGAAGACGCATTTAGTGCGTTTTTATCGCACTTAAGCGAAAACGTAAAAGGCGGCGTGCTTAGCTTACCTGGCGCGAGTATTAAGCTTAAAAAGCTCTCCCCTGTACAAATGCAAAGCGGCGAAAATAAAGAGCAGCTAACCGCTCAATTAAGTGCCCTTGAGCATGCTTTAAAAGAGTTTAAGCAACAGCGCGATGTAGCTGCAAATGTGGCCGATAAGCAAAAAGAAAAAGACACCTTGTACGATGAACTAATGAGCGCCGAGGCCGCCCTTAAACGTTTAGAGCAGTTTGACACTATGCTGCAATCGGCTGAAGCACAAACCATGCTAAAAGAGCAGTTGTTAGCTGAGCGCGATCAGGTTGACGACTACCTACAAGACATTCAAAAAAATAGCGGCTCAATTAGCGACAGACGCTCAATTATTAAATCAAAACAGGCGCAAATTAATCGCCAATCAGATCGTCTGCGCCAAGTGAAAAGCGAACGAATTGATCACACGCTTGATTTATACAGCGGCAAAGTTACCCCTTACATGATAGAGGTAACAATAGACTTTGATAATTTAAGCGACCTAGTGCACCACTTTAATAAAGACTGCCAAGAGCTGCGTAACTTTGAGATAAACGTACGCAATACCTATTTGCATATTTATAATGCCGGTATTACCAAGTTTGATAACGAAAACGATGAGTTTAGTAAGTATCAAAAACTCATTAGTGCGTTTCATAACATTGATAACGAACGCGATGCCGTTGAGCGTCAAGGCCGTGTGGCCCTAACAGAAGTAGCCGCAACCATTAAAGGCCTACGCGAAGATTTAGACCGCCTGCGCCGCGAAATGAACAGCTTTAATAAAGGCATTAGCCAGCATCGTATTTCGAACCTGCAAGCATTTAAAATTAATGTAATACCGCGCAAAATGTTAGTTGATAGTATAGATACTATAATTAGTACCTCGCATCAGTTTGAGCAAGGGGACACGCTGGATTTACTCAGCCAAGAACCGTATAGCGAAAGCGCAGTAAACGAGGCGAAAGATCATTTAATTAAGCTCGCCTCCGACAAAGCTGGCCTTACCCTCACCGATTTATTTGATATTCGTTTTGAAGTAGTCAATCGCGCAGGCGATACCGAACACTTTGACAAAATAGACTCGGCGGGTTCAAACGGTACGCGCATAACTATTAAGTTATTATGTGGTATGTTGTTTATTCGCTATTTGTTAAGCTCACAAGAACAAAATTTATACCGTATACCTATATACATAGATGAAGCCGCCGACATTGATCCGCAAAATCAAAAGGCAATTATTGAAACCGCACTTAGCTTTGGCTTCGTCCCTATATTTGCCTCAGTTAAACCACAAACAAGCTGCGATTATATTGTGCCAATTCGCTCAGTTAAAGACGGTGCACAAAACTGGGTAGACGAAAAAGACTGGATAGAAGTTGAACATTAAGTAATTAATCAATGGTTCAGCTATAGCAGCTAAACTGTTGTTAAGCGCTTAAATATCACACTGCCTAACAATGTGTGTTATTTTATAAAAAAGATTAGGAGTAAACTGTATGAAAAATATTTTTATTGTAGCCGCACTTGCGTTTTTAACTGCTTGTACGCAAACCGCAGATTGGGATTACGACAAGTCAGCAAACTTTGCTAACTATAAAACGTTTGCGTGGGTAGAAAATGCAGATTTAACAAAAGACACCAATAATTATCAAATTAATGCGTTAATGGAAAAACGTGTACGCAGCGCAATAAGCAGTGAGCTTAATCAAAAAATGGGCATGAGCTTAGCCGATCCTGCTCAAGCAGACGTGCTGGTAAACTACCATGCATCGGTAGATAAAGAGCTAGACGTAAGTTCTTTTAATATTGGCTACGGCGCTCGTTGGAGCTCGTGGGGTTTAGGGTATCAAAACGATATATCTGCTCGTGAATACGAAGTAGGTACTTTAGTTATTGATATTATTGACCGTGAATCAAACCAGTTAGTATGGCGCGGCGCTGAAGATGGTCGATTAAAGAAAAACCAATCTCCTGAGCAACGTGAACTGTCGGTTAGAAAAACAGTCGCTAAAATTTTAAATAACTTCCCGCCACAAAAGTAGCGGCAGGTTTTAAAGCACATAAAAAGCTCACAATTTGTGAGCTTTTTTGTGGCTGAATGTTTTTTATTAAAGTTTTACTATAGCCACAGAGCTTACTGATGAGAGAAACAGTTGCTCTTAGCATAATTGATATAGCAGACTTTAACTTTATTTCGATTTATATTTATGTAATAACTCAGGTGGGATATGACAATAGTCATCGGGAAAATTAGTTAACCGGTCTTGGTGCTCTGCATCGCTGGGAACATAATTGGTTAGCAACTGAACTTGTACCACTATTTTATCTGCATCAGCGCGTTGATTTATATAGTCGTTTGCAATTGTTAAGTGACATTGCTGTTTACTATAAATAGCACTACGGTATTTTAAACCAACATCGTTACCCTGCTTATTAACACTGTAAGGGTCAATAATCTCAAAAAAGTATTCAATCAGTTTATAGAGTGTCACGGCTGTTATATCAAAGGTTACTTTCACGCACTCGGCATAACCGTCGTATTCACCTTGTGTATTATTATTTGTGCCATTAGCTCGCCCAGCCTCAGTGGTAACAACGCCGGGTAAGTACTTAATAAACTCTTGTACCCCCCAAAGGCAGCCTCCGGCAAAGTAAATACTTTCTAGATGCGAATTTTCGTTTGTTTGTACTGTGCTCATAAAATCAATTACCCTACTTTACGAATGATTATCAAATGCAATTTTTTAAGATTAATATACAATACCAAGCCAAATTACAATTATTTGACTACTTTATCACGCCTTAACAGGGTGTTTCGGATTTAATTGTTAGCACAATTACATATACAAAAATGAGAAAAACATGAATCGTGCCCCGCGCCTTATATTACCCGTATTATTACCTACATTGCTATGCAGTGTTACTGACTTTGCCTACGCTGAAGTGGAAACTAAAAATGCCACTGCAATAGAGCAAATAACGGTTGAAGCCTCCCCTACTGCAAATAAAGAACCCGTGGGCACTTTCGACTCACCGGTTTCTAATTTAGAGTATGATCCGCGTGTTGATGTGCAATCGCGTAATATGGCCGAAGCACAAGCAGATGTAACCATTCGTGGTGGTATTTTCGAAAATACTGGTTTTAGGGTTGGCAGCGCCACTTTGTTCGATCCGCAGTCGGGACATTACTTTGCCGAAATTCCTATAGCGCCGCAAATGCTACGTGGCCCAGCTATATTCACCGCAGCAGATAATGCACTTTATGGCGTTAACAGTTCAGTTGGTACAGTATCGTTTGCTTGGAAGCCAATTAGTACAGGTGGTAGCGTGTCACTTGGGGTTGGTAGCAATGATTTTAATTTACAAAGCCTGCATGCGGGCGTGAATATACCATTGGATGGTATTACCGATTGGCAGCTGGGTGTGGAAGGCGAGTTTTCTCACTCACAAAGTGATGGCTCTATTGATTATGGCGATCATGACTTTACCCGCGCCTCAAGCCGTGTTCAATTAGTGGGGCCAGACTCACAAACCGATCTGTTTTTTGGCTCTCAAGAAAAGTTTTTTGGTTGGCCAAATTTGTATACTCCTTTTGGGGTTAACGAAACTGAAGATCTTAAAACTCAGCTATTTATGCTCAACCATAAGCAAAACTATAGCGCCGAGAGCTCGTTTGAAGTATCTACATATTATCGTAAACACGAGGATCACTATGTGTATTCTCGTGAAAACCCAATGTCATTCGAAGCGTTTCATCAAACCGACGTTAAATCACTAGCACTTTCAGGGCGCCATGCGTACAGCACGTCTTTTGCTCTCAATTATTCTGCGCAATTTATTAATGATTCGATTGAATCGACCACGCTTGAAAATAATTTTACCTCACGTAATTTTTATAAAGTAAGTGTGCTGCCAGAGTACCAAATGGCACTTGAGAGCGATCAACACCTTACTATTCGCCTTGGTGCGGCTTTTGACGATACCAATCGTGACGATTCTGAAATTTCACTTATTGGTGATATAACTTTAAATACACAAAATAGCGACGGCACTGAGCGCACTGTTTATTTATCGTATGCACAGGCAAGCCAAGTAGCAGGCTATACCGCAATTGGCGGCAGTGACACTGGCGGTTTGTTTAGAAGTAACTATAACCTTGAGCGCGAAAGTACTAAAAACCTCGAGCTGGGCTTATTATTAGAACGACAAAGTTGGCGCTTTAACTCTGCTGTTTTTTATCGTCAAGATGATAACTTAACCGATTGGACTTATAGTTTTGATGCCACTTCTGCCCGCTTTGCCAATCCGGTAGATATTAATACCTCGGGGGTTGAGTTTCTTGCAACTAAGCATTTTGATAACGCAGAAATTATTGCCAGTTATAGCTTTTTAAAAAAATCAGAGAATTATGGCGCAGCCGATATAGATGCCAGCTTTTACGCATTAAACTACCCAGACCATAGGCTAACCCTTGCGGCTATTTGGAACCCAACAGATATTTTAGAGTTTCGTATAGATAACGAGTGGCGCAAACAACATGAAAATACGCTGCGCAGTGGCGATGATGATGCGTTATTTACTCATTTAACCTTAAAAATAATGCCGCCGCAGATTAAAAACTTATTTATTACATTGGCCGCAGATAACCTGTGGAATGAATCGTTTCAAGAGATCCCGGGCACTCCTGGACGTGGCGAGCAATATACGCTAAGCGCAACGTATAGCTGGTAGCCCACTTCACAAGCAAGCTTATTATTTACCAGGTGGTTGTAGATGATAGGCTTGCTCACGTGAAAAGCACAGTTCAATTATTTAAAGTAAAACACTATTGTACAAAGAGCAGATAATGGGAGTAAATATATAATCCTAAATTCGAATAATAAGGACTTATTTCGGGTCTATCTCTTTCTCTAAAAGCGCAGCGTCTCTTAACCTCTTTGTAAGTAAATCACTTTACAGGCTTTGCCCGTCACGCAAGCAAGCTTCGCATCTACAAAAACAGCCACAAACCTGTACTTTAATTGTAAGCGTTGAGCTTGCTGATGCGAAAAGCGCAGCTTTCAATTTTTGCATTCAAGTATTTAAAACACTTATTTATAAATAAATGTAAATATGTGTGTATTAAAAACGAGGATTAAGTCAACTCTTCAAGCTCAGTAATAAGCGCTAAAGCCTGCGCGTTAGTTGTACCGCATACATCCAGTGTGGCGCTAAAATCGCTGCACACTTTTGGCCGACTAGCGTCGCCAAATAACTTACATAAATTACGCTCATCTAGCTGAATACAACGCTCTCCGGCCTTTTTACCGTTTGGCATTCCTGGAATGGGTGAGCTAATACTTGGCGCAATACAACATGCCCCACAGCCTAACCGACACGCCATAGGCTGTGTTTTCATAATAACCTCTGTTTAAATGCATTTGCTTATTAGTAATCTAGTTGATGCTACACACACGATATTAACGCTTAGCGTTTTGTAAAATTAAAGTCCAGCCTAGCTCACTAAAACATTGATTTTTTAACGGGCTAATATTTTAACACGAATTACGATAAATAATGGCGCTACTCATTTAATTAAAACTTTGCAGCAACCCGTTACATCAAACAATTAAGGCACATACTAATAACACAACACACTTAGTGACATAGCAGCGACTATGTTATTATATTGGCTAATTATCTTGTTAAAAACTTCATTATTATATTGCCCATGCCAAATATTGCTACTTGCTTTACGCCATTTTCAGCGCCTGTAAATCACATGGCGCTGCCAGAAAAATTTACTTTTCCTTTTTACTATGAGCCTAAAGCAATTGCTGTAGCAGCAACCGAGCAGTTGCAACAACAGCTCGAAACACAGTTAGAGTACTTGGCAAACCCAGCTAATAATGAAGAGTCGGGTAAAATGTTTGGCGTACTCGTGGTGCAAAATAATCAGCAACAGCTTGGTTATTTAGCCGCTTACTCGGGGCAACTTGAGGGCGTAAGCAGTAAAATTAACTTTGTACCTGCCGTGGCCGATATGCAGCTACACGATGCTGAGTATTTAGCACAAAGCAGCATTATTAATAATATTAACGCCCAAATTGAGCAGCTAGAAAATAGTGAGCAATTTAGCACTCTTAATAACGCATTTAACCAAGCCAATGCCACTTATCAGCAGCAGTTAGAAGCGCAGCAAGCGGTAATGCAAGTTAGCCGCCGAATGCGTAAACAACAACGCACTGATGCAAGCACTCAGTTATCCCCAACTGACTTTGAGCAGCTAAAAATTCAGTTAGCGGGGCAAAGTATTGTCGAAAAAAAGCAACTACAAGCACTAAAGCAGCAATGGCAAAGTAAGCTCGACACCCTGCAGCAAGCTCTAAATAATATTACTGATGAAATTGCACACTTAAAAAAACGTCGTAAAACACTTTCTAAAAGCTTACAAAAAAAGCTGTTTGCGCAATACCAATTTTTAAATGCTAATAACGAAACTAAAGATCTAAACGCTATTTTTGCACCCTTGCCTGAGCATACGCCACCAGCAGGCGCAGGAGATTGCGCCGCCCCTAAGTTATTGCAATATGCGTATCAACATAATTTAAAACCTTTAGCTTTGGCAGAATTTTGGTGGGGCGCTGCGCCTAAATCAGCTATTAGGCATCATAAACATTACTACCCGTCTTGTTATAGTAAATGCCAACCTATTTTAGGGCATATGCTCAATGGCTTACATGTAGAAGAAAATCCATTATTGATCAACCCTGCTATTGGTAAAGATTTAACTATTATTTACCAAGATCACGATATATTAGTGATCAATAAACCTGCTGAATTTTTGTCCGTTCCTGGGGTTAATATTGAAGACTCGGTTTATTTGCGCATTAAAACACAATTTCCACACGCTACCGGCCCGCTCATTGTGCATCGCTTAGATATGTCAACGTCAGGGTTATTAATTATTGCACTCAATAAAAGAGCGCATAAAGCCCTGCAAAAACAGTTTATAGAGCGTACCATCGAAAAACGTTACGTTGCTTTAGTTGCCGGAAATGTAGTTCAAAACAGTGGTACAATTGATTTACCTCTGCGCTTAGATTTTGATGACAAACCGCGCCAATTAGTGTGTTATCAACACGGTAAAGCATCCCTTACTACTTGGCAGGTGTTAGAGCGAAAAGATAATATTACCCGCTTGCACCTTTACCCTAAAACGGGGCGTACGCACCAGCTAAGAGTACATTGCGCGCATAAGTTAGGCTTAAATATGCCCATAGTTGGTGATGATCACTACGGTGAAAAAGCCAATAGATTACATTTACATGCCGAGTACTTATCGTTTTGCCACCCGATTAATCATCAGCAGTTAGAGTTTGAAGTAGCGCCCGACTTTTAAAAATGGTCGAGCCTAGGCCCATTGACTTCTTATTGTTTAAATTTGCTCTCAGGGTGTTTTGTTTAAACGCCTTGGGAGAATACCTGCAGCGTAATTTCTTTCACCACAGGTGCTACCGATAAAACCAGTAACGCCGACATAGTATAATTAAAGTAGCGTCTATAACGTTCAGACTTTAATACTTGCTTTAATAATGTACCAAAAAACAACCATACTCCTGCACACGGAAAAGCAACCAACAAAAACGTCAGCGCTAATGTAAAACTTTGCCCGTAATAACCTGCGCCAACGGTTGTAAACGCCGCAATAGCACCAGTGGCTACAACCCATGCTTTACCATTTACCCACTGAAATAGTGCTCCTTTTATAAAAGTAAGCGGCTTGGTTTGACTGTTTGTTGAGTTTACACTGCCAGATTTAGCAATAAGCCATGCTAAATACAGCAAGTACAGTGTTCCTAAGCACTTAATAATTAAATGCAAATTAGGGAACAACGCAAATAATTGCCCAAAGCCTAAGCCTATCAGTAGTATCATTAAGGCAAAACCAATACAGATCCCCGTAAGTAAAGGTAGGCTTTTTCGCACGCCAAAATTTACCCCTGAGGTCATAAGCATGATGTTATTTGGCCCAGGAGTGACCGAAGCTGATACAGCAAAAAATACGGTTGCAACTAAATAATCCATAAGCACACCTTATTAAAAGTCCTTTATTTAAATTTAACTGCCCGACTTAATATTTACCACCTTAAGCTAAAGCCTTATATTTATACCCTACACTTAAAATTATCAAGCGTAAATAAATGGCTAGTCCAATACACTTTTATCAATAATACCTTTGGCAATTAACTGTTTTAAAATTGTGCGGCATTTTTCACGGCACACATCGCGCAGTAAACGCACCGCGGGAGTAATTGACTGCCTGCTTGGGCAAATAAGCCATAACTCACCGCTAACATGTTGATAATTTGGCATCACCGTAACCACCCTATCGGCCAGTAAATCATCTGCTATATCGAGCGCTGACTTAACCGCCAGCCCCTTACCTGCAACGCACCAGCGCCTAACTAAATCGCCATCGTTAGAGGCACGCTTACCTTGCATTTTAACTTTAAACTTACTTTGCCCGTCGGTAAATTCCCAGCTGTTATTTATAATGTCTTGTAGTTGATAAAACATGCCCTGATGACGATTCAATTCGTCTGGGTGATTGGGGCTACCATGTGCTATTAAGTATTCTTGAGTGGCGCAAAGGAGCCGTGGTACGTTACAAATTTTAAAACCATACATATTAGTATCGCTCGGAGATCCATAACGCAGCGCTATATCGACCGAATCACGATAAAAATCAACGTTACTGTCGCTTATATGCGTTCTTAAACTGAGTTTAGGATAATTATCCATAAGCTCATCAATCCAGGGGATCACTAAATTACGCCCAAAATCTGATGACAGTGCAACGCGCAGCTCTCCCTCAATTTCATCATGTTCGCCTTTGAGGTTTTGTTTTGCTTGCTCTAGCACTGCAAGTGCTTGCTCACACTGAGGAATGTAACGCTCACCCGCTGCCGAAAGGCGTAAGTGGCGTGTTGTTCTTATAAACAGCTCACTGCCAAGGGCTAACTCTACACGTTTAATGGCAGCACTCGCGGTTGCGGTGCGCATATCGCATTTTGCTGCGGCTAAAGTAATGCTTCTAAATTCTGCAACTTTTAAAATAAGTTTAAGATCGTCTATCTGCATATTATCTATTTTTATTTGATAATGTTTCAATTATTATGCTGTTTATTTTTCACAAAGCAAAGCGTATATTAGCTGCCATTCGCACTAAGCACTTATTACTCTAACCAATCGTTAATTTTTATCTGTTAAGTATGATTGTTTTAAAGTTAAATTTACCCGGAGAAAACCATGACTCACCCTATTATTAGCGATTTAGAAAAACGCCACACGGCCAAACATTATGATGCAGCTAAACGTATTAGCGATCACGACCTTAACGTAATTTATGAAGCTATGCGTTTATCGCCTTCATCAATTAACTCACAACCGTGGAAGTTTATTGTTATTGAGTCTGATCAAGCTAAGCAACGTTTTCATGACAGCTTTGCAAATATGTTTCAGTTTAATCAAAAGCACGCAAAAACAGCATCGCATATTGTGCTTTTTGCTCACAAAACTAACTATACCCGTGATGATTACGCACACGTTATAGACACAGATATTAAAAATGGTCGCACGCAAAGCGAAAACCGTGAACAAGCTTTTGGCGCGTTTGCGTTTGTAGATATGAATACCGATGAGCAAGGCAATAATGCAACTTGGACTAAAGCGCAAACTTACATTGCACTTGGTAATACCATGCACGCAGCAGCTCGTTTAGGCATTGACTCAACCCCAATGGAAGGCGTAGATGCGCAGTTACTTGGTGAAATTTTTGCGAAAGAATTAGATGGTTACGTATGTGATGTCGCATTAGCGCTGGGCTATCACGATAGCGCTGAGGACTATAATGCTAAGTTACCTAAATCGCGTTTAGACGCTGAGCAAGTAATTCAGGTTTTATAATCGCGTTTATCGCCCGTTTTTAATAATTTAAACCCCTGTTTAATTAAATTAAACAGGGGTTTTTTATTGCAGTTAACTTACTTTTTGTTGTGCAATTTGAATGTACTGCACTAAATCCTCTATCGATACCACTGGCATATTATGCTTATTTGCATAACCGCTCACCTCAGGTAAACGCGCCATTGAGCCATCGGGGTTAGTTAGCTCGCAAATAACGCCGAACGGCTTTAAACCCGCAAGTTGCATTAAATCTACAGATGCTTCGGTATGACCACGGCGTACCAGTACTCCACCCGTTTTAGCTTTTAAGCCAAATACATGCCCTGGGCGCGATAAATCCTCAGGTTTAGCATTGTCGGCTGTGGCGGCTTTAATCGTTGTAACTCTATCGGCTGCAGAAACGCCAGTAGTTACGCCCTCTTTGGCCTCAATGGTTATGGTGTAAGCGGTATTGTTTTGACTGGTGTTATGAGTAACCATTTGCGGTAGGTCGAGCTGTTTTATGCGCTCCTCCCCCATGCATAAACACACAATGCCGCTGCCTTCGCGGATCATCTCAGCCATTTGGGCGGTGGTTAAATGCTCGGCTGAAAATACAAAGTCACCTTCGTTTTCACGGTTTTCGTCATCAACAACCAATACGCCTTGGCCTTGCTGTAGTGCGGTAATGGCATTTTCGACGCGCGTTAACGGCTCGCCAAATTGAGTAAGTAGAGACTGAATCATCATTATATTCCTGATTAAAAATAAATAGATTCAGGACACTGAAAGGATCGATAAAATAAACTCTAAAAGCATTAAAGTATAAGTACCAACAATAACTTAAATTAAAAAACATAAATAGCACACAGCCAAAAACCACGCACTATTAACGCTATATTAAGCCATATTCTCTTTCATCCGGACTGTAACCGTCGGCTCTGGCATCTCACCAGATCTGCTGACCTTTGATATTATATAAAACAACAAAGCGCTCGCGGGCTTATTTAAACACTACAAATGTAATTGAAATAGTGAATTAAACATACCGCCGGTGGGGAATTTCGCCCCGCCCTGAGAATGTACTTAAATAACGAATTATAAAAGCCAGCTTATTATACCCCTGTACCGACACGTTATTCAAAGCCAATTAAGAGAGCGACGTATTTAATGACGCTTTTATTACTCTGCCTTCGTTTATATCGGCAATTAATGTGCAAGTAGCACCGTTAATTAAATTTAAGTTAGGTGCAATATGGCCTATATCTGCATCTATAATAACCGGAAACATACAGCCCCCAAGCGCTACATTTAATGCGTGGCGATAGTCAAATTCGGGGTTTTTGCCTTGTGTAATTTCACTGCGGCCGATAATTATGCCGTTAATGTCGTCAAATATACCAGCTAGTTTTAACGACAGTAAAAATCGCGCTACAGTAGTGGGGGTTAACTCTGAATTTTCTAAGTATAAAATTAGCCCTTCGGGCGCGCTGTGCTTTTTAAATTCATGCAGGTCTAAAAATGGTGAATCGAGTAATAAACCCACGGTATCTAGGCAGCCTCCAAATAAACGCCCCGACATTTCGATAGTACGCTGATCAAAGTAATTTAAGCATTGCCACTGAGTCGTCTCGGTATAATTAAATAAGGCTTCTGGGTGCTGTGCATAATCGGGGGCTACTTTTTGATAATGTGTTGATGGTGCCTGTGTAAACTCACTATTTGCTGCACAACTTAGGGTTTCAAATATTTGTAAGCAATACGGGCTTTTTTCATTTGGGTGCAATTGCATTAAATTGGCACAATGCAGCGTTGCCCATTGGCATTTAGCAGTGAGTGCACAGGCCACAGTACTCACATCTGAAAACCCCACAAGCCATTTGGGTTTAGCCTGTTTAATAGCATTAAAATCAAGTTGCGGCAGTATTTCCATCGCAAGTTCGCCACCAAAGGGAGGCATAATTGCATCAATACTATCGTCAACTAAAAAGCCCATTAACTGCTCTGCATGGGCTTTGGTAGCTAATTCTGCTGTTGCTTCGCTGCGCCGTAAAAACGCCCCCTCAATTACTTCATAGCCACGCTGTTTTAAACCGTTTATTACACTCTCTAAACGAGCATGATATTTAGCCGCGATCCCTTCTGAAAGCGAACACACCGCAATTTTAGAACCTACTTTTAAAGGTGCCGGGTAAAGTATATTAGCCATTATTTATCCTTATTTGAGAGGACGTTAAACCGTATTGATCCATATCAGCATAGATCAAATTGATGGCAGATGAATAACCTAAAGAAATTTTAGTTAAAAGTAATTGGTAGAGGGGGAAATGTGCAAGAATAAATTCAAACTAAGTTTTGCGCTAATTACTGAGTGTTAAGTGATTAGCGCAAAACATATAAACCTAAAATTTTTGATTTAACCAATTTCTAAAAAATAGTTAACTACGGTAAAGTAAATCCACATCCCCGATATATCAACAATTGATGCCAATACAGGGCTCACTAATACCGCGGGGTCTAGCTTAAGTGCCCGCGCTAAAATAGGTAATAACCCCCCTAGCGTAGTAGAAATAGTTACCTGAATAAACAATGCCACTGCGATGGCCATCGCAATTATATTTAAATCGAACCCACCGGCAGATTTAACATCGCTAAAAAATAAGATGCGAATAACCATTACGCCCGCCACCGCTAACGCAAGACACACTGCAATTTGGCTTTCTTTAAGAAATACAGCAAACCATTGTCTTTTTTTCAGCTCGCCTGTTGCTAACGCCCGTATTACCAAAGTAGCCGCTTGTGAGCCTGTGTTACCGCCCGCAGCCGCAATAACCGGCATGTACACTGCCAACAATACTAACTGGCTTAATGTGTCTTCGTATTGAGTAATAATTAACCCAGACACTATACCTAATAACGCTAATACTATGATCCAGCCAATACGCTGCTGCACATGCCCCAGTGCCGAGGTATTTAAATAACTTTGCGCTGTTTCAACTTCTGAGTGAATAAAACCCAACTGATGCGCATAGTGTCGAGCGAGTTTGTCGTAACCGTCTTTTTCTAAACGACTTATTAAGTCTTGTACATAAGTAATTGAACAGTGCTGTAAAATAGCAACCGCTTCTTCAACATCCATTATTGTTAATAAGTGCACTTGTTTATTATAGCTGTGCGCTAAAAACACTTTTCTAGCCGCCCCTATTTCTGCTTGAGAAAAGTGTGGGTTATTTTCTACGTAGTTTTTGCTCATTACCGTCATGGCGAATCTCCCGATTGGCTAATGCTAGGCTAATTGTATTTTATTTAAATTAATAACATGGCGTTCAAACAGTTAAAACTACTGCTTAGCTAATAGCCATTAATTAGGAGTAAAACACATTAGCATAAGGTAACGACCATCAAATAATGAAACTATATGACTGATTAAAATACCAGCGTACTAGTAACTATAATCAGCACTTTAATAAGGCTAATTTCATTATTTATATCTAGGTGTCTGAGAGAAGAAAAATAGGAAAGAATAAAATTACTCTACCGCTTAGGTAGATTTATAGAAGATAAATACCAATACGGGTTATTTTTCTGCCCTCAATCTAGAGGGATGGTCGGTATCGTTCATAAATATCTCCGAGTAAACTGCTTAATTTGCAGCCTGTATATGGTAACAAAGTAAAATTTTTAAGGCCAATTTATAAGGGCTGTTTTAACACTTTTAAACACTTTAAAACAAAAAAGCCAGTGTATTAATACACTGGCTTTTATTTACACGTAAAGTGAGTTATTAAATATACTCAACCTCGATGATTTCGTATTCAACGGTGCCTTTAGGGGTTTCAATGTTCACAGCATCATCTGCTTGCTTACCAATTAAACCTCGTGCGATCGGTGAATTAACCGAAATACGATTATCTTTAATACTTGCTTCGTCATCACCAACAATCTGGTATTTAACTTCAACATCAGTTTCAACGTTGACAATAGTAACTGTTGTACCAAAAATAACTTTGCCGGTATTAGGCATTTTAGTTACATCAATTATTTGTACATTTGAAAGCTTAGCTTCAATTTCTTGAATTCGGCCTTCACAAAAACCCTGTTGCTCACGCGCAGCGTGATACTCAGCATTCTCTTTTAAGTCACCATGCTCTCGTGCAACTGCAATATCGCTGACGATTTTAGGACGGGTAACTGTTTTTAATTCGGTAAGTTCTTTGCGCAGTAAATCTGCACCACGAACTGTCATCGGAATTGTTTGCATACTTTTTCTCACTTAATCCCAAGGCCGCAATTTAACGGCCTTGGCACATTTCCTTAGTTCAATCGCAGGTGTAGTTCTTGAACTGACGTCACCTTCCCACGGTCATCTGCTTGGTTTGCTGTACAGTTTGCAAACGCCGCATTTAAGGTCGTAGTATAGTTGGTTTTGTGCTGTAAAGCACCACGACGTAACACCTTCGAATCTTCAATCGCTTGGCGACCTTCTGTGGTATTAACAATATAGCTATACTCGCCACTTTTGATTCTATCAAGAATGTGCGGGCGCCCTTCAAATACTTTATTTACACGGCGAACCGCAATGTCAGCATTTTCAAGTGCAGCAGCTGTACCACCTGTTGCATCTATTTCAAAACCAAGGTCTGTCATGATTTTAGCTAGTTCAACAATACGTGGCTTATCGCTATCACGCACGGATAATAGCGCGCGACCACCGCGTGGTAAAGTATTGCTTGCACCTAATTGTGCTTTTGCGAACGCTTCGGCGAAAGTATCACCAACACCCATCACTTCACCGGTTGAACGCATCTCAGGGCCACGGATTGGATCCACACCTTGAAACTTAGCAAATGGTAAAACAACTTCTTTTACGCTGTAATATGGAGGAATAACTTCTTTAGTTATACCTTGGCTTGCCAAAGACTGACCCGCCATACAACGTGCAGCTACTTTTGCAAGTGCAACACCGGTTGCTTTTGATACAAACGGTACGGTACGTGCAGCACGTGGGTTAACTTCAATTAAATACACTAAGCCATCTTTTACAGCAAACTGAGTATTCATTAAACCAACAACACCAAGTTCAAGTGCCATATCAGTAACTTGCTTGCGCATTACATCTTGTACTTCTTGCGATAGCGTGTGAGCCGGTAATGAACATGCTGAGTCACCTGAGTGAACACCCGCTTGCTCTATGTGCTCCATAATACCGCCAATAATTACTTGCTCGCCGTCGCAAATTGCGTCAACGTCAACTTCAATCGCGTTATCTAAAAAGCGGTCTAGTAATACTGGTGCTTCGTTTGAGGCTTGTACTGCTTCGGTCATGTAGCGACGTAAGTCTTGCTCGTCGTATACAATTTCCATGGCGCGACCACCTAGTACATACGATGGACGTACTACTAATGGAAAGCCAATTTCAACTGATTTTAAAATTGCTTCTTCAGTTGATGTTACCGTAGCGTTTTCTGGTTGCAGTAGATTTAAACGCTCAACTAATTGTTGAAAACGTTCGCGGTCTTCTGCACGGTCTATTGCATCTGGCGATGTACCAATAACTGGCACGCCATTCGCTTCAAGTTCACGCGCTAATTTAAGCGGTGTTTGACCACCGTACTGCACAATTACACCCACTGGCTTTTCAACACGTACAATTTCTAGTACATCTTCAAGGGTAATTGGTTCAAAGTATAAACGATCTGAGGTGTCGTAATCGGTAGATACCGTTTCAGGGTTACAGTTAACCATAATGGTTTCATAACCGTCTTCACGCAGTGCAAGCGAAGCGTGTACACAACAGTAATCAAACTCAATGCCTTGACCAATGCGGTTAGGACCGCCACCAATCACCATGATTTTGTCACGGGTTGTTGGGTTAGCTTCACACTCTTCATCGTAAGTTGAGTACATGTAAGCTGTGTCTGAACTAAACTCTGCAGCACAGGTATCAACACGCTTGTATACTGGTAGAATGTTTAGTAAATGACGCTTTTTACGAATTTCAGCTTCTGATACGCCTGCAATTTCTGCAATACGTGGGTCAGCAAAACCTTTACGCTTTAACTTGCGTAGGAAGTCGGCATTTAAGCCTGCCATGCCTACGTCGCTAATTTTTGCTTCGTCTTTTAAAATGTCTTCTATTTGTACTAAGAACCAGCGGTTAATTTTTGTCAGCTCGTAAACATCCTCAACGCTCATACCATGGCGCATTGCATCGGCAATATACCAAATACGCTCTGCACCTGGCTCGCGTAGTTCACGAATGATAATTTCTTTTGCTTTAGGGTCGTCAAGCGCCACAATTGGGTTAAAACCAGTTGCACCCACTTCAAGGCCACGTAATGCTTTTTGTAATGACTCTTGTTGGTTACGACCAATCGCCATTACTTCGCCTACTGATTTCATTTGCGTGGTTAAACGGTCGTTCGCACCGGCAAATTTTTCAAAGTTAAAGCGAGGTATTTTTGTAACTACATAGTCAATTGCCGGCTCAAACGACGCGGGTGTTTTACCGCCAGTAATATCATTTTGTAGTTCGTCAAGTGTGTAGCCTACGGCTAATTTTGCAGCAATTTTAGCAATTGGGAAACCCGTTGCTTTTGACGCTAATGCTGATGAGCGTGATACGCGTGGGTTCATCTCGATGATAACCATACGGCCATCTTCAGGATTAATACCGAACTGTACGTTAGAACCGCCTGTTTCAACACCAATTTCACGTAATACCGCCATAGAGGCGTTACGCATAATTTGGTATTCTTTGTCGGTTAATGTTTGCGCTGGTGCAACTGTGATCGAATCACCCGTGTGCACACCCATAGGGTCAAAGTTTTCAATGGTACAAACAATAATACAGTTGTCGTTTTTATCACGTACAACTTCTGTTTCGTATTCTTTCCAACCAATCAGTGATTCATCAATTAGCAATTCGTTCGTTGGCGATAAGTCTAAGCCACGCTCACAAATTTCTTCAAACTCTTCTAAGTTATACGCTACACCACCACCGGTGCCGCCCATAGTAAAAGAAGGCCTGATAATACACGGTAAGCCAATGCGAGTAATGATGTCTCTTGCTTCATCCATTGAATGAGCAATTTCAGCACGTGGGCATTCTAAACCAATGTTTTTCATTGCTGTATCGAAACGTTCGCGGTTTTCTGCTTTGTCGATTGCATCTGCTGTTGCGCCAATTAACTCAACGCCGTGCTTAGCCAATACGCCGTGCTTGTCTAATTCAAGCGCACAGTTTAATGCTGTTTGCCCACCCATAGTCGGTAGGATTGCATCTGGCTTTTCTTTTTCGATAATTTTTTCTACAACTTCCCAGTGAATTGGTTCGATGTACGTCGCATCTGCCATATCAGGGTCAGTCATAATTGTTGCTGGGTTTGAGTTAACTAATATAACTCGATAGCCTTCTTCTCTCAGTGCTTTACACGCTTGTGCACCAGAGTAGTCAAATTCACAAGCCTGACCAATAACAATTGGGCCTGCGCCTAAGATAAGAATGCTTTTTATGTCGGTACGTTTTGGCATTATTACTCCGGTTAAATTAGTGTTTACGCGCTTGCATCAAATCGATGAAGTGATCAAATAATGGGGCGGCATCGTGCGGGCCTGGGCTTGCTTCAGGGTGACCTTGGAAGCTAAACGCTGGCTTATCTGTACGATGAATACCTTGCAAAGTACCGTCAAATAACGATGTGTGCGTAGCACGCAGGTTATCAGGTAGCGTAGTTTCATCGGCAGCAAAACCATGGTTTTGTGCGGTGATCATCACTACATCACGTTCTAAATCTTTAACTGGGTGGTTGGCACCATGATGGCCAAACTTCATTTTGACTGTTTTAGCACCTGAGGCAAGCGCTAATAATTGATGGCCTAAACAAATACCAAAAATAGGGATTTCGGTTTCTAAAAGGGTTTTAATTGCATCAATGGCATAAGTACACGGTGCTGGATCGCCCGGGCCATTAGATAAAAAGATACCATCAGGGTTTAATGCTAGTACGTCAGCGGCAGAGGTTTGCGCTGGTACTACAGTCAATTTACAACCACGATCTACAAGCATACGTAAAATATTACGCTTAACACCGAAGTCGTAGGCAACAACATGAAACTTTTCATCAGCCGCGTTTAAGGTTTTAAAACCTTCGCCTAATGTCCAGCTTGATTCGCGCCACTCAAACATTTCCTTGGTTGAGACTACTTTTGCTAAATCCATACCTTTTAAGCCTGGGAAGGCTTGCGCGGCTTGAAGCGCTTTGTTTTCGTCTAATTCGTCACCGGCTATAATACACCCGTTTTGAGCGCCTTTATCACGCAAAATACGCGTTAGTTTTCTGGTGTCGATGTCCGCAATACCTAAAATATTACGTTGTTTTAAGTAATCATCTAACGATTGCTCGCTACGAAAATTACTTGCTAGCAGTGGCAAATCACGGATCACTAGGCCTTTGGCCCATATTTGATTCGCTTCTTCGTCTTCGCTATTAGTACCCGTATTACCTATATGTGGGTACGTCAAAGTTACGATTTGTTCCGCGTATGATGGGTCAGTCAAAATTTCTTGATAACCAGTCATAGACGTATTGAATACTACTTCACCTACTGACATGCCGTCAGCGCCGATTGCAGTACCGCGAAACACTGTGCCGTCTTCTAGGACTAACAGAGCGGATTTAGTCAAATTAACCTCCTAACAGTAAAAAACGAGGCTAAGCAAAATGCTTAACGCCCCGCCAATACCCAGGCGATTGTTAAAGCGAGTTTTTGTGGATAAAGTTATTTTATAAACAGTGTTAAATGACGCCGATAACGAGCTTTAAACCTTAATCATTTTTTCTTGCCTTAAAACGACTTTATTCCCACTGAACCCTGCTTTTTTCAAGCCACTTGGGTATAATTGGAAACACGCGATTATTAATTTTTGGCAAATTGGCTGCATTTTACATTAAGTTTTCTTTTAGATCTAACGCTATTTAGTAAATTATAATAAATAACTGCTTGTACCTTTATTCAGACCCAAACAGCCGAAAGAACAAGTTAACTACTTCAAATCTAGCACATCTTGCATATCATAAAGTCCTGCGGGTTTATTTATTAACCAGCCTGCAGCTCTTATAGCACCTAATGCAAAGGTCATTCTTGAGCTTGCTTTATGGGTTAATTCGAGTCTTTCGCCCATTGTTGCGAAGTATGCGGTGTGTTCACCTACTATGTCGCCACCTCTGAGCACCGAGTAACCAATTTCATTTTGCGACTTAGCCTGCTCAACTTTGCTGCGGTCGTATACGGCAACTTTGTCGTGATCCCAGCCTTTTGCATCTGCAATGGCTTCGCCAATGGCCAGCGCAGTACCCGACGGCGCATCTATTTTATGGCGATGATGCGCTTCAAAAATTTCAATATCCATATCATCGCCAAACTTTGTAGCGGCTGTTTGCACTAAATTAAGTAATACATTTACCCCCACACTATAATTGCGCGCAAATACGATAGGAATATGGTTTGCAGCCTCGTGTAGCAATGTCATATCGGCTTCGTTTAGCCCGGTGGTACCAATTACAATAGGGACACCTTGCTTAACCGCTGTTTGTAAATGTGTGCGCATGCCGGCTGGCAAAGTAAAATCAATTAATACATCAACATTCGTAATATTAGCTTCATCGCTAAAGGTTACTGTTTTATCTGCAGCACTGTTGAGTTGATTAACATTAATGCCTAATAACGGTGAACTACTGCGCACATAAGCGGCTGCAAGTTCACTATGCTCTTTTGTACTTGCTGCTTCTAATAAGGCTGAGCCCATTCTGCCGTTGGCACCAAAAACACCGATTTTATTTTTTGTCATTACCTTACCTAATATTTTAATTTGCAGCACCTTGTGGCTCGCGCGAAGATACTATTGGTCAATTAACACTATTTACTAGGCTAGATATTACCTAAATAGCATGTAATAGTCAGGTCACACTTTTAATTTAAGTAATAATACCAGTTTACTTTAGCCGTCTATACATTTAAACTTCTTTTCAGCGTCGATTTGGTCTTTGGCTTGCGGGCGCAGTGGTCTCCTAGTTTAAGTACAGTGGAGGATTCGCTAAACACAGCTAAAAGAGGAGTTTTTGGCTGTGATCTTTTTTCAATAATACGAGGAATATGATGCAGCCATCATTTAACAAAAATAAAGCAATACTTTCTTTGCTTCCCCTACTTACCTTTGTAGCGATATTTTTAGGCTCAGGCTTATATTTACAATCACAAGGGGTTGATTACGCTTTTTATCAATTACCTGCACCTGTTGCTATTTTACCCGCCATTATTCTGGCTTTCATTTTAAATAAAACCTCAATAAACCAAAGCGTCGAAACCTTTATTAAAGGCGTAGGTAATAACAACATAATTACCATGTGTTTAATTTACTTATTAGCGGGTGCGTTTTCTGCTGTTGCCGGTGCCACAGGTGGCGTTGATGCGGTTGTTAACGCTGGTTTGTCAATTATTCCACCTTCTTTATTGCTCCCTGGATTATTTTTAATTGCCGCCGTAATTTCCACCGCCATGGGTACTTCAATGGGAACTATTGGTGCCATTGGCCCTATAGCGTATGCAGTGTCGGTTAAAACCGGCATAGATCCAGCACTCATGGCCGGTACTATAGTGTCGGGCGCGATGTTTGGTGATAACTTATCGATTATTTCAGATACCACTATTGCGGCCACCCGTACTCAGGGTTGTGAAATGAAAGATAAGTTTAAAGAAAACCTTAAAATAGCTATTCCGGCCGCCATTGTTACAATTGCGTTGTTGTTATATTTAACACCCGCTGCACAAGTTGTTGAAACCAAAGATTACGACATTTTATTAGTGTTGCCTTATGCCTTTATTTTAGTGCTTGCGGTAATGGGCTTTAACGTATTTGTAGTTTTGCTTAGCGGTATTGTTTTTGCTGCACTTATGGGCTTTACTGGTAGCTATGAAGGCGCCAGCTTTGTAAAAGATATTTATAAAGGCTTTACCGACATGCAAGAAATATTTTTGCTGTCGATGTTTATAGGTGGTCTTTCTGAGTTTATTCGCCTTAATGGTGGCCTGGATTACATAGCGAAAAAAATCCAAGCAATTACTAAAGTGATTGCTAAGTGGCATCGAAAAGTGGCTGACCAACTCGGTATAGCGGCGTTAGTAATGGCCAGCAATATGTGTATTGCTAATAATACCGTGTCTATTATTGTTACCGGCCCAATTGCTAAAAAACTTGCTGATGATGGTAATATTACTGGTAAACGCTCGGCTAGTTTGCTCGATATATTTGCCTGCGTAACGCAAGGGACCCTGCCTTATGGCGCGCAAGCATTGCTACTTGGAGCTACATTTAAAATTAGCCCATGGGAAGTATCAACTTCTTCTTATTACTGTTTTATATTAGCTTTTAGTGCTATTGCGGTTATTTGTCTGCGCAGAAATAAAGCATAAATTAACGTTACTGTGTTGTAGCTTAGTGATTAAGCTACAACACAGTAATATAATAATTAACAAACCACTCCCCTTTGCTTATAATAGCGCTCCCGCGTGTCACACTAATTAGTATTATGAAACTAAAAAAATTACTTCCCGCTTTATGTTTAAGCACTTGCGCTTTATCTACCTCTGCTATTGCTGCTAACTGGAGCAGTACTGCTCTACACATTAATTATGGCGAGCAAACAAATCCATTCACAGAGCAAGAGTCAGATACCGCTGTGTATTCAATTCAGCACGCATCTGGTTATGATTACGGCGATAATTTTTTCTTTATTGATTACAGTAAAGACGACCTTGAAGACGGTTTTCAAGACCGTGATTTTTATGGCGAATGGTATTCAACCGTTAGCCTATCAGCTATTACCGGCCAACAGATTGGTTCAGGCGCGTTAATTGATGTTGGTTTAACTGCCGGTATTAACGTAGCAGGAGACGCCAAGGTAATGAAATATTTACCGGGTGTTAAATTAAGCTGGGATGTACCTGGTTTTAACTTTTTTCAGACATTGGTAACTGCCTACATTGATGACAGTGAAGGCGTAGCAAAAGGTGGTGCACCTATAGAAACTAATAGCTGGATGTTTGATGTTGCGTTTGATTACCCTTTTATGATCGGCACGCAAAAGTTTAATGTAAAGGGCCATGTTGAGTACATTGCTGAGCGTGAAAATGAATTTGGTCAAGATGTGCGTGCGTGGTTTTTAGCGCAGCCTATTATTACCTGGGATTTAGGCCATGCCCTTGAAATGAAAGAAAACACTCTGTTGCTAGGGATGGAGTGGCAATATTGGCATAACAAATTTGGCACTGATGTTACAGAATCGGTACCACAACTTCATGTTGAGTGGACTTTTTAAGCTTTAACTAGGGTCTTATATGGACTCCCTAATAGCTCTTTACTCAATAAATAAAGATTAGCACTGAATATAAAAACCCTGTAAGTAAATTACTTACAGGGTTTTTATTTGTAGTTAAACTAAATTACAGCTTACATTGTGGGTTTTTACCCTGTGCTCTTGCTGTTTTTTGCTCACCTAAAGCTTGGCTCATTTGTGCTTGCAAGTCTTTAATTCGGCTTGCTGGTGCTGGGTGAGTTGATAAAAACTCAGGTGTTGCGCCACCACCCGCTTTACTCATATTTTGCCATAAAGTAACTGACTCTTTTGGATCAAAACCAGCTTGCGCCATTAAATCCAAGCCGATTTCGTCAGCTTCTGATTCGTGCGAACGACTAAACGGCAATACAACACCGTATTGTGCACCCAAGCCCAAACCCTGCATAATTTCGTTACGATACCCAACATTACCCATTTCAAGAGCTGCACCGCCAATTTGCATGCCGGTTTGTAGCATTGAGCTTTGCGATACACGCTCGTTCGAATGCTCTGCAATTACATGCCCTACTTCATGGCCAAGCACTGTAGCCACTTGGTCTTGGTTAGTAGCCACTTTTAGCAGCCCCGTATGCACACCAATGTAACCGCCTGGCAATGCAAACGCATTCGCTGAGTCGTCTTCAAATACCACTACTTCCCATTTTTGCGAAGCGTACTGCTTAGGTAAAACAGCCACTACTTGCTCGGCAATACAATTTACATACGCGTTAGTTTGTGGATTTTTATTGATTGGCTGATTTTTTTTCATCTCAGCAAAACTGGCTGTGCCCATTTCACTCATTTGTTGATCAGAATAAAGCGCAATTTGGGTGCGCCCTGTTGGTGATGTTTTACAGCCAGCCAGCACTGCAGTAGCTAATATAGCTATCACGAGTTTTTTCATTATATTCCCTCAAATCATATTTTTTGTTAGCGCTAGAATAGCAAATACCACCGCAGTTTAAAATAATTGCTTTTTAGCAAGTAACAATAAAATTTTGTTGTTTATTTAACCTGAACTCTGGTTAAGAGATTTACTAACGTATTGAATCATAGTTATATTTAATTTTATTTTCTCTAGCCAGAGATTTTCAGTGAAAATAAGGCAAATTTACGCGTCAATAGCTGGCCTATTGCAAGTAAATTCAACGCAGTTAGCGCTGAAAATAGCTGCTCGAGATAGGTTTATTATCCGGATCTCAGGTTATTTACCCATTACAATTAACTTAGCAGGCAAACTAAGTTTATCCAATCAGCATGCCCTGTTACACTATACATCCTGTTTAGTAATGATTGAGTTTATACATGCCTGCATCGGCTTCGTCTTTTAACACCCGTATTTTATTGCCTTTACTAGCTAGTATTGTGGCAATTACGCCTTTAGCTATTGATATGTATTTACCGGCAATGTTAGTTATTGCGGGCGACTTACAAACCAGTATGCCTAACGTACAAATATCGTTAAGTATTTATTTAGCGGGCTATGCATTAGGGATGTTATTTTTTGGCCCTATTGCCGATCAAATTGGTCGCCGTAAATTGGCTAAAATTGGCTTAACTTTATTTGGTATAACGTCATTAGCACTTGCCTTTACTACCGATATATATGCATTTTGGGTCTTGCGTACCGTACAGGCATTTACCGGTGCAGCGGCAACCGTGGTAGTTCCTGGGATAATTAGGCATATTTACCAAAAAAACACCGCCAAAGGTATGTCTTATGTATCGATGATTATGATGGTAGCGCCATTACTTGCACCTTCAATTGGTTCGCTTATTTTAGGGTTTTCTGTTTGGTCTACCATCTTTTTAATTTTAGCGGCCTACAGCTTTATTATTTTAGCTTTTGTGCATGTGTATTTAATCGACATTCCTATTTTTAAAAATGACCTTAAAGGGCTGCCATTATTTTTTAATAGTTATAAAATAATACTGAGTAACAAAGATGCACGTGCCGACATTTTAAGCTCTATGTTTGTATCGTTTGGATTTTTTTGTTTTTTAACCTCAGTACCGTTTGTATATTTAGACTTATTTAAAGTATCAGAGCAGTTATTTGGCATTTTGTTTGCATTTAACGTTATAGCACTTATGTTTGGGAATTTTTTAAATACTCGTATTGTGCCGCGAATTGGCTCTCGTAAAATGCTCTACTACGGATTAATATTTGGCTTACTTTCGGGCGCTGCGTTACTTACTTTTAGTATTATGCAGCTGTCGCTTTACTTTATTGTTGGTGCTATTGCACCACTTATGATGAGCTTAGGCATAATAGCCAGTAATGCTGACTCACTTATTTTAATGAAGTTTGAAGCAAATACAGGCACAGCAACCGCAGTTATTGGTACGTTACGCTTTGGTAGCGGTGCTTTGGTCGGCCCCCTATTAGCTATACTACATGCTAAAAGTGCCGTGCCTTTTTCAAGCTTGATGTTTGGTGCTGTAATACTAACTGTTTTAGTGCAATTGGTTCACTATTTAAATAGCAAAAAAAATGCCTCAAATTGAGGCATTTTTTAAATCATTAATAACAACTTAAGCGTCAGCTGCTTTAGATACCATAACCATAGCTGGGCGCAATAAACGTCCGTTTAAGGTGTAGCCTTTTTGCATTACCGCTAATACTGTATTTGGCGATACATCGTTGCTTGGCTGAATTGACATAGCTTGATGAAACTCTGGATTAAACTGCTCACCCTGTGGGTTAACAATTTCAACGCCAAATTTTGCAACAGCATCGTTAAAGCTTTTTACCGTCATGCTAATACCTTCTAGCACAGGTTTTAGCGTTTCGTTTTCTTTATCAGAAAACTCAATTGCGCGCTCTAAGTTATCAATAACCGGGAGTAATTCGTTAGCAAACTTCTCTAGTGCAAATTTATGTGCTTTTTCTACATCTTGTGCTGCACGACGACGCATGTTTTCAACATCAGCAGCGGCGCGAACTACACCGTCTTTTTGATCTGCTATTGTTTGCTTTGCTACTTCAAGCTCTGCATATAACATTGCAATTTCGGCTTCAGGGCTTTGCTCTTGCTCTGCGTGTTCTTCTGCTGCTTGTACAGCGGCTTCAACATCAGCTTCCATTTTTGCTAGGTCTTCGTTTAGTTCTACTTCTTGTTCTGGGTTTTGTCTCTGCTCAGACATAAATATGTGCTCCAATTCTTTACAACTGCGGTAATTATGGGGATTGAATTAAAAGATTCAAGAGTTAGATGTCTCAATTAATTTAAATTCTTGGATTATTTTTTCGATTGGCGCTGATTTTGGACAAATTACACAAAAACGACTCTGATATTCTTGATTTTGAAAGTACGGCAAGCTAATCACAATCAATTCGTTACACTCTGAAAAAGGTAGGTTTTCAGTATTAAGTACCGACACCCCATTTTTAAATACTAGCTTGTCTTCGACAAAATTTAAAAAAGACACCCCAATGTTTAGGCTTTGCTCGCAATCTATTTGTTTATACAAATAGTTTTCACCAACCACAATACTATTATCAGAGCCAAGCTTTTGGCTTAGTTCACGCGTCCATTGGTTGAGTGAATCATGACAGTTACGCGGTGCAGTATTAGCCATTGCCTGCATACGGTACAAGCCTTCTATTAAGGTTTGTTGGCTAAATACCGTATTTAACCACGTGGCAAACTGATAACGCACAGTATCACTTGCATCATCGGGCTTATTAATACAAATGTTATGACTTTGCCCTGCTCTGTCTATTAATAAGATTAACCAATCCGTGGAATCAAAATCGAGCACTTCCACTCTAAATACTTGTTGCGAGCGTACCTGTGGCAAACCAACACAACAACACACCTGATAACGCTGACTTAAACCATGCGCTAATTCAACTAATTGTGTTTGCGCAGGTTGCCAGTAATTAGCTATGTCGGCGAGTGCAAAAAATTCCTCAAACCAATAATCAAATCCGTAGTCTGTTGGCACGCGCCCCGCTGATGTGTGGGGTGAGTAGAGCAAGCCCACTTTCTCTAAACGTGCCATGGCATTACGTACTGTAGCTGAGCAAACTGCCATACCTTTTAGCTTGGCAATTTTTGTTGATGGCACAGGTAAACCTTCACCATTACAATACGTGCTCATTACAGCCGCAAAAATTTGTTGATCTCGTGGGTTTAGTTTCATGGTTACTGCATCTTGTCTCATGTGCTTTATATCGGGGCAGAGCTTCTTAATTTCAAGTCATTAGCTACACGGCACGTAAATTAATGAGCTGCAAGATTAATTCATTGCAGTATTGCTAACGATCTGTATTTTCAAACACTTCTGTTTTAGGTTACTCTACAAATATTAAAACTTGCTGTGTATTTATTATGGATTCTCCTTTTCGCACTATCGGCCTTATTGGTAAACCAAATCATCCAGATGCGGCGGCAACGTTGCAGCGCCTGCATACATTTTTACTTGCGCTTGGTTTTACAGTTATTGTAGAAAAACGCACAGGAAGCCAACTTATTGATATACCAAAAAATAAGTTAGTTAAACTGGTCGACTTAGGTGAACAAGCTGATTTAGCCATTGTAGTAGGTGGCGATGGCAATATGCTTGGCGCAGCGCGTGTATTAGCACGCTTTGATATAGCCGTTATAGGTGTAAACCGAGGCAACCTTGGGTTTTTAACCGATTTAAACCCCGAGGGTTTCGAAGCCAGTTTAGAGCAGGTACTCAGCGGTGAGTATATTGAAGAAAAGCGCTTCTTACTCGAAGTAGAAGTGTATCGTCATAACGAACTTAAAAGTGCAAACTCGGCTGTAAACGAAGCTGTTTTACATGCCGACAAAGTAGCGCATATGATTGAGTTTGAAGCCTTTATAAATAACGACTTTGTGTTTTCTCAGCGCTCTGATGGACTTATTGTATCTACCCCTACCGGCTCAACTGCTTATTCACTATCGGGGGGCGGCCCTATTCTTACTCCTGAGCTTAACGCAATAGCGCTAGTGCCTATGTTTCCACATACTTTATCGAGCCGACCTCTGGTAGTTGATGCCGATAACGAAGTACGCTTAAAACTAAGCCTTGAGAACACCGATAGTTTGCAAGTTAGCTGCGACAGCCATGTGGTACTCGCCGTTTTACCTGGTGATGAGGTAGTCATTAAAAAAGCCGATAAAAAGCTGCGCCTTATTCATCCTAAAAATTACTCTTATTACAACGTATTACGCCAAAAGCTCAATTGGGGCAGTCGTTTATACTAATTTTATTGCTAAGTATCGTGCTTTAGAGCAAAATATATTTTTTATAAAATAGCTAACCAAATCAGGATTGTGCGGCAATGACTTATATTGTTTTTTTTGCTTTATTATTATTAATTACATTATTAGCTAGTTATTTAATTGTTGAAAATAACCGTAAAAAAGCAATCGAAGCGAAAAAAAAGCTTTTTAATGCTCGAGTATCACAAGTTAATACTCGCTTAAAGCTAAAGCTCAATGAGTTACTTGACGCTAAGCTTATCCGACCCAAATACCTGCCACGTATACAAGCCATTGTAAGCAATTTTTTTGTGGTGCAAGCTCACACGGATGAAAACCTAAACCAGTTAGAAAGTACTGCCGATTTACTTATTAATATACTGTCGAACGAGTTAATTAAAACTTATCAAAGCAATGTTTCTCAAAATTTAGTCGATAATATCCAGTACTTTGTAGCGGAACTTCCCTTGCAAGGTATTTTATATAACAAGACTTTTTATCAAACTATTTTACCCGCCCTTATTGTTAATATTAAAACAGAAGACATAGAACAACTCGCTGATAATATTAATAATGCTGACGAAACAAGCGAAACTAATAGCCATTCTAAAATTATTCAAGATGAAGAAATTGCGTAAGTCATAAAAATTTAATTTGCAAAAAACCAAAACACTGTATAAATTAACAGTCAATTGACTGGATGGATAAACAGTATGTTAATTGGTTTAGAAATTAAAAATTTCGCAATTGTAAGTAATTTAAGTACAGAGTGGCAAAACGGCATGACCGCAATTACCGGTGAAACGGGTGCGGGTAAGTCGATTGCTATTGATGCCCTTTCGCTATGTTTAGGCGAGCGCGCCGAAGCCTCAGCTGTGCGCCCAAACACAGATAAAGCGGAAGTATGCGCGCAATTTGATTTAAGTAATTTACCCCTCGCTCATGCTTTTTTAGAACAAAATATGTTGAGTAACACCGATAACGAATGTTTATTGCGCCGCGTGGTGTGTAAAAATGGCCGCAGCAAAAGCTACATTAATGGCAGCGCTGTAACAGCAGCGCAACTAAAAGAGCTTGGCCAGTATTTAATTTCGATTCATGGCCAACATGCCCACCAACACTTGTTAAAAGCCGAGCATCAACTGCAGCTACTAGATGCCTATGCCGGACATCATAATTTGGTCAGTGGCGTTAGCCAAAGCTATAAGCAATTTGCTAATTTACAAAAAGAATTTAAACACTTACAACAACAACAGCAGCAGCAAGCTGCGCAAAAACAACTATTAGAATACCAAGTAGCAGAACTTAACGAGTTTGCCCTACAAGAAGGTGAGTTTGAACAAATAGAAGCTGAGCATTACAAGTTAAGTAATAGCCAAACGATTTTAGAAACGTGTCAGCGTGAGTTACAGCATTTATACGAAAGTGATGAGCAAAATGCTTGTTCGTTATTGCAACACAGCGCGCAACAGTTTTCTGAGCTGGCACAATATGATGAAACATTAGCAAGTGTAGCTACATTGCTTGCAGAGGCCGCAGTACAAGTAGAAGAAGCTAGCCGAGAAGTGCGCAGTTACACTGAGCAGGCCGATTTAGATCCTGCTCGCTTGGTGGAGGTAGAAAACAGATTAAGCGGCGCTATGGATTTAGCGCGTAAACACCATATTAAACCACAGGCATTGGTTGAGTTTCATCAAGCTATTAGTCAAGAACTCGAGTCTATTAGCAATAACAGCTCTCGCTTAGAGCAGTTAGAATCTGAAATTGAAAACACACTTAGCCATTATCAACATGCTAGTGAACAGCTAAGCCAAAGCCGCCGTGAGTATGCTAATACACTAAACCGCTTAATTAGTAACAGCATGGCAAACCTGTCAATGGAAAACGGCATATTTGAAATTGCCCTAACTCAAGAAACCGAACGCGCACCAAATAGCTTAGGCTACGACAATGTATCGTTTTTAGTATCAACTAACCCAGGACAACCATTACAACCATTAGCAAAGGTTGCATCGGGTGGTGAGCTGTCGCGTATAAGTTTAGCTATTCAGGTAATTATTGCGCAAAAAGTCACAACACCTACCCTTATTTTTGATGAAGTTGATGTGGGGATCTCCGGCCCAACGGCCTCTGCTGTTGGTAAGTTATTGCGTCAATTAGGTAAGTCTACCCAAGTGATTTGTGTTACCCATTTACCGCAAGTAGCCAGCAGTGCGCATCAACAGTTTTTTGTTGCTAAAGAAATAGCAAATGGAGAAACTTTTACCCATATGCAGCCTTTAAACAAAGATGGCAGAGTTAACGAAATAGCACGCCTATTAGGGGGTGATAATATAAGTAAAACAGCAAAAGCAAATGCTAAAGAGCTAATAATGGCACACGCTTAATATTACTTTTATACGTTTATTTTAATATGTGGTTAGTAGGGTTAAGAGTTAAGGATTAAAATGCAAAATACAGTTGCCTACTTTTGTTTAACTGCGGGCTGGTTAGTGTTAATCGTTAGCCTTGTTTTTCTAATTTTGAGTACCTTTAAACATACTCACTTTAAGCAGATTTTATTGCGCTATTTAAATACAGCATTGGTATGGCAGTTATTGATCACGCTGTTTTTTATAATGAATAATACAACAGCCACTTTGAACAATTTTATTATTATTTGTGGGGTAATAATTACATTGCAATTGCTATGTAATTTAGCCTGTTATTTAGGTTTAAAACGCGCAAAAGCAAAAGGCAGACCCTCATTAGATCATTTTTCTATGGACTAAGTATTACTGTATTTTATTCAAGCAATAAATAAAGTACTTACAGTGGGGTAAAGCGTTTTAATGTGGTGCTTTGATGTTGGCTTTTAGTAGGTATTTTATTGCTGAGCTACTCAACTTTTTAAGTCTAAAAGCTAATGTTGCAGCATTTACGCACGTCTAATTTGGTTTGGCTGGTAAGTTTTTAATGATTAATTTATCGATAAGAAACGATTAATAAAAAACAATAAAACCACTATAAAAGTGGTTTTATTGTTTTAGCAAAATTTTGTATCAATACACCTTAAAAAGCGTGCTTATCGAGATATTATTCTGCGTCAGCTTCTTTATATTTAGCTGCTGTTTCAGTAATTAATGGTTGTAATTCACCACGCTGAAACATTTCGATGATAATATCACAACCACCAACTAATTCGCCATCTACCCATAACTGTGGGAATGTAGGCCAATTTGCATAAGCAGGAAGCTCAGCACGAATGTCTGGATTAAGTAAAATATCAACATATGCAAATGGTTCACCACATGACATTAACGCTTGCGATGCTTGTGAAGAAAAACCACAGTTAGGCAACTTAGGCGATCCTTTCATGAAAAGGATTATTGGGTTTTCTGAAATTTGCTGTTTAATTTTATCAATGGTTTCCATCTACAACCTCAAAATGACGATAATTTAATATACCTAAGGCCTTGAAAATAACTCAGTGAGACCATAGATCTATAACTTAAAATGGGCAAATAAAGCCGCAATTGAAATAGTCTTTAGCAATAGCATTGCTGTTTGCTAAAACTTGAGTAGAATACTCAACAATTATAGTAACACTATATTCCCGTTTGGTATAGATAACTGGCCTGTTCCAACAGGCATTACGTATTACTAAATGGACTATTAACTAAAAGAAGATGGAGATAAAAAATGGCATTTGAACTACCGTCACTACCATATGCAATTGATGCACTTGAGCCGCATATTTCAAAAGAAACTCTTGAGTTTCATCATGGTAAACACCACAACACTTATGTTGTTAAACTTAATGGTTTGATCCCAGGCACTAAGTTTGAAAACAAATCTCTTGAAGAAATCGTATGTTCATCAGACGGTGGCGTGTTTAACAACGCTGCACAAATCTGGAACCATACGTTCTACTGGAACAGTTTATCGCCAAATGGCGGTGGTGCACCTACTGGCGCGGTTGCTGATGCAATCAATGCTAAATGGGGCTCTTTTGATGCATTTAAAGAAGCATTAAACGACAAAGCAGTTAATAACTTTGGTTCTAGCTGGACTTGGTTAGTTAAACTAGCTGATGGTTCACTAGACATAGTTAACACTTCTAACGCTGCTACACCATTAACTGATGATGGCGTTACTCCAATCCTAACTGTGGATTTATGGGAACACGCTTACTACATCGATTACCGTAACGTTCGTCCAGATTACCTTAAAGGTTTTTGGTCGCTAGTTAACTGGGAATTCGCGAACGCTAACTTCGCTTAATTAGCCCTTAAAAGCTAAATTTAAAAAGACGCTGCGGCGTCTTTTTTTATGCTTGGTAAATTACCATCTCCTTGTACAAGTACCTCTTATATTAAAAAGTCAAGATCATAATTTTTAATATAAATTTTTAATTTTATTGCACAAAAATTCAAAATCGTGACTAGACTTTAAGAAGTTAAGCTATTTTTAAAGTGGGTTTTGGAGGTCTTTATGACGATTTTTGATCATTACCAAGCACGATACGAAGCTGGACAAGAAGAAGAGTACAGTATTGCTGAGTTTTTAGATATTTGTAAAACCGACAAATCTGCCTACGCAAGTGCCCCTGAGCGCCTACTAATGGCAATTGGCGAGCCACAAATGATAGACACAGCAACAGACGCACGCTTAAGTCGATTATTTTCTAATCGTGTAGTAGCACGCTACCCTGCCTTTGCTGATTTTTATGGTATGGAAGATGCCATCGAACAAATTGTTTCTTATTTAAAACACGCCTCTCAAGGCCTAGAAGAATGTAAACAAATTCTTTATTTATTGGGTCCGGTTGGTGGTGGTAAATCATCTATTGCCGAAAAACTGAAATACTTGATGCAACAAGTACCCATTTATTCTATTAAAGGCTCCCCTGTAAACGACCACCCGCTGTCATTATTCGATCCGATTGAAGATGCTAAATTACTTGAACAAGAATACGGCATTAAACCACGCTATTTGAAAACTATTATGTCGCCTTGGGCCGGAAAACGCTTAAAAGAATTTAATGGCGACATTAGCCAATTTAAAGTGGTTAAACGCTACCCTTCTATTTTAAATCAAATAGGGATTGCCAAAACAGAGCCTGGGGATGAAAACAACCAAGATATTTCGGCACTAGTGGGTAAAGTAGATATTCGCCAACTAGAACATTTTGCACAAAATGATCCCGATGCTTACGCCTACTCTGGATCTTTATGTTTAGCAAACCAGGGCTTAATGGAGTTTGTTGAGATGTTTAAAGCGCCTATTAAGGTACTGCATCCTCTGCTAACAGCCACCCAAGAGGGTAACTACAACGGTACTGAAGGTATTAGTGCTCTGCCCTTTAACGGCATGATACTAGCCCACTCTAACGAATCTGAGTGGCAAACATTTAAAAACAATAAAAACAATGAGGCATTCCTAGACCGGGTATATATTGTTAAGGTTCCTTATTGCTTACGTGTTACCGAAGAAATTAAAATTTACGATAAGCTACTTCAACACAGTGAGTTGTACAACGCGCCATGCGCCCCGGGAACACTTAAAATTTTAGCGCAGTTTTCAACGCTATCACGATTAAAAGAGCCTGAAAACTCGAGCCTTTTTTCAAAAATGCGAGTGTATGACGGCGAAACCCTAAAAGACACTGATCCTAAAGCTAAATCGTATCAAGAGTATCGAGACTATGCTGGGGTTGATGAAGGTATGACAGGACTTTCTACCCGTTTTGCTTTTAAAATTTTATCGCGAGTATTTAATTTTGACACCCTAGAGGTTGCTGCGAATCCAGTACATTTATTTTATGTGTTAGAACAACAAATTGAGCGTGAGCAGTTTGCATCTGATACCGAAGAGCGTTATTTGAGCTTTTTAAAAGGCTATTTAATTCCGCAATATGTGGAGTTTATTGGTAAGGAGCTGCAAACCGCATACTTAGAGTCGTACTCTGAATACGGACAAAATATTTTTGACCGTTATGTTATTTACGCCGACTTTTGGATTCAAGATCAAGAATACCGCGACCCCGATACTGGCCAACTATTTGACCGTGATGCCCTTAATGCAGAACTTGAAAAAATAGAAAAGCCAGCGGGTATTTCTAATCCAAAAGATTTTCGTAACGAAATAGTAAACTTTGTGCTTAGGGCTCGAGCGCACCATAATGGTAAAAACCCACTGTGGACCAGCTACGAAAAATTGCGCACCGTGATCGAGAAAAAAATGTTCTCTAATACCGAAGATTTGCTACCCGTTATTTCGTTTAATACCAAAACCTCTGCCGAGGATCAGCAAAAACACGAAGACTTTGTTAATCGTATGGTCGAAAAAGGCTACACACAAAAACAAGTGCGGTTGTTATCTGAATGGTATTTACGGGTTAGAAAATCGCAATAACCTTCATATTGGTAGTTTAGGAGGTAATTAATGGCGCATTTTATAGATAGGCGATTAAACGCAAAGAATAAAAGCACGCTTAATCGCCAGCGCTTTATTAGGCGCTATAAAAAACAAATTAAAGAAGCGGTTTCTGATGCGATTAATAAACGCAGTGTCACCGACGCAAGTTCGGGAGAGAGTATTTCTATTCCGCAACGCGATATTAGCGAACCTACATTTCATCAAGGAAAAGGCGGCAATAGAGAACAAATACATCCAGGGAACGATCAGTTCTCTACTGGCGATAAAGTAGAGCGCCCTAAAGGTGGGCAAGGTGGTGGCGCAGGAGGCGGTGAAGCGAGCGACTCGGGAGAAGGCCAAGACGAATTTGTATTTTCGATTTCAAAGGATGAATATTTAGATTTATTGTTTGAGGATTTAGAGCTGCCAAACTTGCAAGAAAATCAGCTCGACAAACTAGTACAAATGAAAACTCATCGCGCTGGTTTTTGCAGCGATGGTATGCCAAGTAATATTGATATTGTACGCTCACTCAAAGGCTCGTTAGCACGGCGCGTGGCCATGAGCGCAGGTAAAAAGCGTTTATTAGCAGAGCTTGAAGCTCAGTTAGTTATTTTACTTGCACAAGCACATCCTGATAAAGCTGCTATTGTGCTGTTAAGTAGTGAAATTGAACTGATTAAAAAGCAAATTAAGGCAGTGCCTTTTATTGATAATTACGACTTACGTTTTCGTAATTACGAAAAACGCCCTCACCCTACCAGCAAAGCCGTGATGTTTTGTATTATGGATGTGTCTGGCTCTATGGATCAGGCCACAAAAGACATGGCTAAGCGCTTTTATATTTTGCTATATCAGTTTTTAACACGCAGCTATAAAGACATTGAAGTGGTATATATTCGCCATCACACGCAAGCTAAAGAAGTTGACGAACAAGAGTTTTTTTACTCCCAAGAGACCGGCGGCACGATTGTTTCGAGTGCCCTTAAACTCATGGACGAAATAATTAAAGAGCGCTACAACTCTGAACAATGGAATGTGTATGCCGCGCAAGCGTCTGATGGTGATAACTGGGCAGACGACACACCGCAATGTGGACAAATTTTGCGTAATAAATTATTAAACGCAGTGCGCTATTTTGCCTATATAGAAATAACCACACGGGCGCATCAAAGTTTATGGCGCGAGTATCAAGACATAACCCAAAGCCATGCTAATTTTGCCATACAACATATTCAAAGCGTTGAGGATATTTACCCTATTTTTAGAGAGCTATTTAAAAAAGGTCGTCAGCAGCAAGGGGCTGCATAGCCTAAGCGAGGTAGTAAATATGAAGGATAAACATATAAGTGATGGCCCAGATTGGACTTTTGAGTTATTGGCCCAGTACCGTGATGAAATAGCCCGTGTTGCACAGCACTATCGCTTAGACACGTACCCTAATCAAATTGAAGTGATCACCGCTGAGCAGATGATGGATGCCTATTCTAGCGTTGGTATGCCTATAGGCTATAGCCATTGGTCATACGGTAAAAAGTTTATTCAAACTGAGCAAAATTATAAACGCGGTCAAATGGGATTAGCCTACGAAATCGTCATTAACTCCGATCCATGTATTGCCTATTTAATGGAAGAAAACACCCTGCCCATGCAAGCACTGGTTATGGCGCATGCTTGTTATGGGCATAATTCTTTTTTTAAAGGGAATTACTTATTTAAAACCTGGACCGACGCCGGCTCAATTATCGATTACCTACTGTTTGCTAAAAAGTACATTAGCCGCTGCGAAGAAAAATACGGTATTACTGAGGTAGAAACCCTGCTCGACTCTTGTCATGCGCTAATGAATTACGGCGTAGACAGATACAAGCGCCCGCAACGTATTTCATTATTTGAAGAACAAAAGCGCCAGCAAGAACGAAAAGACTATCTACAATCACAAGTAAACGAGTTGTGGCGCACTATTCCAGCTCAACAACAAGAAGCTAAAAAGCATGAGCGTCATTTTCCACAAGAGCCACAAGAAAATATTTTATACTTTATTGAAAAAAATGCGCCATTGCTAGAGTCATGGCAGCGTGAAATCATTCGGATTGTACGTAAAATATCGCAATATTTTTATCCGCAAAAACAAACCCAGGTGATGAATGAAGGTTGGGCTACATTTTGGCATTATACTATTTTGAATCACTTATATGACGAAGGAAAATTGACTGATTCATTTATGATGGAGTTTTTACAAAGCCACACTAATGTGATTTATCAACCACCTTATAATAGCCAATATTACTCGGGTATAAACCCTTATGCTCTGGGCTTTAATATGATGGTAGACATTCGCCGTATTTGTGAGCAACCAACAGAGGAAGATAAACGCTGGTTCCCGCAGTATGCTGGCAGTAATTGGCTCGACACGCTGCACTTTGCTATGCAAAACTTTAAAGATGAAAGTTTTATAAGCCAGTTTTTATCACCTAAACTGATCCGTGACTTTAAATTATTTACTATTGTTGATCATACAAATAACCCTCATTTAGAAATAGGTGCTATTCATGATGATAATGGCTATAAAGCAGTGAGAGAGGCGTTATCGGCGCAATATAATTTAAGTAATCACGAGCCTAATATTCAAATCTATAATGTTGATATTAGAGGCGACAGATCTCTTACATTACGTTATGTGCCGCACAATAATATTCCGCTCGCTAACTCACACGATGAAGTACTTAAACATCTTTACCGTTTATGGGGATTTAAAGTAAAGCTAGAGCAAGAGTCGAGTAGCGGTGAAGTTTCTATTCTTAGTCAATGTCCAATAGATGATTATCGCCATACCACGGAGTAAATAATCTAGATTATGGATAATAGATTTATTAAGCAACGCTGCATACTTGCGTTAACTAACCGATATAAAAAATGACGCTTAGGCGTCATTTTTTATATCGTCAAACATAGTAATACTATTCCTACCATTGTGTTTTGAATTATAAAGTGCTTTATCGGCAGCCTCAATCCAGCGTTCATGGTTTTTAAATTCATTACTATAAGAGGCAATGCCAATACTAACCGTCATACTCACTAGCTGATCTTTGTAAGCCACCGGGGTTGCCGCTATTAGTTCACGTAAACGCTCGGCTATTATCATCGCACCTTGTTTATCAGTATCGAGTAAGGTGATAGCAAATTCTTCACCACCGTAGCGCCCTGCTATATCTGTTTCGCGCAATGTGCCTTTTAGTAATTTTGCAATATGACGCAATGCCTCGTCACCACAACTGTGGCCGTACTCATCGTTCACTTTTTTAAAGTGGTCAATATCAAACATTAATAAAGTACTGCAACCACCACTGCGTTTAGTACGCAAAAACTCTTGGCGTAACGTATGTTCCCAGTGCCCTCGGTTAGCTAGCTGCGTTAAGCTATCGGTTTGACTAACTTGCTCAAGCTTTTTATTTAACTGTTCGAGTTCTTTTTTATTAACGGCTACATCTGTTACATCGTAAATAATAATACATATATGCTCAACATCACCACGGGTATTTGTTAGTGGAATAAAGGTGGCATTTTGGTACATATAATCAGCTTTGCCGGTAATTGGCCGATAGTTTTTAAAACGAAAGATATAAGGTTGCTGTTCCCAAATTGTAAACGAGCGGTTTTTTAGTACAAACACGGATTCAGATTTACTTCTAAACCACTTTTCATCTATTGCGGGAAATAAATCAAATAAGTCTTTGTGTTTAACTGCGCTTGGCAGTAATCCAGAATGATTTTCCATAAAACCATTCCATACACACACTTTATATTCTCTGTCGAGCACCACTAGGCCCACATCAACAGTATTAAACATATCCATTAACCAATGGATTTCATTCATATTTAAATCAGCTGACATAATCGTTAATCTTCTAATAGGTAGGCAACTTTGTACTTCAAAGTTTTTAGTGAGTCTTCGGTAAATAACAACATCAAATCGCAATTTATATTGTGGTTTTCAATACCGTAACTTATCTCGATTGCTAAGGTACGTTGCCAACGTGGTTTGTTAGATTTAACCAGCTCTGATACATCTCTATGCTGACCCAGTACTATGGGATGCCCTTGGCTAAATGTCATATCAAGTTGTTTAGAGAGTCCAGTTAAAATAGCGCCAATAAGTATATTACTGATATCCATTAACAGCTCTAGCTCTACTTTTTCATTGAGCTCACCGTCGTAGTTCATTAGCGATGCTATTTCTTTAAAGCTCGAGTCATTTAAAAGTAGTAATGCTTCCCCTGAAACACCGCCGCCTATAAAGCCTTGGCAGATACCCGAGGTTGAGGTGCTGTTATCAATTGAGCGCAGCGCCATATCAAGCTCATTTACTTCTAGAATATTAACATTAGGTATGGGCAGCTTAACAAATACATTAAGTAACCTAGCGAGTAGGTCGCCTGCTTGCCCCATGGCCACGTTAGTAAGCTCTTGGTATATATCTCGTACATCAGGGTCTACCTGCTCACCTAACGAGTGCGCAAGGCGCTCTCGCATTGCTTTGTCTTTAATGCCATGATGTTCAATAATAGTGGCTAGCTTTTCTGCGGAGCAAGGTTTTTGAATAAAATCAATTGCACCTAGCTCTAATACGCGCTCATGTGCCGCCGGCTGAATATCGCCAGAAACCACCACAGTGAGCACATTAAGACCAAGCTCTCGTATCGCTATGAGTACTTCATAACCATCCATTTCCGGCATATTTAAATCAAGAAAAAGAATTTCTGGCTGTATTTTTTTTATTTGGTTTATACAATCTACACCGTCATGCGCAAATTCAATTTTAATATCCCAATCCACTGGTAAAGATCGAGCTAGTTGGCGTCTAGCTAATTTTGAATCATCACATATTAGTACCGATGTTGACATATTCTCTCTCTATTTTGACCCTGTTATAGGTATCAAACTGCATTAATAAAGGTTTAATTATTGTTTTTTATATACATATTTTTTACATATGTATGTTATATCAAAGTATACCTTGTTTACAATTTTTGATTAATAAATAAAAGCATCTACTTCTTCTGCTTGGTGAGCACTTCGCAGTATAATACACTTAACGCTATTACAGCCTGAATCTAAAAGGAAATACCCTATGTTTCGCTCGTTAATTTTTGCATTAAGTGCATTTAGTTCTGTGGCTTTTGCTGCCGATTATACCGAAAACACGCTTGATGCTGGCAAAGTATCCGCACAAGGTAAACCTGTTACTTTATTAGGTAAGGGAGTTGCTGTAGGCGATAGCGCACCAGAGTTTAAAGTGGTCGACGCTAACTTTACCCCTGTTACATTGAGTGCGTATAAAGGCCAAGCCGTTTTGATTAGCGTAGTACCTAGTTTAGATACCGGTATTTGCAGCCTACAAACTAAACACTTTAACGAAAAAGTAGCACAACAATTTCCAAACATAACCATGTTGACCATTAGTAGCGATTTACCTTTTGCGCAAAAACGTTTTTGCAAAGCTGAGAACATAGATAAGGTAATTGTGCTTTCTGATTCGGTATGGCACGACTTTGGTCAGAAGTATGGATTTATAATTAAAGATATGGGGCTACTAACACGCGCTGTACTTATTTTAGATAAAAACCATAACGTGGTTTATAAGCAATTAGTGAGTAACCTTGCAACTGAACCAGAATATGCCAGCGTGATTGAAAAACTAAAGGCACTTTAAATTAACCTAAACTCTGCACAAAAAAACCGCTAAATTTTACATTAGCGGTTTTTATTTAATAGAGGACTGTAAATTAGCCTAATAGCTCACCTAACTGTTTGCTAATAGCATCAACAGCTTGTGTACCATCTAGCTTATGATACTGGGTGTTACCCGCAGCAGCTTCTGCTTGGTAGTAATCAACCAATGGCATAGTTTGCTCATGGTAAATACCTAAGCGTTTACGTACTGTTTCTTCAGTATCGTCTGCACGAATAATAAGCTCTTCACCTGTTTCGTTGTCTTTATCTGCCACTTTTGGTGGATTATAAACAACGTGATAAACACGACCAGAACCTGGATGAACACGACGTCCACCCATACGCTCAACAATCACTTCATCAGCAACATCAAATTCAATAACGTGATCAACCACTACGCCATTTTCTTTCATCGCATCTGCTTGTGGAATGGTGCGCGGGAAACCGTCTAATAAAAAACCATTTTCGCAATCAGCTTTAGTAATACGCTCTTTTACTAAACCAATGATAATATCGTCAGAAATTAACTGGCCTGCATCCATTACTTTTTTTGCTTCAAGACCCAGTGGAGTGCCTTCTTTAATTGCTGCACGTAACATATCACCAGTCGAAATTTGTGGAATACCGTATTTATCCATCAAGTACTGAGCTTGAGTGCCTTTACCTGCACCCGGCGCGCCCAAAAGAATAATGCGCATATCATTGTCCCTTAGTAATAGTTTGTTTTTTGAAGCCTGAATTCTTCCATAAGCGCCGCCGATACTCAAGCAACTTATACTAATTGATAAGTCATTAGCGGGCTTATAGCGTATAAAAAAGGGAACTTAGGTTCCCTTTTAACTTAATCTTTAATTTTTTAAACTTATTTGCTTAATTCAAGCATAAGTTTATTTAAGCGAGTTACAAACCCTGTAGGGTCTTTAAGTGTGCCACGCTCTGCAAGTAACGCTTGGTCAAGTAATACATGCGACCACTGTGCAAACTTATCTTCGTCTTGCTCATCATTTAAATGCTTAACAAGTTGATGTTCTGGGTTTAGCTCAAACACAGGTTTTGCTTCAGGAGCGGCTTGACCAACCGATTCCATTAGCTTTTGCATTTGTGAGCTCATGTCGTTGTCATCGCTAACAACACATGCTGGAGAGTCGGTTAAACGATGCGTAAAACGCACTTCTTTAACTTCATCACCTAACGCAGTTTTAATACGCTCTACTAAACCGGCAACTTCTTTTTCAGACTCTTCTTGCGCTTTTTTAGTCTCTTCGTCGTCAAGCTTACCTAAGTCTAAATCACCACGGGTGATTGATTGTAGTTGCTTATCAGCAAATTCTGTTAAGTGGCTCATCATCCACTCATCTACACGGTCACTTAGCAGTAATACTTCAATGCCTTTTTTACGGAAAATCTCTAAATGCGGAGAGTTTTTCGCAGCAGTAAACGTATCAGCCACTACGTAGTATATTTTTTCTTGGCCTTCATTCATGCGCTCAACGTATTGCTCAAGCGATACATCTTGCGTTGCTGAATCGGTATGCGTAGAAGAGAAACGTAATAGTTTACAAATTGCTTCTTTATTAGCTGCATCCTCTGCAGGGCCTTCTTTGATCACTTGACCAAATTCATTCCAAAATACTTGGTAATCGTCCGCTTTGTTTTTAGCCATACGCTCAAGCATTTTAATAATACGCGATGTACACCCTTTACGAATAGCTTGCGTTACTTTGTTGTCTTGTAGAATTTCGCGAGATACGTTAAGTGGTAAATCGTTTGAATCTAATAAGCCTTTTACAAAACGTAAATAACTTGGCATGAATTGTTCAGCGTCATCCATAATAAACACGCGTTGTACGTACAGTTTTAAACCACTTTGGCGATCACGATTCCATAAGTCGAATGGCGCTTTTTTAGGGATGTATAACAAACTAGTGTATTCAGTTTTACCTTCTACCTTGTTATGCGCCCAACTTAGTGGATCTTCCCAATCGTGGCTTACGTGCTTGTAAAACTCTTTGTATTCGTCATCTGAAAGCTCTGACTTATCACGAGTCCACAGTGCAGTAGCGCGGTTAATACTTTCCCACTCACCTGGTACTGCTGGGATTTTTTCGCCATCTTCCCCTTCAGACTCTGGCACTTCTGCTTTGTACATTTGTACTGGGGTCGAAATATGATCCGAGTATTTAGTCACTATGCTGCGCAGGCGCCACTCATCAGCAAACTCTTTTTCTTCTTCGCGAAGATGTAGAATAATGTCGGTACCACGGCCTTCTTTTTCAATTTCTTGCAGCGTGTACTCGCCTTCGCCTTGAGACTCCCACTCGTAAGCAGTTGTTTCGCCAGCTTTACGGGTGCGAACCGTTACCAAGTCTGCCACGATAAATGCTGAGTAAAAACCAACACCAAACTGACCAATTAACTGCGAGTCTTTACTTTGATCGCCAGTTAAGTTTTTGAAAAACTCAGCAGTACCCGATTTTGCAATCGTCCCTAAAGAGCTTATTACTTCATCGCGGGTCATACCAATACCATTATCAGAAATAGTAATGGTGTTAGCTTCTTTGTCAGCGCTAATACGCACACGTAAGTCAGCGTCGCCTTGGTACAGATCACCTTGTGATAATGCTAAAAAGCGTAACTTGTCTGCTGCATCTGAGGCATTTGACACAAGTTCACGTAAAAATATTTCTTTATTAGAATAAAGAGAATGAATCATTAAGTTTAATAATTGTTTTACTTCTGTTTGAAAGCCTAATGTTTCTTTTTGTGCTGCAGTCATTTATATATCTCCAATTTGCAAAGTGTCTGCGTTATGCACTTAATATGGGGGGAGCTGCTAGAACTTCAAGGGAAAAAATAAAAAAAGTCCTAACCAATATTGTCTTAAAACTAAAACGTACCAGCGCATTGCATATGAATTTGTTCATTGCTTACCGGGTGCTGAAAATACAAATCACTTGCATGAAGCTGTAAGCGCGCTGCCATATGCTCGCTTTGTGCATTGTTATATAAATCGCACCCTAAAATAGGATGCCCTATAAACTGGCTGTGAATACGCAATTGGTGCGTACGCCCTGTAATGGGTGTAAATTGCACTAAGGTTCGCTGTGGTTGCGTTAGGCGCTGCAGCACTTTATATTCACTTACGGCTGTTTTACCTGTGGTTTCGCAGATTTTAACCCGCGGAAAAAGCAGTTTATCTTTTGCTATCGACGCACTAATTTGCCCTTCGTCGTCAATTAACCACCCGTGTAACATGGCTACATAGCGCTTTTTAATTGTACGCGCCTGAAACTGTTTATTTAGGTGCTTAGAAGCCGCCGCGTTTAATCCCACAATCATAATGCCTGATGTACCTAAGTCTAACCTATGCGGTAACTTAGCCTCAGGGTACGCAGCCGTAATACCTGTTTGCCCATTTACCAAACGATAATGCACAGAATCCCAATTGAGCGGATTTTTACCCGACAAACTCAACAAACCACTGGGTTTGTTGATCAGTAAAATGTCTTCATCGTGATAAACAATCTGCACGCTCTGATCACACTGCGGCGCGACAAAGTTATCAATAGCGCAGGGGGTTAAGTGATGAAATTCAGACATAGTCTTCCTAATAACACATAGCGCCACCTAGGCGGCATGTGTCTGGTTCAAAGTAAAGTGAGTAAATTACACCGGTAAAGCTGAGCGCTGATTAGCTGCTCTGCTAGGGATAACAATTGATACAGGGCCATTTATTAAAAGCAGATAGTAACATTTGTCGCTGTAAAATAACCCATGAATTGGTTAATCAGTGTGACTTAATAGGCAAAATGCAGCATCGCTTCAACAAAAAAGCTTTGATCTTTTTCTAAATTCGCTCTGTTACTCATATTTATATAGCTGGTAACCAGTTCAAAAGAGATTTTTTTTGTATACAAATACTGTGTTGTTAAGCTATAAGTATCGGCAATTTTAGCGCCTTTTAATTGCTCATTAGCAATAAATAGACTCCTGCCAGGACCAAAAATATCGCCCTGTTCGTTCACTCTAAATAATCGACGCATATCCAAACTAATATCAAATTTATCAGTAAGTTGAGCTTGCAATTTTGCGCCTATATGTTTGATATTTGTGGTAGAAAATATACCTGCCTCAGAATAATACGGCGCTTTTGCATATAAAGATCGAAAATATCCATCTTCATGCCCTGCCTCACCGCCCGTTGCATAACTTAAAGTAGGGCCAAACTTTAAGTTTGCGAAAGAATACAGCCCAGAAAACTGTGCAAACCATGCTTTAGTATGCTCACTCTTTACTATGCCGGTTTGATGAGCCACGTGAAAAGTGCTACTAAAACGGCCTAATTTTTTACGATATTGGGCTTCAATAGTGTGTCTGCTTTCGTTATTTTCTGCCGTGGTATCGCGGTACCACATGCTGTGCAGCAGTAATTCAGCTGTGCTAAAGTACACACCTGTTATTCTTTCAGAAGATAAATGTTTATCATCAAACACGCCTGTTTTGCTAGCCACAGCATAGCCATGGTATGCATTAATTTGCAGCTGGTTAAGGACGTTATTTTGATACATCACGCCATCGAAGCGTCTTCTTACGTTGGTACCTTCGCGCTTACCTAACAACCTTTGGTCTGCAACTGACCAAACTTGTCGACCTAATTTAATAGCATGATTAGGGCTTGTAACACTCAGATAGCCTTGATGCAGATCAAATTCATTATGCTCAAATGAATATTTTCCTTGTGCAAAAGAGGAATCATACGCAGCAATCGTTTCGAGATAAAATAAGCTATTATTACTAAGTGGCAGATCTGCCTTAAGTAGCAGTCGAGCGAAGTTGGTTGATAAATCAGTATCGGAGAGCTCATTATTTTCAATGTGTTGAAACTTAATACGTCCTTCAACGGCAACCTCAGCCAAAACACAACTACTAAGTAAAAGTAATAGTAAAGACAAACCATATCGAGTCATTTAACTTTCTCCGCACGCGACGACTAGCTAAGCTAGCTCATCAGTTAAACCTAAAGAACCACAATAATTGGTTATCTTTATTGTGTAGCTAAACGGATATTAATTTATTCCAGCCAAGCTATTTACGGTATCGGTGTTGTTTACACTAATTTTTTTGCAAACACAGCTGAAATTATAAGTGATTATTAAAAAGATCAATATTATAAAAAATAGCCTGTTACACTCTACTCACGAGAACGTAATGCCATTGTGCGTATAGTTCTTACTCAAACAGTAAATTACTCGAGGTTTTCAGCTAGTAAAAGCGAATGACATCCCAGATGCACCTACCAATAAAGCATTAAACACTGAGCACTCCTAATAGAGCCTTAAGGTATAAAATGATAAAAACGATAGCTTATTAAGTGCAGCAATCGTTGTGGCGTTAGTTTCAGCCACGGCTAATGCGAGCAGCGCATATGGATATGGATATGGAGTGAACTACCCAGCGACTAAAGATCACAGGGTTTTCTCGTTAAGTAATCGATAAAAATGCAGATCGTATTGCAGCAGGAACAAGTTTACTTGGTTACGATGTATATCGTACAAGCGATATACAGGGTAAATCTGATGGGTTTACTAAGATTAATGAGGCAATGATTGCTGCTAAAGGTTTGCAGATTGCCAAAGTGAAAAGTCGTCACCATTACGCGTTAACCGATACACTGCTATTAACAGAGAGAGTTATTAAACGTATAGTTCGTCACTCTAGTTATAATCCAATCTCAGCGGTTGCTTAGTCAGCCTATGTAACTTGAGCTCCGGATAATAAACTTAAATATAACTATGATTCAATACGTGAGTAAATCTCTTAACCAGAATTTATCCTAAGCGTCTTACGCGGTTATAATGCTATTAATTAAAGCGAAAATTAATCAGCCCACACAACATAAGTTATGTGGGCTGATTTAGTTATTCAAATAGCCGTGCTAGTTCAGTCTTGTGTTACCGCTCGTCTGCCACTAAAGGCATGCATTAACGTTGTCCCGTCGACTAAGTCAAGCTCACCACCTACCGGTATGCCATGGGCAATACGCGAGGCACCTACTTTGTATTTATGACAAAGCTGGGCAATATAATGTGCGGTGGTTTCGCCTTCAACCGTAGGGTTGGTTGCTAAAATCACCTCATTTATACCGCTTTGAGCCAGCTTTGTCTCTAAAACATCTAGGCCAATTTCTTTAGGGCCAATACCATCAATAGGCGATAAATGCCCCATTAATACAAAGTACAACCCTAAATATTGACCAGTTTGCTCTATAGCAAGTACGTCGCTTGGCGATTCAACAACACATAATATGCCGCTGTCTTGGCGTTTAGTACTTAAACAAATGTCGCACTGCGACTGCTCGCAAAAAGTGCGACATGACTCACAATGACCAACCGCCGTCATAGCTTTTGTCAGTGCATTGCCAAGTTGAGTGCCCCCTTTACGGTCGCGCTCTAGCAAGTGAAAAGCAATTCGTTGCGCTGACTTAGGGCCAATGCCCGGCTGACAACGCAATGCTTCTATAAGCTGAGTTAAACTAGCTGAAAGTTGCATATAGGCTTAAAACGGCATTTTCATACCTGGTGGTAATTGCATACCGCCAGTTACTTTACCCATACGCTCTTGTGTTTCGTCTGCTACACGGCGTACAGCATCGTTACATGCAGCTGCAAGTAAGTCTTCAATCATGTCTTTGTCGTCTTGCATTAAGCTCTCATCAAGCTCTACGCGACGAACGTTGTGATTACCTAGCATAGTTACTTTAACTAAACCGGCACCGGCTTCGCCTACAACTTCTAATGTTGCAATTTCGTCTTGGGCTTTTTGCATGCGATCTTGCATTTGCTGCGCCTGCTTCATCATGTTACCCATTCCACCTTTAAACATAACTTTCTCTCTTTCTTTTTTAATACATTAACTAGGTTACTAAATAAGGGCTGTTGTAATAAATTACAATGCCTGAATGCTGTTTTCGTCAATTTCGGCGCTAAATAGCTGCTGAAATTGTACTATATTATCGTCTGAGGTGATCACATCTATTGCTTGCTGATGACGACCTGCATCAATTTTTTGCTGAATTAAGTAAGGCGAATCAATCACCCCTTTAGCAAAATTAATACTCAGTGTTACATTGTGCTCATAAATACTGGATAACGCCGCATCAAGTCTTTGGCGTAGCATGGGCGTATCTAAATGTTTTTGTGATTCATCAACATCTATATGCAAATTATTGCCTTGCTTAGTAAAAATAGAGTGCAACGCAAACTGGCGCATACGCCCGCCTAATCCCATGCGTTTAATTAAATATGCCCACTCGTCTTGCTGATGCGCAAAGCGAATTTCGCTTATTGGGCTCTGAAAATCATCAGGCGCTGGAATGCTAGGCTGCGCTACAACAACTTCGGGTACTTTTTGCGGGTTAATTTGCTCAAGTAACTCAGGGGCTAAATTTTCGGTAATTGTTTGGTGCTTTGCTTTAAAGTCTATTTTTCGCTCAGGCTTTGACTCAAACTGAGCTTGGCTTGCTGCCTTGTTTTGGCTCCCCGCTAGTGGGAGCTGTGGCTTTTTTTCGCTCTCACCTGCGAAATCATTAGGCCACGGCGGCGGATTATCTGCGTGTGTTTGCTGCGCATTATTGTTAGCTCTACTGTGATTAATTGCATCGCTATTTGTTGTAACATTTTGCTCATTGCTGTTACTGCTATTAGCTGTAAAACGACTCGGGCGAGTGTTAGCAGAGCTTAAATTTGCTGTATTTTGCTGCTCCGTCTCTTTTGCATTTGAGAGCTTACCCGCACCCGATATATTTCTATCTCTTAAAATACGTGCAATAGCAGATTGCGCTCGCGCTTCTTGTTCGCTAATTGAGGTGGCTTGGCTTTGCTGAGCTTGCGCTGCCGTATTTGTTGCAGGGTTAAACCCTTGATCAACCGCACTACTAATAACATCATCAAACTGTGCAGCTAATGAGTGCTCTAAATTACTTTGCTGTAAGTAGGCTTCATCTTCGCTTTGACGCTGGGCTTGCTCGTCAGTAACGTCATTTGTATGCTGATGTTGCTGAGTTACTAATTGCTCACTCGCCGCTTCATTTGGCACAGCCGACACAATTGTTGGCTCTACTGCTTGCTCAACTGCTGGTACCGTAGTTGAAACCTGCTGCGTTGTACTAGAGTTATTATTAAGTGGATCGGGCGCTACGTTTTGCGGCTCTGATAGCTTAGCGACCTCAGCTGGTTTTGGCTCAATAATTTGTGGTTGCGTTGTATCATTATTTTGAGCTGTGCTTGGTAGCGGTTTACTTTTATTTAAAATATCACGTAAGGCACTAGCCTTTGTCGTATTACTTTGCACCGGCTGTGTATTTACAGCTACTGGTTGCTGACTTTGTGTATCAATTGGTTGAAACGCTAACAGCCTCAGCATAATCATTTCAAAGCCTAAACGAGGCTCTGGCGCCCATTGTAGATCTTTTTTACCGTTTAACAGTAGCTGATAGTAAATTTGAATTTGCTGTGGATTTGTATTTTGAGCAACATGCGTGATGTAATCGGCATTTGTTTCATCAAGGGCGGCAGCTTCAGGCACTAATTGGCTTAACTGTGTCAAATGCGTTAATGCAATTAAATCATCTAGTAAGGCCACATAATTAGGATTTCTGCTAGCAACATTAGCTACTTCTTTCATTAGCGCTGCGCCATCTTGGGCAAGTAACGCGGCTAGTAAACTTTGGCTATAATGGGTGTCCATTAAACCAAGCATAGTTTGTACAGCTTGGTTGTTAATATCACCATTAGTTTGCGCTATAGCTTGATCGGTTAAGCTAAGTGCATCTCGCATACTACCGTCTGCGGCTTTGGCAATAATACGCAAAGCATCGTCGTCAAAGTTCAGTTTTTCATGCGTCAGTACGTGTTCAAGCTGAGTTTTTATTTCACTTTGCGATAACGCATTTAAGTTAAATTGTAAGCAGCGAGATAATATAGTGACAGGTAGCTTTTGTGGATCGGTAGTCGCAAGTAAAAATTTCACGTGCTCAGGCGGCTCTTCCAACGTTTTTAGTAACGCATTAAAGCTGTGCTTAGAAAGCATGTGAACTTCATCGATTAGGTATACTTTATAACGGCCCCGTGTAGGCGCGTATTGTACGTTATCGAGTATTTCGCGAGTATCTTCTACTTTAGTGCGCGAAGCTGCATCTATTTCGAGTAGGTCAATGTAACGTCCTGCTTCTATATCTTTACAGCTACTACATTGACCACACGGATTTGCCGAAATGCCTTCATCACAATTTAAGCTTTTAGCAAAAATACGCGCTATTGTGGTTTTACCCACACCTCGGGTTCCAGTGAATAAATAAGCGTGGTGCAGTCTATTTTGCGTTAGCGCATTAACCAGCGCTTGTTTAACATGAGACTGTCCAACCAATTCATGAAAGGTTTGTGGACGCCATTTTCTCGCTAGAACCTGATAACTCATCGATTACTCGCCTTCGAATTCAACCAATTTTAGGATTTTAATACCCATTTTTGCGATACGCTTTTCACCACCAAGCTCTGGTAATGAAACAACAAATGCTGCATCAGTGGCTTCGCCACCTAATTTTTGCACTAATTTAATGGTTGCTTCAATAGTACCACCGGTTGCTAGTAAGTCATCCACAAGCAATACTTTGTCACCTGGAACGATAGCATCTACATGCAGTTCTAATGTGTCTTCGCCATATTCAAGTAGGTAGTCTTGACGAACAACTTCACGCGGCAGTTTGCCAGGCTTACGCACTGGAATAAATGGAATACCCAAAGCATAAGACAAGGGTGCACCAAAAATAAAACCTCGTGATTCAGTACCAATAATTTTGGTAAAGCCCTGATCTTTATATGCAGCAATAAAAGCATCGATAGTCGCTTTAAATGCATCTGGGTTTGCCATTAGTGTCGTTACATCGCGAAACATAATGCCCGCTTTAGGGTAATCAGCAATAGTAGTTATGCTGTTTTTGATAATTGCTGGTGTTACTTGAGTCATAATTTTAACTGCTCAATGGTTTATATTACAAAGCAGCTGATTATAACCTTAAGTGACCTTTGATTGCGAGTTTGACGTTATTATAAAAGGTGTTTTAACCGTTTCAGGCGAGGGGAAGTTTTATGAATAAGGCTGTTGGTAACAACAGCCTTGAGATAAATAATTAAGATAACACAGCAAACCAGCCAACAATTGCATTTAAGCAACCAATACCTACAAATATAGCTACGAAGCCAAAAAAGTACGCTGCATTGAACGGATCTTTAAATTCTTTATCATCTGACATTTTTACAACCTTTTATTAAGCACGACACATAAGGGCGTCATAATAAACGATGTAAAATAATCTATAAAGAGCTTAAGCTTGATTTTTTGTCACTATAATCCCAAGCTCAGCCATGGCACGTAAAGTAACAAGTGCGCCTTGGGCAATTTGTGCAGCGCTAAACTGCACAGCATGGCGGGTTACTTGCTCGCAAATAGTATCGAGTATCAAACCATCATGCTCACTTATAATCGATAATAACAAGGCTGTCATAGCATTAGTTGTTAAAAATTGAACTTCATCATCGCCATCGCGATATACAACAAAATAATTTGGCTGTGCTGATGGTTGTTGCGGCTGAAACTGCGTACTTATTGTTTGCACCGCAAATTGGTAACTTAAATTACGTGCAGTACTTGATAAGTACAAACGCGCAGAAGCAACCTGATCAGACGCTATGAGTTGCTCATTTTCAGCCTGCTGTGTAATAGCTACATCTAATTCAATCCATTCATAATGGGCAAGCTCGAGCATAAATGGCGGATCATATTTTTGCATCTCATAATTACTTGATAAATAATTAATGAACTCCCCTGCTATATCTAAAAAATACGGTGAGTGACAATCATATTCACTAAAAAATCGGCGAATAAGCATTTGCCATTGTTTATCGCTGTATAAGGTTTTTAACACCGGAAAACCCGACGAAATAAACCCAACAATATTATTAAAAAATAAATCGCGGTAAATCGCCATGCGTCTATCTTCAATCCCTTGCGGCTTTTTATTTTGGCTGGGTTTGCGAATATGCGCCATAAATTCGTTTTGTATTTCAATAAAGCTCATAACTAAATACTCCTTTTGCAGGCACTCTAGGTTCAGACATGCTTATTAAGCTCGCTGTTTGATTAATGATTTATCAAGGTATTTTGCTTGCAGGTTATGAATAATATCTAGCTCTTTGGTTAATACATTAATGGTCGGTATATTAAAATCTCGCTCGAGCAGCGTCGAAAATACACCGTGAGTTTGGTACGCTTTATCGAGTAACTGCCAAACTGGGTCAATTACATCTGCACCATGAGTATCTACAATTAGATCATCTGCTTCATTGTAATGCCCAGCTACATGGCCGTAAGCAATGCGCTGTGTAGGTAATCCGGTTAAAAAGGCTTCGGCGTCATAACCATGGTTTACTGAGTTCACATAAATATTATTCACATCGAGTAACAGCTTACAATCAGCTTGCTCTAAAATAGCATTAGTAAACGCCAGCTCTGACATTTTCTGTCCTGGGGCTGCGTAATAAGACACATTTTCTATAGCAATTTGGCGCCCTAATATATCTTGTACTTGTTCGATACGCGGCACTACATGAGCAATCGCTTCTAAAGTAAACGGAATAGGCATTAAATCGTACATATGCCCAGTGCCAGAGCAGTAACTTAAGTGCTCGCTGTAAATTTTTACATCATGTTCATCAAAAAACTTTTTTAGTGATTTTACAAATTCAATATCAATTGGCGCAGTTGAGCCAATTGAGAGCGATAAGCCATGACAAGCAAAACTATTAGCACTGGTTAATGCTTTAAATTGTTTTTTAAAACGCCCACCTAATTTCAGCCAATTTTCTGGAGCAACTTCCATAAAATCGACTTGTTTAGGTACATGCATTAGTAACTCGTCGAGCATTTCTCTGCGTAAGCCTAAACCAACCATACCTAAGTCAGTATTTATAATTTGTGTCATAACCACTCCCAACAAAAAGGGCCAACCGGCCCTTTATTCTATATGGTATTAAAGTATTTAACCTGAAGTAAAGTTATTCTACTTTAATAAATTTTAATGACCGCCACACTTACCTTCACCGCACTTGCCTTCTTTTTTGGCTTTTGCATCTACGCCACTTTTAGCTTCGCCACATTTGCCTTCTTTTTTAGCTTTTGCATCTGCGCCACATTTAGCTTCGCCACATTTGCCTTCTTTTTTAGCTTTTGCATCTGCGCCGCATTTAGCTTCGCCACATTTGCCTTCTTTTTTAGCTTTTGCTTCGCCGCCACACTTACCTTCGGTAGCATCTATTTGATAGCCGGTAACCATTTGTTGAAACTCAAAAGGATTGGCTTGCACATCCACAGATACAAAGCTTGCAGAGCCAACAACAACTGCACCTAGTGTTAACGCGATTGAACTTTTTTTGATTGTATTCATTATATGACTCTCTTTTTAATAAGATTGTATAACCAAAGAATTGGAAAATACGAGTATGTATTTAAGTAGACCTGTATAAAAATAAAAAATTTCATTTTAGTTTAATTAATTGTAAACTTTTTGGCTAAAGTAACTATGCGCGGTAATTACGGATTTATCAATTTATGATTAACGGTTACACTACACATCCCTTTATTTAGCCATAATTAATCTTTCTATGAAACTTGTTTTAGCACCGATGGAAGGTGTTGTTGACTTCAAAATGCGCCAACTTCTTACCAATATAGGTGGTTTTGACTTATGTGTGACTGAGTTTGTGCGTGTTGTTGATGCTTGCTTACCTGATAAAGTTTTTTATCGTTACTGTCCTGAACTTAGCAATAATGGCCTCACTAGTGCTGGTACACCGGTACGCATTCAGTTATTAGGTCAAGTTGCAGGTGCGCTTGCAGAAAATGCAGTTAAAGCAATTAGTTTGGGCTCCCATGGCATAGACCTAAATTTTGGCTGCCCTGCAAAAACTGTTAATAAAAGTAAAGGCGGAGCTGTACTGCTTAAAGATCCCGAGCACATGTATGAAATAATTAAAGCGGTAAGAGACGCCGTTGATAGCAAGCATCAAGTGAGTGCAAAAATTCGTCTTGGTTTTGATGATGACAGTAACAGCCAAGAAATAGTAGATGCTGTTGTCAGCGCTGGTGCAAGTAGTATTGCAATTCATGCTCGCACTAAACGTGATGGCTATAACCCACCTGCTTATTGGGAAAAGATCCCACCTTTAATTAAAGATAAAGATATTGCGGTTGTGGCCAATGGCGAAATATGGCAAGTAGCTGATGCTATGTTGTGCCAAAAACGCAGTGGTTGTACCGACTTAATGCTTGGTCGTGGTGCGTTATCTCATCCCGATTTAGCAAAAAAGATTAAAGCGAATATAAATAATGAACATTATGTAGGGCTCGAGTGGGAGCATATTCTTTATCATTTAATAAATTCTGCTATTCATCACGACCCGGCTAAAGATGAAAAGTACTTTGCATCGCGTACTAAGCAGTGGTTAGGCTACTTAAAGCGTCAGTACCCACAGGCAATAACATTATTTGACGAGATCCGCCGGTTAAAGGCCAAAGAAGATGTCGCAGAGGTACTAAGTAAGTATGCCAAAGCGCCACAGTTTGATGCAAATCATAACGCGTAAGTAAATCTACCTAGATAATACCCCTATTGCTCAATGCTAATTATAAAGGGGTTATACACGATGCAACATCAGCAAAGGTTAATTAATGAAATAGAGGAAGTAAAATTAACTATATTAAACTTACTTTCTCAATCAGCGCATCTATCTCATCAGCATTTATTATCTTTATTAACGCAAACAGTCAATGCAGAGTGGCTCGATTTGGCGGCGCAAAAACTAGGTCCCGAATACGGTGAATATATTCAACGAATGACCACTTTAGAGGCTGCTGTGAGTCAAATTGAGATAGGTCAGTACGGTTATTGCTGTGATTGTGAAGAGCCTATAACCACAGCATTACTCGAATTAGATCCAGCTACACAACGTTGTGAACAGTGCGCTAAATAAAGCGCACATTGAGCAACGTTAAGTCGCTGGAGCAGTTAAAGTAATTGCTGAGCAAAGCTAAATGCCTGCCCAGGGTAAAGCACTATATTTTTAACTAATCTTGTTGCATCTATTTCGCTAATGTTTAAACGCTTTATTAAGTTAACCTTTGCCTGTGGCAAGGTCCACGCATGAATATGCAATCCAACATCAGTTTCCATCATTGCTAACATTAGCGTTTTTTGCTGCGCTAAAAGTGATTTGTTTTCAGCTATAGCGGGTAAGTTTCTAAACCCCGACAACCAATCTAAACCTGGTACCTCTTTATCCCCATTAGTAAATTGCACCAAAAATGACTGTGGATAAATTTGGCTAACCTCCTGATTGGCTGGTTGTGTACTTTCCTCTTTTAACTGCTCATTTATAATAGTAAGCCACTCTAGCGGAGAGTGCACTGTACCACTAAAATAGTTTAGCTTACTTTGATACCACTCACTGCCATTAGCTAAACCATATAGCCCGACACTTCCTCTGGGGCTATATTGCACTAAATAATCTTTTAAAATATTAAGTTGAGCTAATAAGCTATTGGGTATGTTTTTATCGCTTAGTGCACTAAGCACATAATTTTTTATTAAATTGTGTTCAATTTTATTCAACTTTAAATTGCTTAATTGCGCACTTTCTAGTTGTCGCTGCACAAATTCAAGCCAATTACTTATATTTTGATAGTCACTCTCTGAACTTGCTAAGTTAAGTAAATTAACTAAAACATTTGTATGTGCTGGCCAGGCAAAGTAACGCTCAGGAAAACGCTCTGCAATAACAAGATAGTTAACCTGCTCAGTTTGCTGCTTGGTTAGTTGCATTTGCATTAAGCTTTGATAAATAGCGTGGCGTTTTTTTAAATACGCATCTGTAAAAGGCAATTGCTCACCACGCAGCCCTGCGTGTTTACTATTTTTTGGCTGATATAAAGCTAAGTTAAGCGATTTTAATGCGTGCTGCGCTTCATCAAACGATGTGTACTGCTGTGGTTGCTTAGAGCAAGAGGCCAAAAATAGACAAAGTAAAAATGAAAAAATAAGCGTTTTGTTCATGTTCATCCCAATAAAAAAAGCCCCAATGGGGCTTTTTAAAAATTGCTAATATACATTAAAAATTAAATTTTAACACCGTTGCGAGCGGCTTTATCTTTAATATATGTAGCCCAACCTTTTGCAAACTTACGCGTGCGAGGGTCATCCATAGCTTTAGTAATTGCAGCATGTGCTTGCTTATACTTAGCTTGGTAGTAGTACGCTTCAGCTAAATCTGAATAAATAGTGCCCTTTTTATCAGAGCCTAACTCTAGTGCTTTGTTCAAACGAACAACTGCAGCGCTAAAGTTTTCAGATTGTAAAAGTAACGAACCGGCTTTGCGATAAAGCTCAGCATCGTTATCAAATTTTGCAGCTTCTTCGTAATACTTAGCGGCTTTTTCAATATCTTTTGAACGATGGTAGTTACTAGCAATTGCACTGATATTTTGCTTAGTGCGTTGTACTTTTTCTTCTTTAACACCTTTTTCAAGCGTTAATGCTGCTTTATAAGGTATTTCGTTTAAAGAATAAAAGTTAGCTAGTACTTTGTATTCAACTTCGTTCTCAAAGTAACCGTTTTTGTATGCAACTTCCATAGTTGCTAGGCCTTTTTTGTAGTCTTCAGTTTGTAAGTAATACTTACCTAAGCCTACCCAAGATTTTTTATCATCTGGCCATACACGAACGATTTCTTCTGCAACTTGAACCATATTTTGATACTGCTTTTGTTCAAAATATGAAGCTAGCTTAAGTTGATAAGGAGCTTTTGTTGGCTCTTTTTCAAGCTTAATCGCTTTATCTGCAGGTTCTATAACATCCTTAAACTGTTTAAGTTCGTAACTTGCTTGCGCAATACGAGTATAAACTTTCGGATCTTCTTCACCTGTAAAGTCCATCCAATCAGCGTAGGCTTTTTTTGCAGCACTATATTGCTCAGTACCTGCATACATATCACCTAAGGTTTTTAAACCCTGTGCTTGATCGGCAAAGTTTAATACATCTGGTGCAATCGCTGCTTTCATATACTTAATGGCTGTTTTGTATTGCTCTTTTTGAGCATACATACTACCTAAGTAACGATTTACAGTTGCTTTGTCAAAATCGTTAGACGGATCTAACTCTTTAAGTAAAGCAAGTGCACCATCAACATCATCTTCATTATACAAGTCAAACGCTTTAATTACCTTTTTACCAGTACGCTCGCCCATGATTTTAGTTTTTGCTTTTTTACGCTCTTCAATTTTTGCGTAATTTGGCGCCGCTAAAACAGGTGCAGTCAAAGCTGCACCCGACACAGACATAAGAATTGCAAGAGCAGTTACTTTAGATAAATTTCTCATTACTCGCCTCCTTAGTTGCCTTGGTTAAGTTTAAAGTCTAATTGAACTTGTAAACCAACTTGTCTTTGTGGTTTACCGTCAATAATTTTAGGACGGTACTTCCACTTGCGCAATGCACGTTTAGCTTCACGGTCAAAGACACGTTTCGGGTCAGCGTCAATTACATCAACGTCAACCACGCCACCTAACTCATCGATAGTGAACGAAAGTTGAACCCAACCTTCTCTACCATCACGTGCTGCTTGCGTTGGATATTTTGGTTCAATTCGAACGATAGGTGTCGCATCACCATCTCGTCCAAATGCACCCGGACCACTTAGTCCACCTGCCGTGCTTCCCACATCGATGCTTGGCATATTAAATGACAATCCACCAGGATTAGGGTTGTTATTTTCCGGCTGTGGCGGCTGCGGTTTAGGCGGCTGCTTAGGCGGTGGAGGAGGAGGAGGCGGAACACGCCTTCTTTCCTGCACCTTAGATTCAGGCGGATTCGTCATTATTTCGACTATGATCTGCTCTTTTTGTTCAGTATTACGGTCAGCCCCACCAGAGATGAGGAATGCCATGAAGTAGAACAAGCCGAAAGTAACTGCCCCACCTGCAATCAGTGAAAACAGAAAACGAATCATTACTGATCTCCAGCGATTGAAATTCTTAGGTTATCACCCGTCGCTTTAATCTGGTCCATCACTTTAACTACCGTGCCGTGCTTAGCTTCTTTATCAGCTTGTATAATCACAACTTCGGTAGGTTGCTCTGCTAATAAACTTTCAATTTTTGCTGAAATACGTTCAACATCAATTTGTTGTTTATCAACCCAGATTTCGCCGTTACTACGTATAGCAATAAAAATGTTAGCATTTTTTTGCTTAGTAGCTTGGGCAGCTTTTGGTTTATTGACCTCGATACCAGCCTCTTTAACGAACGATGTAGTTACGATAAAGAAAATAAGCATGATAAATACGATGTCAAGCATCGGCGTCATATCGACCGCTGCTTCTTCTTCTTCACGAAAACGTTGTTTACGTGCCATATTTAATTCTCTCTCTAGTGATGAGGCATGTTATCTACAAGTTTGGCTTTCACCATTTTAGCTTTTGTCTCAAGACGTGAGCTAAAAAACACTCCAGATAGTGCCGCAACCATTCCAGCCATTGTTGGGATTGTTGCCATTGAAATACCTGATGCCATTAATCGTGCATTACCAGTACCTTGACTAGCCATGGTTTCGAAAACCGAAATCATACCCGTAACAGTACCTAACAAACCTATTAAAGGACAAACAGCTACTAATGTTTTAATCAACAACATACGCTGATCTAATTTTTCAGACGCTTCAGAAATCCATGCTTCACGGATTCTGTGTGCGTACCAAGACGTAGTGTCTTGGCGGGCATCCCACTTTGCAATAATTTCTTGCGATAAACGCGGAAACTCTGCAAGTAAGAACCAATAGCGCTCAATCATTAAAACCCACATCAGAAAGAGTGCTATCGCGACCACGTATAAAACCTGGCCGCCTGTGCCAACAAAATCCCTGATAGATTCCCATATCTCCATCAGGACTAGCATTAGGCTTTCTCCTTCTCCGCGTGAGTCGCAACGATACCTGCGCTTTGCTCATCTAGGATGTGTAATACCGACTTACTACGACCAGCTACAAGTGCGTGAAGTAGAATTAGTGGTAGTGCAGCAATTAGACCTAGCGCTGTAGTTACAAGTGCTAGAGAGATATTACCAGCCATGATCTTCGGATCGCCCGTACCGAACAATGTGATTGTTTGGAACGTTAATATCATACCGATTACTGTACCTAGTAGACCAAGTAATGGTGCGATTGCAGCAAGGATCTTGATAATGTTGATACCAGCTTCGATGCGTGGCGTTTCACGAAGAATCGCTTCATCAAGTTTAAGCTCAAGGTTTTCAACATCTTGATTCTTGTTGTCATGGTACACTTTAAGAATACGACCCAATGGGTTATTTGTATTCGGTGTAGCAACATTTTTAAGTTGGCTCTTAATTTTGCTTGTAGTAAGCGTAAGGTCAACAAAACGAATTAGAGTAATTAACATACCTAAAGCTAACAACGCAGTAATTATGTAACCTACTACGCCACCTTGATGGAAGTATTCCATAAGTGTTGCTTTTTGAGTGTTAATACGCAAAATCGCGCCACGTGTTGGATCCACATATACACCAGCATAGTTGTCAGGTGATGTTTTTTCAAGGTCTGCAATACCGTCTAAAATGTAGCTATCAGGCTGCTTACCAAGTGGTTGAATCGACTTTGTTTCTGGTGAATAAATTAAGTAACCGTCGTCTGTAACTAAGTTAAAGTTACCAATACGTGTTACTTTTTTCATTGACGGGTTACCGTCAAGACCAGCAACTTCAGTTTCAAAAGTAGAAACTTTAGCAGACTCTGTCATTTCAGTTTGAAGTGAAATCCAAAGCTCTTCTAACTCACGAACTGTAGGAAGCTCTTTAGCCGCAGCTAATGAACGTAATACTTCAGCACGACCTGGCTTTTCAGCACTTACTAATGACGCTTCGATAGAACCGATAGCATCTTGAGCTGCACGACGTACAACACCAAACATTTCACCAAGTGTACCTTGAGCATTTTGTAGTGCTTGCTCTTTCTCAGCTAGCGTGTTTTCGTTTTGTGCATACTCTTTAGTTAAACGATCGCCACGTGACTTTTCAGCAACTAATTGGCTTTTCGCTTTATTAAGTAATGATTGCTTGTCAGCACGTTCTGATAAGAACTCTTGCTCACGTTGCTTATTGATTTTACCTTCAGAGATACGCTCTTGCTTTACTTGCTCAAGAATTTTATCTAATGCATTCGTATTTGCGTGTGCATTAAGCGCGGTACCTGCAGAAACAGTTAGTACTGCTGCAACAGCAAAACCTTTAAATAGTTTCTTCATTATTGATTACTCCGCGCCAAAAATTGGTAGTTTAACAAGTTCTAGTGTCGCTTGCTTACGTGCCATACGGATCACTTCTTTAACAGGTTTTAGGTATTCTTCACCTAATTCTTTCCACTGTTTAGTGTTGTTATCCCAAACCCAAGCATGTTTTAAGTCAAATGACTGTGCAACATAAGTAATACGACCTAAACGACCGATATCAACGTTAATGCTACGGCCATCAACATCAAGCGTACCTTGTGAAGCATTTACAGCTGAGCTGTATGATGTTTCTACTGTGTAAGCTTCAAGTACTTGACGGAATTTCTCAGACGTTGTTACAGAAGAAGAAGACATGATTTCACGTAATCTTTCAACACGACCTAAGCGCGTTTCAAGATTAAATGGAACGTCCGCTTTGATGAATTGCTCAAGCGTATCGATCATGCGATACATCAGAGGCACAACGTTTTGTTTAGTGTTATCAATAGTTGCTATTTGACGGTCAAACGATTCAATAGACGCGTTTTGGTCATCAACCAAACGTGCTACGTGATCGTTGTACACTTTCATAAGTTCAGTCTCATCAACGATGCTACGGTACTCAGCTATTAGCTCTTGAGTTTGACCATATACATTGTCAATTTTAGTTTGAGACTTAACTGCAGCCTTTTGAATTTGCTGACCTGCTTGTTGCACGTCATTCAAAGGATCTGCAATCACATTGCTGCTTGCAAATGCAAATGCGCCAACCAACGCAGTTGCTACAAGACTCTTTCTGATTTTAACAGACATAGTTCCCAACCAATTAAGTAATGTTACTTTTATAATTTAATTATCAACCTACAAGAGGAAGACAACCCTGATATCTTTTAATAGATATCAACCTTTCAATAATGCTAAATGCAGTAAGTCATGTCAACTTGATGTTTAGCATTACCTATAAATAAATATGCATATGAACTAGTTATTTAATATACCAACCCGATAACATTAACATTATTGCAACCACTTTACCGCAAATACTTTCATGAAACCCTTTTGTAATAACAACATTCATAATTAACAACTTAAAAATAAACATTATTATAACATTTGATATTAACTATTTAGAGACTAAAAAAAAAATATAAATAACCTTCTATTATTTTATCTTTAACAAATTTTGAGCGTTTTATAGACGAAAACTCATTTGTACCATAGATAATCTACAACCCTCTTCATAATAACTATTGTGTATTACATTATAAAAAACTAATCATAAAGGTAGAATTCAAACAATAAATATGGCTTATCCATTTTTTAAAATGCAAAAATAATATCAATCATTACCACCCTATTAGCACAATGTTTATTTTTAATGTTTGCTACTAAAGCGGTATCTGCAGGCTTATTTTAGAGTAGTTGATAATTACTACATCCCCTAAGGCAATAATATTAATATGCTTAATTTAAAGGGTTATTTTAATGACGAGCAAGCCTCTTGTTCTTAATCAAGGCTTTATATTTCGTTGTTCTGAATCATTACTTTGCCATCACTTTCACTTAGTACGCTCGTGTGGTGACTAAAAATTACTTTTAACGCAGCTAGTGATGATTTAATTCTATAGTCTGATCATTTTTTATTAATTTAAAGTGATGTGGATTGATTAACACAGCATTAAAGCTAAGGAGTGCTTCCCCCTTAAACTATGAGGCTGGTAGTTTGTAATATCCTGTTGTAGCGCCTTTGTTCGCTCGCAGCACTTACATACGCAACTTACATGCGTACACAAGTTACTTTTAATAACTTTGACGACCTTTTATTAAAACTGCTTTAAATTCAGTGGGAGTAAATAACGAAGGGGGATTTAAATTAACTACGCACAAACAAAAATTAGTTACTCTTTTTAAGTTACTTTCAACACAGTGAAGAAGCTATTTAATCTTTTTTAATAATATTACCATTAAACTTTATAATCCATGATTTGCTGTGTTTGTGGTTATTTAAACTATAAATAGCAAATACATAAAGAATGATTTTATTTATTGAGTAATGGAATTTTTAAAAATTGTAATTATTAAAATGACGCATAACAACAGAGTGTTTAAGCTGATAAGTGATAATTAAAATATTTGGAAGTTAATATTTGGAGATAAATATTTGGATTTTATTTGCGGGAATGTGAATTATTTAAAAAGAAAATTATGGTGAAACAGTAGCCTGTTTCACCACGTTGAACGAAGGTTCACATAATAAATTATGCTGCTTCTACGTTCTCAGCTTCAGGGCCTTTTTGACCTTGCTTGATGCTGAATGTCACTGCTTGACCTTCGCTAAGAGTGCGAAAACCAGAACCAGTGATTGCGCTGAAATGTACAAACACGTCAGGACCATTTTCTTGTTCAATGAAACCAAAGCCTTTAGCTTCGTTGAAAAACTTTACTTTACCAGTAACCGACATACTAAATTTTCCTGTAAGTCAATAATTAAAATTCAGCCATATTATTATGGCAATATCCTCCTTGAATCAATGCTCAAAAATATGGAGGTACAGTACAGGAAGAAGTAATAACCAAACCGGTAACCTTAAACGCAGCACAACATCCGTAAATTCATTAGGCAAAAACTCAAAGCAAGTTAAGATTAGCACATTAAATTTTATTTCGCTCTATTAATTAGAAAATATTTATCAATAATGCGTTGTTTCTGATTTTTTTTCTTAAACGGTTAATTTAAAAGCAAATAAATATAGATTTTATCCTGTAATTGTCACCTTGCTGGCGATACTATTAAACGCTTTAGTATTTTCTATAATCATCTAACAATAAATCTAAAGCGCTTTTCTAAAATTACCAGCTGATTCTACCTAAACTTTAAACTCCGTTTAAAAAATGAAAAAGCCGCTTAGCTAAGCTAAACGGCTTTAAAAATTTTAGGTATTGTGAGCAACCAGGCTACTTAACTTGCCAGTCAATTGTATCCTCTGCCTTTATAGGTACTACTTGTGAGTCGCCAAGCGTATAACTTGCAGGCACTTGCCACGGGCTTCTTTCTAAAGTAATGGTATCTTTATTACGTGCAAGGCCATAAAAGTCTGGTCCAAAAAAGCTTGCAAAGCCTTCCAGTTTGTCTAGTTTACCAGCGCCTTCAAATGCCTCTGCGTATAACTCAATAGCAGCATGTGCGGTATAAGCTCCTGCACAACCACACGCAGCTTCTTTTTTATCTTTATAATGAGGCGCTGAGTCAGTACCTAAAAAGAATTTTTTATTACCACTTACTGCAGCAGCCATTAAAGCATGTTGGTGAATATTACGTTTTAAAATAGGTAAACAGTAATAATGTGGGCGAATGCCCCCTGCCAGCATATGGTTGCGATTGTACAGTAAGTGATGAGCAGTAATTGTTGCTGCAACATTATCCGGCGCATTAGTTACAAACTCTACCGCATCTTTGGTTGTAATATGCTCAAGTACTATTTTTAGCTCAGGAAAGTCAGTTACTACATCACCTAAAATCGTTTCGATAAATATTTTTTCACGGTCAAAAATATCAATAGACGAATCTGTCACCTCACCGTGTATTAAAAGCAGCATGCCTACGTCTTGCATTGCAGCTAAAACAGGGTAAATATTTTTAATTGAGGTAACACCTGAGTCTGAATTTGTTGTTGCACCTGCCGGATATAGTTTTGCTGCAACTATTTTGCCAGTTGCTTTGGCTTTTATTATTTCATCTGGGGTTGTTTTATCTGTAAGGTATAGCACCATTAAAGGCTCAAAATTGCCTTGTGGGCCTGCAGCCATTATACGTTCTCTGTATGCTAATGCCGTATCTGTACAAGTTGCTGGCGGCATTAAATTAGGCATAATAATTGCTCGACCCATATAACGGCTAATATCACGAACCGTGTCTTTTAATTGATCACCATCACGTAAGTGTACATGCCAATCATCTGGCCTGGTAATAGTGAGTGTTGCTGCAGAGTCTGTATTTTTAACGGTCATGAGTTGGTCCCTAAGCTAAATTTATCCGATCATAGGCATAGGACGTTTTCGAGTAAAGATCTTATTATAAATAATCAACCTTTGTAGCGCTGCAATTAAACTTTACAGTTTACATAAAGCAATTATCATTTTGTTTTGTAGGAAAGTTAATACCATGTTAAATTAGTACCCGTATTTATACTTAACTAAGAACTACATTATTTGCTATGCCTAACAAAGTAGATATCACTACAGCGCTCGAAGTTAAAACCGATCAGCTGAGTATAATTAATCAGTTCTCTTCAAGCTTGCTGCAATTAGATACGCTTGATGAGCTATTTGAATATGTAACTACCCAAGTGATTAATAGGCTTGGCTTTGTTGATTGTGTTATTTATCTTGCTGATACTGCCAATTTAACGCTTATTCAAGCCGCTTCTATGGGCGTTGCCAGTGAGCGCAAAGAATATCAAGCACAGAGAAAAGTGATCCGCTTTGATGAAGGTATCACCGGCTATGTAGCAACCACAGCTAAAGCAATCATGATTGGCGATGTAACCAAAGATAGCCGCTATATTGCTGATGAGCGCCCTGCTCAATCTGAAATATGTGTTCCACTTATATACAAAGATCATGTTTTAGGGGTAATAGATTGTGAGCACCCAATTAAAAATTACTTTACTAACTCGCACCTCGAAATACTCACTACGGTTGCTCACTTATTAAGTGCCAAAATAAACCAAGTTAATACGGTAAACAGCTTACAAACAACGGTTTTACAATTAAATAATGCCCAAAAGTTAGAAAATAGCCTGCTGCAAATTGCAAACTTAACTTATAAAGCTAAAAATTTAGACGTTTTTTTTGAATCGCTGCATTTAATTATTAATAGTTTACTCCCTGCCGATAACTTTTTTATAGCGCTATACGATAAACAAATTGACGTGTTAGATATTGTTTATATTGTTGAAGAAGGCATTAAAACCAACAGCCATCAAAAAATTTCAAAAGAGCAATTAAAAGACACTGCCTCGTATTATTTATTAGTTACGGAGCAATCTTTACTGCTCACTAATAGTGAGTTTTTACACCATGTAGAACAACAGCATTTTAAAATGGTGGGTAGGCGCGCAGAATCTTGGTTAGGTGTCCCATTTAGGGTAAACGATCGCCATAGCGGTGTTATAGTAGTGCAAAGTTACGATAAAGCACTACATTACAGTCAACACGATAATGCGCTGCTGACCTATGTTAGCCGACAAATAAGTATGGCGATTGATCGCCAATTAGCTCGCCAAGAACTAGAGCACCGCGCCCTGCACGATGACCTCACTGGTCTAGCTAATCGCTCATTACTTATTGAGCGAATTAAGCATGCTATTTTACGCCTTGCAAGAGCAAAAAAAGGCACTAGCCACGCCTTACTCTATTTAGATTTTGATCGCTTTAAAAGTATTAATGATTCACTTGGTCATGAAGTTGGTGATCACTTTTTAATAAAAATATGCCAATTAATTAAAGGCACGGTGCGCAATACCGACACATTTTCACGTTTAGGTGGCGATGAGTTTGCTATTTTTATGGAAAACATCACTCACCGCAATCAGGTAACGGATGCGCTCAAACGCATACAACTTGCCCTTTCAAAGCCAATTAATATTGACGGCCACCTATTACAAGCATCTACAAGTATTGGCGTAGCATTAAGTGATAACGAAAACGACAAAGCCTATATTTTATTGCAACAAGCTGATGCAGCTATGTACGAAGCTAAATCGACAGGACGCGGACAAGTTAAGCTATTTAATAATATTATGCGCAAAAAGCTTAAAACACATGCCGATATTGAAAACGACTTACAACACGGTATAGAGCACAATGAGTTTGAGCTGTATTTTCAGCCTATATTTACCATTGCAACATGTGAAGTAATCGGTTTTGAAGCACTTGTTCGTTGGCATCATCCCAGTAAAGGGTTTGTACCGCCAAATGACTTTATCCCAATTGCTGAAAAAACCGGGCAAATAATTAATTTAGACTTACATTTATTAGATTTAGCCGCACAACAAATTAGCACTTGGCATCAACAAGGACACCGGTTTTTAAAAGTCACCGTTAATGTATCGTCTCGTCACTTTGCCAGTTTAGATTTTGTGGCACAAATTCACGCTATTTATAATAAATATCAGCTCCCGCTGGGATCTTTGTGTTTAGAAATTACTGAATCGGGGTTAATCGAAAATTTAGACTTAGCTACGCAAATAATTGAAGGCTTATCGCCATTAAAAGTAAAGCTTTGCCTTGATGACTTTGGTACAGGTTACTCAGCGCTTGGTTACTTACATCAGCTACCTATTCATATTTTAAAAATAGATAAGAGCTTTATTGATCACTTACATGACTCAGCCAACCCACTCGTTGATGCTATTTTGTCGCTAGCAATATCACTTAATCTTGCAGTGGTTGCTGAGGGGATTGAAACTGCTGAGCAACTCGCTATTTTACAAACTACGCAGTGCAATTACGGGCAAGGCTATTTAAAATCAAAACCGGTAACAGCCCAAGAAGCTATTTTACTAATCAACGCCCCACTATAATAAAAAAGCCAGCTAATTATTGCTGGCTTATTTTTACGATTATTTTTATATAAGTAATATACGTAAGCTACATTTTTAAGGTGTAGATCTAACCTTTAACTCTTCACGCAGCTCTTTGGTTGTTTTAACCATGTTGGTAAGTGCTTGTCCCATGATCTGGTTTTAAACCACAATCTGGATTTATCCACAAACGCGCAACCGGTGCTTTAGCTGCTTTGTGAATAATTGCTTTTTATCCATGCAATACTGGGCATCTTAGCTGTATTAATATCCTAATACACTTGGTCAGTGTCATTCGGGTAATCAACATTTCAAACCTTTGTAATAAATCCATGCTCGCCCACAATATTTTTAGTAATCACACCAAAACCCAACATGAGCTAAACTCATGCAAAATCCATCAAATCTATTTTAAAATGACTTTCATGATTAAAAAACTTAATGTTAAGCATAGAGGTTACTAATAAAACACAATTAACAGCCTTCTAGACGTTGAAACGTTTTTTGTAAAAGCGTAATATGTGCTTACTCTGAGTTAAACTCACCTTTTTCATGAGAATTTTTAAAGATGATTGGTCTTAAACACTTAAAAACCATTGCTACCTTAAAAGAAACGGGATCTTTGGTTAATACCGCACGTGAGTTATTTTTAACACAATCGGCTTTATCACATCAAATCAAAGATTTAGAGAACAAATTAGACTGCCAATTGTTCGAGAGAAAAACCCAACCAGTACGATTTACCCCCCAAGGTATGCTATTACTTGAATTAGCCCACGAAATATTACCAAAAGTAGAAGCAACCAAGTGCCGCTTAAAAGAAAGTTTAAACCAGCCTATTTCACAAATGCGCTTAAGTGTTGAGTGCCATGCGTGCTTTCATTGGTTATTGCCAACAATTAAAGAATTTAATAATTTTTGGCCCGATATAAAAATTGATTACGAACGCGGTTTTAGCTACGACGCCATCCCTGATTTATTAAGTGATGAACTTGACCTAGTGCTCACCTCAGATATACGCGAACCCGACCAGCTAGAATACGCCCATTTATTCGACTTTAAATTAAAGCTCATTGTTGCCCCCGACCATGATCTTGCTAAAAAAGCCTATGTAACTGCGCTTGATTTAAAAAACGAAACTATTATTTCCTACCCTATTCCGCGCGAACGCCAAGATATTTTTAAACACTTTATTCAAAATGCCCGTTTTGATGGCACACTTAAAACAGTTGACCAGGGATTACTTATTTTTCAACTCGTTAGTGCGGGCATGGGCGTGGCTGCATTACCCGACTGGCTGGTTACACCTTACGAAAGCCAAGGATTAATTAAGTCAATTCCGCTAGGAGCATTAGGCTTAACTCGCCCTATGTATTTAGCGATGAAGAAAGAAATGAAAGACAACCCTGTTTATCGTCACTTTTTAAATACCTGTAAGTTAAATAACGGTCGATAAACATCTTACACATGAGTAATATAAAGCTAACTTAGCTTTTTATATTACTCATTATGTTTGCCATTAAAAAATTATTGGGTGGTTTATTAATGCCACTGCCTTTATTGGGTCTATTTGCCCTTATTATGCTACTTTTGGCATTTAGAGGTAAAAAATCTGCTTTATTTTTATCTTTTATAAGCTTAGCGGCGCTGCTTTTAGTCAGCACACCGCTGGTTGCTAACCTAATTATAAAAAATAACGAGTCACCCGCACTGGCATTTAATTCATTAAAACAGCCAAAAATTGACAAAATAGTCGTACTCGGTTGCGACATTAACCCCAACACGGCTTTAAGTGCTAATAACCAACTTGGCAACTGCGCACTTACTCGTTTAGTCGAAGGCATAAAGCTAGCCAAACTCTACCCAAAAGCACAACTTATTATATCGGGCGGCGGATACCAAAAAGTCACTAATAGTAGCTTAATGTATAACACAGCAATAAATTTAGGCATTAATAAAAATCGCTTAGTGCAAAATCCAGCGGCTATGGATACCCCAGCCGAAGCAAGATTATTAGCCCCCACATTAGTTGACTACAAAGTGGCATTGGTTACTTCAGTTTTACATATGCCGCGCGCAAAAGATTTATTTAACGCCCAAGGTGTTGAGGTAATAACAGCGGCAACTGACTATCATAACTTTGCTGTATTACCTTGGCACAAACAACTCGTACCAAATGCCCAAGCTTTGCATGTAGTAACACAATACAGCCATGAGGTAGTGGGTAAAGCGTGGATCAGCATGCGCCGTTGGATAGACCCAGAAGCACTTTAACGTAAGTTCAACACAGTAAATTACAAATAGTGTATTAAACCGGATTACTTAAATAAGTGTCCGGTTTTATTAATTTATAACTCTTTTGCCAATAACGTGTGTCGTACATTTTGCCAATGCGCCACATAACATCCCACAAAGTTACACGTGTTAGTGCACTTACCAAAGACAGCTTTGATTACTTTGTTAAGCAACAAGCAGTGACTTTCCATCGCGCTTAGAGTCAAATTCCAAATGCTAAAGCAGATACATAGGGAGCTCACTTTAGGCCATTTTACTGCATGAACAAGCTATAACTATAACCATCATCATCCGGCACTAGAGGGAGTAATATTAGCTACACAACCTTTCAATTGGCCACTTCACTTTAACTGTATAGATTTTATTTTCTTAGCATCAATAAGTTTTTCTAAAACACTTTACTTAAAGTTTTCTTCGCAAAAAATGAGATAATAATACCCGGAATAGATAAAGCAACGGCAAAGTACACCAAGCTCATAGGTGAATAAATCCCCAGCAGCAGCCCAGCAACAGAAGATGCGATCATAACGGATAAATTAAATACCGAAGACTGAACTGAAGTAGCAACATCTTTAGCATTTTTTACCTGCCTGCTAACGGCGGCCTGCATTAAAGTGACTAAGGGACCAAATGAAAGACCCCAGATAAAAAAAGCAAAATGCCCTACACCTTTTACTTTGCCAAACATTAGTAATGTGAGCATAGAAACAATAAGTAATGCAAACATGGTTATTGTTAATAGCCGCAGGTATTTATCGATAAGTTTTATAGCTAAAAAAACAGAAATCATCGAACCTATACCAAAAAACAATAAAGCACTTTCAATCCCACCAGCTAAACCAATTTCCTCAACCAGGCTTGTAATGTAAACATAGGCACCATAATGTGCGGTTACACCAAGCAAGGTAAGCACGAGAATAACTAGTACAGCTGGATTTGTTAATACCGCAAAAGGTGAGGAGCTTTTGCTCAGCTTTTCACCGGGCGCAGAAGGCAAAGCAAAAAAGCTAATAACTGCAATAGCAATAATAACCAGCCCAAAGCCAATAAACTCACTTCGCCAACCATATTCATTGCCAATAGTCGTCATTATGGGCATACCAATACTAATTCCCAGCGTGGTGCCTGCCATAATAACCGCAATAGCCTTGCCATGATGTTCCTCATCTACCAGTCGCATACCGTAAGCTGCAATCATTGGCCACATCACACCTGCACAAATGCCTCCGATAATTCTAAGAAAAATAATAACGTTATAATTATCAATCAGCCCAACCACAATGTTTGAAACGGCAAAGCCACTCAACAAAAGCAGCAGTAAGTGCTTGCGATTAAATTGCATCGTCATTGAAATGAGCGGAATTGCAAATATCGCTGAAGCAATGGCGTAGTAGCCCACCAAATTACCTGTTTGCATCTCACTAATATTGAGATCGGCCATCATTAAAGGCATAACACCTGAGGGCATCAGCTCCGATAATATCCCTACAAAGGTCACTGACGACATCAAGATCATAATCAGCCATGGGAATAAGCTAGCGGTTTTTTGAGAAATATTTTCAGTGCTCATAATTTTTATCGGTTCTTAACTTTTTAAATTTATTGGCTTAGATGCTGCCAGATTAAGTGTGTGGTGAAAACAGCTGTTGTTCCTATAGTCTAGTGTTAAGTGCATACTATTTGGTTGTGCTGTTGAGTTGCAGTAAATCCCATTTATTACTATATAGGTCTTGAAAAAACACTACTGTGCCATACTCTTCAACTCATGGCTCTTCATTAAATACAACATCATTTGCTTTCATTAGCTCATAGTCTCGCCAGAAATCGTTGGTCTGTAAAAATTCCACCGGTTTGGTTACCAACAGCTTGTGTCTGCTCGTTTGTGCTCCTAGTAAATTCGTACCATTAGAATAGGGAAGATAAACCTAAACTCAGCGCTTCCCGCCACCTAAATCAGTATCTTCGAGGAGTGTAAATTGAAGTTTTTTAGTATACAACGCGATAGCATCATCGTAGTTTTTAACGATTAGAGCTACATTTTAATGTGCGGTTGAACTGATTTAGACATGGTAATTTCCGGATATGTGCAGCTTTACTAACTACGCTGCAATTACAAACCTTAAAATAGGTGTTTTTTATTTTCCGTGATGGAAACTACCACCTCTGATACTATTGTTATACGCTACGTGGAGCAAACATTATTATAGCCATACCTACAAGTGCTACACCAGACCCCACAAGATCCCATGTAGTTGGACGAATACCATCAACAGCCCACAACCACAAAATAGCCATGAAAATATACACGCCACCATAAGCAGCATAAACCCTACCTGCAGCGGCTGGATGCAACGACAATAACCAAGCAAATATAGCCAGGCTGAGGGCTGCAGGAACCAGTAACCAAACCGATTTCCCCTCACGCAACCAAAGGTATGGTAAATAACAGCCAATAATTTCTGCCAAAGCCGTAATTAAAAAAAGACCAAATATTTTCATTTCGCTCAAAAGTGACTCCTCTCATTACTTATATTCGAGGCTCTGAAGTTTCTAGTTATAGAAAAACGGCTTCAAGCATTCCCCAAAAACGCGATCACGACTTAAATCTAAAGCAGCTCATAAATATAAAATAGCCTCATAGGTTAGTAGCTTAAGATTTATAGCTTAAGCTTTACCTGTCACTTTGTATTTAGTAAAAACCACCCAGCCGCAACCTTCACTAACACATGTATTAATATGGTTTTTTGTATTGTTTACCAAAGCCATGAGAGCTAATGATGATTTTATATTTATTGCATTTTTAACTATTTATACTGGGTTATCTATGTCAATAAATGTGACGTCAAAACCATGCTCTTGAGCGAGTAGCTCACCTAATGCTTTAATGCCGTAGCGCTCTGTGGCGTGGTGCCCTGCGGCAAAAAAATCAATATTTTGCTCGCGCGAGCTATGAATAGTTTGCTCCGAGGCTTCGCCAGTTAAGTAGGCGTCAAGGCCTTGCTCTGCAGCTAGGTCAATGTAACCTTGCCCGCCACCGGTGCATAACCCAATTGTCTCTATTTTATCTGTTCGTACTAAACTGCTCAGTGGTGATCTGTTTAACACTTGAGCTATTTTATTGGCAAACTCTTCACCCGTTAACGGTGTTTTTAAACGCCCTTTCATTGCTACGCTGTTTGCAACAGGCTCTAAACCCGCTTCAATTTCAATATCTAGCAACAGTGCTAATTGTGCGTTATTACCAAGTACCGGATGTATATCGAGCGGTAAATGATAAGCAAATAAGTTAATGTCATTTGCTAATAACGCACCAATGCGGCGTTTTTTCATACCTGTAATTGGTTGCGATTCGCCTTTCCAAAAATAACCATGGTGCACTAATATTGCATCAGCATTTTTTTCTATTGCAGCATCAATCAGTGCTTGGCTTGCAGTAACACCAGTAATTATGGTTTTAATTTCATTTTTGCCTTCAATTTGTAAGCCATTTGGGCAAAAATCATTAATTGTGTGGGGTTTTAAAATGTCATTTAACAGCTGGTTAAATTCTCGACGTTGCATACAAGCTACCTTACTTAACACTGAATTTTGTGCAAATTTTGGCTGTTTATGAGCTAAAATGGAAGGAAAATCGCAAAAAATTGAAAAACACTTTTAAAATAGGTATAAATAGGACTTCTTTATCTGTGTTAACAACGTATAGGGTCTCTAATGAGCAAACTAGACAAAACAGCAGTGTTATCTGCCTTTGAATCAGCGTATGAAGCTGCCAACGGTAAAAAACCTGAAATCACTACAAAACCAGGCTGGTACAGCATCGATGGCGGCAAAAATTTACGCCTAGCTGATGTAGCAGAGTTAACTAAAAAGTTAACTTCTGGCAAAACTGCTAAAACGAAAAAAACTAAAGTGGCTGCGCCTGCTAAAGCACAGAAAAAAGCACCATTTACTGTTGTTACCGAAAATGAAGACGGTTATACAGCTGAAGAGTTTTGGATTGTAGAATTAGCGCGTAAAGAGCACGATTGCCGTTTACCGCGCGGTGTTGTTTAACATCCTAATGTGATTTTAAAATAAACCGCGTTAAGCGGTTTTTTTATGCCTAAAAAAAGCGGCTAACTTAACACTAAGTTAGCCGCTTTTAAATGCGTTAACGTTATTTAAACTCTAACTTTAAATGTTATTTGTTGTTTTCAAAATAAAGTGGTTTACGCTGTTTTTTACCCACCTCAACCATAGTTGCGGCATTAAATAAGCGGCCGTTGATCATGGTGTAGTCAATTTTGTCTGAGTCGCGGATATTACTTAGCGGATCGCCATCAATTACCATTAAATCAGCAAGTTTACCTACTTCTAGCGATCCGACGTTTTTATCTAGCCCTAAGTACTTAGCTGGATCGAGTGTAGAGGCTCTAATTGCTTCAAGTGGGGTCATGCCACCTTGGGCAAACATCCACATTTCCCAATGCGCACCTAAACCTTCACGTTGGCCATGCGCTCCTAAGTTAACTAGTACACCTAGGTCTTGCAGCTCAGCAGCTACGCGGGCATTGTTAAAATGGTTATAGTGATGCTCGGGTGCTTTAACGCGGCGCATTGAGCGCGGTAATAATTGGTTTTTAGGCACAAATTTACTTAACCGTGGGTGATTCCACACATCCGTTTTATCGTACCAGTAATTTTCGCCCCAAATACCGCCATAGGCTACAACAAGCGTTGGTGTATAACCTACATCACTTTGTGACCACAGCTGTTTTATATCGTCGTAAATATGCTCTACCGGAATTGAATGCTCAATGCCTGTATGCCCATCTACTATCATACTTAGGTTATGTTGTAGTAATGAGCCACCTTCGGGTACTACCATCATTTGCAGTTCACGCCCCGCTTCTATTACTTGCTGGCGTTGCTCGCGACGTGGTTGGTTGTACGATTTAACACTAAACGCGCCAACCTTTTTTAAACGCTCTAAATGAAATTTAGCATCATCTAACGAGTCAATATGCGAGGTATACCCTGGCATATTGGCGCCATACAAAATAGTACCGGTAGAGAATATACGCGGGCCAACTATCATGCCTGCTTTTTGCATTTCACTGGCGGTGAATATTTCTGAGGTGTCGTTTGATGGGTCGTGAATTGTAGTTACACCTAATGCAAGCCCTGCAAAGTTTTTCCAGTTTTGTTGTGGAATAATTTCATCACTTGCTTGCGAGCCATGTGCGTGGGCGTCGACTATCCCTGGCATAATCGTTTTGCCCGTTACATCAACTACTTTAGCACCTTTGGGAATGCTTACTTCAGCGGCTGTACCAATGGCTTTTATATGCTTACCATCGGTGATAATCACACCATTTTCAATAACTTTTTCGCCATCCATAGTAATAATTTTAGCGCCCGTTAGAGCTATCATGCCCTTTGGCTCAGCCATTTTTTTACTAAAACTAATGTTATCGCCACTTTTTACTTTAAAGTCTTTATCGTCAGCTTTATTAATAGCAAACATACCCTCAAGGCTGGCATGATAAAGCTCAGGACCTAAAGTCCAATACAGTTTATTGCTATTAGCGCTCCAGCTAATATTTTCTCCCGCACGAACAGATAACTGCTCAATAGGAAATTGGTTGTCTGTAGGGCTAATATTAAGCGTTTTACCGCTTTCTACAAACGGTGTTACAAATACTTTAAAGCGCTCAGCAAACGCAAGATATTGGCCATCTGGCGATACTCTAAATTCGGTGGCATGCTCAGATTCGTAAAGCTTACGCACTTTTTTAGTATCAAGCTCTACTACACTCAGCGTTGGTTTTGGCCACGGGCTCATGATGTACACTCGATCGTTAGCTGCGCCAAACTGTGGCTGATAGCCATTTTTTGAAATTAACTCACTTTTGCCGCCTTTAGTACTTACGCTGTAAACTCCTGGGTTTAGTGACCACTTAGGGTTTAAAATACTGCCACCGGTGGCTTTGCGATAAACCACTGTTTTACCATCTGGGCTAAAGGTAGGCTCAACGTACTTACCCGGTTGCTCAGTTATGGTGTCACCACGGCCACTGCTCGCAGAAACCACACGTACTTGACCTTGCTCGTTATCGTCCCACGTGGTGTACACTATTTTTTTGCCATCGCGCGAGTACTGCGCAAATAACTCGTAATGATCGGTTTGTTTGGTTAAACGCTTAATTTTACCTGATTCTAAATCACGTTTATAAATGTGTCCTAACGCTTCAAAAATAGCCGTTTCACCATCGGGGCTAATTTGTACGTTACGCAGCATTTTTACATCAAACTCATCAGTATCGAGGTTTTGAGTAAAACGCACTGCTTTTTGAATTTTTTTAGTGGTTTGTACTTTAAAAGCAATGGTTTCTACCGATTTATCGCTAACATCGAGTTTATGTATTGTGCCACCAGCCCAAAATACCAGTTGTTGATTATCTGGCGTCCAAGCAATCGTGGGGTAAACACCATGAATAGCCCAAGTTTCTTGCATATCGCGTTCTAACTTATCGTACAGTTTAGTGTGCTCACCGCTAGTTAAGTCGTATAAGTACAGGCTAGTTTGAAAGTCGTCACGCTTTATATAAGCAAGCTTTTTACCATCGGGTGAGGGGGTTGGTCTTATTGCGCCACCCATGCCACTAATCACCGTTTCAATTTCGCCGGTTTCACGGTCGTAACGTTTTATTTTATAAATTCCCGCCACAGAGTCTTTTGAATAGTGAAAGGTTTTACCTGGTGTTGCATCATGCGAAAAGTATACATAACGACCATCGGGCGAAAACATCGGCTCACCCAAATCTTTTTGATCGTCAGCTCGCTTGGTAAGCTGTACTCCTTTACCACCCGCTTTATGATAAAGCCATACTTCGCCTGCCCCTAATGAGCGACTTGCGGTAAAGTGTTTACGTGCAACTAGGTAGTCGCCATCAGGACTCCATGCAGGGCTGTTTAATAAGCGAAAGGTTTCGTCGGTTACTGCACTTTGGTTTTCGCCGTTTAAATCCATAATCCAAATATTATCGCCGCCACCTTGATCTGAGGTAAAAGCAATGTGTTTACCATTTGGGCTAAAGCGCGGTTGCATTTGCCATGCAATATCTGAGGTAAGTTGTGTGGCATTGCCGCCACTTATTGGCATAGTATAAATATCGCCAAGTAAATCAAACACCAGTGTTTTACCATCAGGGCTAATATCTAGGTTCATCCATGTGCCTTGATCAACACTAATGGTGGCATCTACAAATTGCCCTTTAGGTGAATCTACTTGCCATTTTGGCTCATCGTCTTGTTGGGCTTGTGCGTTGCCTAGTGCCAATGACACAGATAAAGCTAGCACCGTTTGCAGCATTTTTTTCATGCAATTCTCACTTATTATTGTTGCTCTATGTAACTCTCTTACATGATTGCAACAAAAACGCCGACAAGTTGCCAGCGTTATAAGATGAAATGCCGTAAATTAATGCCAGACTATAGGGTCAAATTGATAATAGTCCACCAGCAAGCGATAAATTTCAGGGTCATATCGGCGCAGTTCTGCCGGCTTCTCTAAAAAGGTTTCGGTGATCACCGCAAAAAACTCAGCCTCATTAGTCGCGCCATAACTATGAATAACATGCTCCATACTATAAGCAACATGACTTTTTAACTGGTTAAAGGCACGACTAAATACACGCCCCCATTCTTTATACTCGGCTGCTGTTTTAAGTAACGGCGTACCGGTTGTTTTGCCGGTTTCTTGATCTAGCTGATGCGCAAATTCATGAAACACTAAATTATGGCCATCACTGGGTAATCTATTTCCCTCAAGAACGTCGTGCCAACTGAGTACTAATGTACCACCTGGCCACGACTCACCTAGCCTAATTGCATTATGATAGCTAACTAAGCCAGCGCTATCACGCGTTAACTGCGGCGCATAATAAGCACTTGGATAGAGGAGTATTTCTTTTACATTTTTGTAAAGTGGCCAAGGTTTATTGAGCACAAGCAAGCAGGCATCGGCTGCTACAATTAGCTTCATTGCACCTGTTAGTTTTAAGCCATCGCACCCTACAAAGCGTTTTTCACTTAAAAACCACATAATATGACGCTCTAACTTTGCTCTATCAGCATCGGTCATTTTTTTATAAATAGGCATACAACGCAGTAAAATATCTTTTTGCTGCGAATTAAGCTCAAGAGTTTTATATTTACGTTGCCATAATCTATTTTGAATAGCTGGCCAACGCCAAAAAATAACCACAAAAATAATTAAGATAACAATTAACAATCCATTTATCATGCTGATGCCTTCGCTCAATGTATACTCTCTATATGTGTGCGACTGAGGCACTTTTCAATTACATGATTTCGGTGCGATTACGGCCACCGTTTTTGGCTTTGTATAATGCCTGATCGGCTCCTGATAAAAGTCGGTCGTAATCGTCTATATTATTAGAATCAGAAACACCAAAACTCGCGGTTACTTGATGCAGCCCAGCAGCAATTACTGAAAAATCGTTATTTGCAATTTCTTCCCGTAATAGTTCACACATGAGTTTTGCTTCTGCTGCAGTTTTGTTAGGAAACACTAAGGTAAATTCCTCCCCGCCCCAGCGAGCTACTTGCTGCTCACCTTCGCAATGCGATTTGAGTATTTTGGCTATTTCACAAATAACTTTATCGCCAACAATATGTGACCAGCCATCGTTCACCCGCTTAAAGTGATCTATATCCATGATAGCAATAGCTAATATTTTATTTTGCTGCTTATATGTGGCAAAGTTTGTTGCTAACCAACTATCGAAAGCGCGCCGGTTTGGCATATCAGTAAGTTGGTCGTGAGTGGCTTGATAAGCAAAGGCGTTTGCCTGTTCTTGAAGGTCCTGTGTTTGCTTTTCTACTCGTTTAGTTAGCTCTGCCTCTACTTTTTTATAATGATATAAGCGGTACTTATAAACAGCATATATAGTGACTAAAAAAGTAAAAAACAGCATTAATTTAAAGCTCAACTTTTGCCAGTAATGTGCTTGAATTACAAAGCGAATTTCTTGCTCATTTTGCTGCCATTGCGTATTTGGATAACCGGCGCGCACCTTAAACGTATACTTACCTGCAGGTAAGTTGGTGTATTCTGCACCTGTGATGTGCTGGCGGTTTACCCACTCTTTATTAAAACCTTCTAACTGTGTTTGAAAACTTAAACGCTGCGGCATAATAAAACTCAAACCCGCATACTGAAAAGATAATCTTGAAACATTAGGCGGCAATAATACTGTTTCACCATCTAATGGGAGCGCTGTTGCTCTGCCGTTAACGCTAAAGCTCTCAATCATAGTAGGCAAATCTACTTTGCTTGATGCTTGCAATAACTCAGGTTTTAGCGCGCTTACTCCTTTTGCAGTAGCAAACCAAATAGTGCCATCTTTATGCACTGTTGCTGATGGGGTCGAGCCGCCATTAACTTGTGCACTGAGCATGCCATCGCCCTCGTCATAAAGTTGAAATACGAGTGGAATATTTATATTTTTTTGTTTTTCATCAAGAACATGATTAACGTGCTGGCGATCAACCTGAATAACCCCGCGGTTACTCGATAACCAAAATGAATCTTTATGAGCCACAATTTGAAATAACTTATCGACTGGCAGCCCTTGCTCCCGCCCTAAAATAGCCATTTTGCCCGCACTGTGCTCATAGCGCATTAATCCACGATCTGTCGTCATCCATGTGTAGTCGTCATCGAAATAAAAACCAAATCCATACTCGGCAGCAAATTGCGCTGGAAAGCTTATAGCACTAAATTGCTCAGTTAGTATATTAAACACCACAACCCCATTGCCGGTGCCAATCCAAACATTGCCTTTGTTATCTTCACTGAGTGCTAAAATAAAACCGCTAGGCAGCTCTTTTTCATTGGTAAATTGCACTAATGAGCCATCTTTTTCAACTCGCGTTAACCCCATAGCAGAGCCGATCCATAATCGCTGTTTGGAATCGAGTAATAGCCCTCTTACTTCGTTACTCCCAAGGCCATTACTACGATTTAAATAAGGCGTTATTTTATTATTACTGACCTTTAATACACCCGATGTATAAGTGCCTATCCATACATCGCCATCCTCGCCCTCCAGTAAACTCAATACCGAATAGGGAGAACCTTCTTTAGCACCTTCTATTTGAGTTACATTATTATTTTTAATTTTGTTAAGGCCGGCACTACTCCCTACCCATAAGCTACCATCGGAGTGCGATAATACCGTTCGCACGTAATCCCCAGCTAAACCCCGCTTAGTAGTCCAGGCGGTAAATGGCGCCTCCCTTAATCTAAACAGCCCGGCATTAGTGCCCACCCAAATACTGTTTTCTCTATCTTGTAATAAAGACAATATTCTATTAGCAGGGAGTCCGCCTTTCGCATCTAATTGCTCAAGCCCAGCCACACTGAGTCGAAAAACACCTTTATTAATAGTGCCAAACCACAAATCACCATGGTTATCTTCTAATAAACTAGAAATAGACTCAGCACTAAGCTGTGGATGGATGGCAGTAAATACTGCGTCTTTGAGAATATAAGCGCCGCGCTCACTGCCAATAATTAATTTCCCTTGGCGAGTAAGTAGTAGAGTATAAACTGCTGCATTGGGTAGCCCATCATCGGCTGTTATTAAGCTTGCTTGCTGATCAACAATTTTATATAAACCATCGCTAGTAGCAGCCCAAATAACGCCATTGGCATCCTCAAGCACACGATAGGCGCTAACATTATGAACAATGGCCTGATCGTGTTTACTATTAGCCCCGCGGTAAAATACGCCATCGTTTTCTAATGCCAGCCAAAACCCGTCATCGTTACTTTTAATTATGTGATTAACCATAGCTGAGGCACTCGGCTGAGTATTCCACTGTCTATATTGATATAAGCTGATACCACCTCTTGCACCGGCTATTAATAAGCCGCCGTCATCGGTAGGAGTAAGTGCACGAAGCCCTGAGTCGGGAAGATTATTTATTTCAGCGCGAGTAAATAGTTTAAATTCTTGGCCATTAAAGCGCGCTAAACCCTCCCATGTTGCTATCCATAAATAACCGTCTTGAGTTTGCGCTAAGCTATTAATACTATTGTGAGGCAGGCCTGAGCGGGTATTCCATGTTTCAAAAAAATAATCACTTAAAGGTAAACGAGTTTGTGACTGCACCTGACACGTGAACATGACGAAAAATACACATAAAATCCCTAAATGCTTCATCACTGCGACCTTTATAATTATTATTGATTAATTAGTATTACCCACTAAATTTAACGCAATCCTAAGTGATTAAAAACCAACCAAAACCAGCTAAACTAAGAAAATACTACCACAGCCTGCAGTAGCATTTCATTAACTAATCTTTACAAAAGTTATCAAATGTATCTTGTAAAATGTTTATAAACTTTGCTACGTGTAAACCATCCATTAAAGAGTGATGTACATCAATAGCTAAGGGCATAGTTTGCTGCTGTTTATTAAGCTGACCAAATACAAATTTAGGGATCCCTAAACATTTCCCTTCACTAAACGCATGCGAAAAAGCACTAAAATTTAGCCAAGGTAATACCGAAATATGAATTAAGTCGGCCTGCCCTTCGGTTTGTGCAAAGGCGTCAGAAAATAAAGGCTGCGATTTAGCATTAAAACTAACTGCGCTGGCATGCACGGCAAACTCAGTAAAGTTGGCCTTATCACTAAAGTAACTAAACCTGAACGAGTCATCTGCTGCCAGCTCAACCACACTAGCGCGGGTGTTACTTAGTAGCCATGGCTTATCATTAATAATACGCAGCATAATTGGCGGGTACGCATGGCACGCTTTAAGTGTGGCATAAGTATAGGCCTGAAAAAAAGACAGCTGATGCGCTTTACAGTAATTATATAAGGCCTTCGCGTTTAGCTGTACACACACATTAAAGTAAGGTTGAGAAAAGTGTTTAAACAACTCAAAATGTTGTTTACGGGGCCAGCTATCAAAATCAATAGGCTGCATAGAAACAGGCGAAGAAGACATAGATAAATAAACACATAAAATAAAAAATTAAGTTTAACGTATAAACAAAAAAAAGGCGTGCAATTGCACGCCCTAATATTTACGGTTAACTTATTTAGCCGATTAAAGACCGTTTTTAAGGATCTCTTGTGCAAGCTCATCAGCAATTAAATGCGTAGATTTTTGCTCTTTTTCACTACGCGCAAAAATTTCAGTTAGGGTATCAAAAATACCTTCAACATGTTTATTTGACGCAGCAGCACTGTACCCTTCTGGTAGCGTTTCATAATAAACATTAATAATACCACCGGCGTTAATTACGTAATCTGGTGCATATAAAATACCTTTCTCACGAATAATTTCACCATGGCGCGATTGTGCCAACTGGTTATTGGCACAGCCTGCAATTATAGTAGCTTTAAGGCGCGGTATAGTTGCATCGTTTATAGTTGCACCTAGTGCACAAGGTGCGTACACGTCTACGTCTAAATCGTAAATTTCGTCAATGCCAACGGCTGTAGCACCAAATTCATTAACAACACGGTCAATTGCTGCTTGGTTAATATCAGTAACATATAGCTCAGCGCCTGCCTCTGACAAATGCTTACATAAAGTATAAGCAACAGTCCCTAACCCTTGTACTGCTACTTTAATACCAGCAAAGTTTTGATGACCACGCTGATGGTTTAATGCCGCTTTTATACCTAAAAACGTACCGTATGCTGTAAATGGTGATGGGTTACCACTTTTGCCTTCAAGGCCAAGTACATAACTGGTTTCTTTGTTCATCATTGCAACATCGTCGCAGTTGATATTTACATCTTCAGCAGAATAGTAGCTGCCGTTTAATCGCTCTAATTGACGACCAAAAGCACGGAATAATTGCTCAGATTTAATTTCTTTAGCATTACCAATAATCACAGATTTACCGCCACCAAATGGCAAGCGCGCAACTGCATTTTTATAGGTCATGCCTTTGGATAAACGCAGCACGTCGTAAACGGCATCTTCATCATTTGCATAATCCCACATTCTACATCCGCCCACTGCCGGACCTAGGTTAGTATTATGTACCGCAATTATTGCTTTTAAACCCGACTCTTTATCAGTACAAAAAACCACTTGTTCATGGTTATCAAATTCAACTTGATTAAACACAACCACTTTAAATACTCCGAAATAGTTAACCCTAAAGGGTATGCATGCATGAAATTGCCGAGACTTTATCACTTCGGATAACGCTTCGCTATACCACGAGAGGATAAACCCAAGCGCAAAACAGCATTGAATTAAATAGCCAGCTTTAATGGTAAGTGCACATAAAAATTCCACAAAGGTAAAGCAATCAAGTATTAAAAGCTAAAAATAACAAACACCGCAAGGTTTACGCTTACGTGAACGTAACGCAACTAATAACTGTAAAGTTTAAATTACACGCAAGCATAATATGCAAACGCTTATGCTACATAGGTTTGCCTTAAAAAGGGGGTGGTTTAAGAGAACTGGTCAGAGCTGTTCACTCTTTTGCTAAGCAAATTAAATTACGGGGAGTAGAACAGGTTATTTAACCTGAACTCTGGTTAAGAGATTTACTAACATATTGAATCATAGTTATATTTATCTTTATTTTCTCTAGCCAGAGATTATCAGTGAAAACAAGACGAATTCACGCGTCAATAGCTGGCCTATTGCAAGTGAATTCAACGCAGTTAGCGCTGAAAATAGCTGCTTGAGATAGGTTTATTATCCAGAGATCAGGTTACTTAGTTTAAGTTAAACAAAAAGCGAGCACAGGGCTCGCTTTGTATATTAGTAAGTTAGATTACTTTAGCTTGCTATCTAGCTCTTCAATTTTAGCTTTCCAAATTGCAGGGCCTTGCGTATGCGCATTAGCACCTTCGCTATCAACAGCGACTGTTACCGGCATATCTTCTACTTCAAACTCGTAGATGGCTTCCATACCTAAATCTTCGAAAGCAACAACACGTGCTTTTTTAATTGCTTTAGATACTAAATACGCCGCGCCGCCAACTGCCATTAAGTACACTGACTTATGCTGCTTAATAGACTCAACCGTAGCAGGGCCACGCTCTGCTTTACCTATCATGCCTACAATACCGGTTTTTTCTAGCATCATATCGGTAAATTTATCCATACGCGTAGCCGTTGTCGGACCCGCTGGGCCAACTGCTTCGTCACGTACAGCATCTACTGGGCCTACGTAATAAATAAATTTATTATCAAAATCTACGCCTTTAGGTAAACCTTCGCCTGAGTTGATCATGTCTTGCAAACGCTTATGCGCGGCATCTCGACCCGTTAAAATAGTACCCGAAAGTAAAACAGTTTCACCCATTTTCCACTCTTGCACATCTTTTTTGGTCAAGGTATTTAAATCAACACGACGTGTGCCTTCGCCCACTTCAAAGGTTACTTGTGGCCAATCTTCTAACTTAGGTGCTTTTAGGTTTGCTGGGCCTGAACCATCAAGGGTAAAGTGTACGTGGCGAGTAGCCGCACAGTTAGGGATCATCACGACCGGTTTTGACGCTGCATGCGTTGGTGCTGTTTTAATTTTAACATCAACAACCGTTGTTAAACCGCCTAAGCCTTGTGCGCCAATACCTAATTTATTAGCACGTTCAAATATTTCTAAACGTAGCTTTTCTTCTGTGGTTTCTGCACCGCGTTCCATTAATTCATGAATATCTACCGGATCCATTAACGACTCTTTAGCCATTACTGCCGCTTTTTCAGCCGTACCACCAATACCTATACCTAGCATGCCAGGCGGACACCAGCCTGCGCCCATTGTAGGTAGCGTTTTTTCTACCCATTCTGCCACATCGTCAGATGGATTTAACATAACCATTTTACTTTTGTTTTCAGAGCCGCCGCCTTTAGCCGCTACCATTACTTCAACCTTACCGCCCGCTACTAAATCTATATGTACAACTGAAGGGGTATTGTCTTTGGTGTTTTTACGAGTACCTGCAGGGTCTGCAACAATAGAGGCGCGCAGCGGGTTGTCTGGATTTAAGTATGCACGGCGTGTGCCTTCATCAACCATTTGTTGAACGGTTAAATCGGTTTTATCCCAGTTAACATCCATACCTACTTTAACAAAACAGGTAATAATACCTGTGTCTTGGCAAAGCGGACGCTTGCCCTCAGCCGACATACGCGAGTTAATTAGAATTTGTGCGATGGCATCTTTTGCTGCTTTACTTTGTTCTTTGTTATAGGCTTTTTCAAGCGCTTGAACAAAATCAAGGGGATGATAGAAGGAAATATACTGCAAAGCATCTTCAATGCTATCTATAAAGTCTTGCTGACGGATTGTACTCATAGTGGTTCCTTAAGTTACCGTTACGCGGGGTCGCGTAAGCTATATCAAACCGGTGACGGTGGTTTGCACTGTTTTTAATTTGGGAAGCAACTAAACGCTGCCAAAAAAATTTGACTTATGATACCCTCCTCGCCCGTTTCGAGCCAGTTCTTAAAGGGGTAGTAAATGCTAAACAATAAAAATAATTGTATAAAATTAGCCATAACACAAAGCTGTATTGATGTATTTGCGCATTTTGCCCACTTGCCTTATGCCATTTTACTCGATTCGGCCAATAGTGAGCATGTAGACAGTCGTTTTGATATTATTGCCATCGAGCCCAAAAGCACACTGGAAGTACAAAACAACCTCAGTATTTTAAATAACCAACCCGATGCAAGAAGCTGCTTTGAAATAATGAACAGCGAACTGCTAAAACTTAATAACAACAAAGCGGCCAACAACCTACCCTTTAGTGGTGGCTGGCTGGGTTATTTGGGTTATGACTTAGGCCGCACACTTGAAAACCTCCCAAGTAGCGCTATAAACGATATAGACTTGCCACAAATGGCCGTTGGCTTGTACTTAGATGCACTCATATACGATAAACAACAAAACAGTTGGTTTTATATTGCCCAGCCTAAGGTTAATCGCTTAGCACTTTATCAGCAGTATTTAGCACAACCTGCCATTATGCCTAGCTTTGCACTTAAAACTGCGTGGCAATCTAATATGAGCCGCGCTGATTATGCGCAAAAATTTGCCGTAATTGAAGATTATTTAAAAACAGGCGATTGCTATCAAATAAATTTAGCACAACGTTTTAGTGCCCAATATGAAGGCTCGCCTTGGGCTGCCTACGTTAAATTAACAGCTGCGAATAAAGCGCCGTTTTCTAGCTTTATAAACCATCCGCAAGGCGCAATTTTGTCTATTTCTCCGGAGCGTTTTATATTAGTAAGCGATAATCAAGTGCAAACTAAGCCGATTAAAGGCACGTTACCGCGAAAAGCGGATCCGCAGCAAGACGCCCAACAAGCACAATTATTGGCAAACTCTGCCAAAGATCGCGCCGAAAATGTAATGATTGTTGATTTATTACGAAACGATTTAGGTAAAGTAGCCAAACCAGGATCGGTTCAGGTGCCCTCGTTATTTGCTATTGAGAGCTTTCCGGCGGTGCATCATTTAGTTAGTACAGTTACTGCCACATTGGCAGAGGGTAAAACGGCGGTTGATCAACTCGCTGCAGCATTTCCTGGGGGCTCGATTACTGGCGCGCCTAAAGTGAGAGCAATGGAGATTATTGAAGAACTTGAACCGCATCGTCGCAGTATTTATTGTGGTTCAATAGGCTATTTAAGTGCTTGTGGTAACATGGATACCAGCATTACTATTCGTACTTTAGTATGCCACGCTCAACAAATACACTGCTGGGCCGGTGGTGGCATAGTAGCTGATTCTAAAGTTGCATTGGAATATCAAGAAACATACGATAAAGTAAATAAAATACTTCCATTATTATAACAGTAGGTCGCTTTGAATAGTGAACACATTATAGCGCGGTTTCAGTTAAGCCCTACGGCAGCGCCAGATCAAGGAATAGATACCCCTAAAAAGCGTGCCAGCGCAGTCATGTTGCCGCTTATTGATGTAGATGATCATGCGCATATTTTACTGTGTAAGCGCCCTATTTATTTGCACCATCATCCCGGTGAAATTTGCTTGCCCGGTGGTAAGTTTGAAGCAAGTGATATTACGCTTCGCACTACTGCCCTGCGTGAACTACATGAAGAGCTAAATATTACGCCCAGTAATGTTAAAGTATTTGGCCAATTACCTTTGTACTCAACACTCACCGGCTTTAACATTAGCCCTTTTGTTGGCATGCTTAATAAACACACTATTTGGGAGAACGATCATAATGAGGTACAAGCTAGTTTTTTATTACCACTGCGTGATTTAACTAACGAGGCTAATTGGCAGCCCCTGCCTTTTCAGCGTTTTGGTAAAACCATTATTTTATATGGTTACAATACCCCACATGGTTTACTTTGGGGTGCAACTGCAAGCATCATTAAAAACTTTACAAAACAACTCGCCTTACCAGTTTAAATGTTCTTGATTAATGGTTACATAGTCACAATTTAGCGTTACTATACACGACCGTTCAAAAAAGCAGCCTAGTGCTGAGTAAACACAGAAGAGACACATTATGATAAGTGCATTTGATATGTTTAGTATTGGTATTGGCCCTTCTTCGTCACATACCGTTGGCCCAATGCGCGCATCTCGTTTATTTGTTAATGACCTACAAGAAAAACAATTATTAGCAAACGTTACCGACATTAAAGTAGAGCTATATGGCTCGTTAGGTCAAACTGGTATTGGCCACGGCTCGGGTAAAGCTGTAATACTTGGCCTTGCTGGGTATGATCCTGAAACCATCGACGCCGATTTGGTTGATACTATTTTAGCCACAATTGAAAAAGAACAAGTTATTTATTTAAATCAAACGCATAAGGCTAAATTCCCAAAGCAAGGGGCTATTGTTTTTCACCGTCGTAAAACGCTACCTAAGCACTCTAATGCAATGGAAATTATTGCCTCTAATAATGGCGAGAAGGTTTATAGCCAAATTTATTACTCAATTGGCGGTGGCTTTATTGTTACTGACCAAGATTTTGAAAACGAAAAACAAGCAGCGCTTGATATTCGTGAAGAAAACCCTGCACCTTTTCCGTTTGGTAGCGCACAAGAATTACTGGAAATGTGTAAAGAGTCGGGTTTCAGTGTATCTACTTTAATGATGCATAACGAAAAAACACTACGCAGCGAAAACGACATTAAAGACGAGTTATTTAATATTTGGCAGGTAATGAAAGCCTGTATTGAGCGTGGTATGCGTACCGAAGGGATTTTACCAGGCGGTTTAAAAGTAAAACGTCGTGCTCCTAATTTACATTTAAAACTTAATGTTGAAGTAAGTAACGACCCCCTACGTGCTATGGATTGGGTCGACTTATTTGCTTTAGCTGTAAATGAAGAAAACGCCGCAGGCGGGCGTGTTGTAACCGCTCCTACCAATGGCGCAGCGGGTATTTTACCAGCAGTACTTATGTATTATCATACTTTTATAAAAGAAGTTGATCGCGACATAGTTACGCGTTATTTATTAACCGCCGCCGCTATCGGTATTTTATATAAAAAGAACGCCTCTATTTCGGGTGCCGAAGTAGGTTGCCAAGGTGAAGTGGGCGTGGCTTGCTCAATGGCTGCAGGCGCACTTACCGAAATTGTAGGTGGTAATGTAGTGCAAGTAGAAAATGCCGCCGAAATTGGCATGGAGCATAACTTAGGGCTTACGTGTGACCCAGTTGGTGGCTTAGTGCAAGTACCGTGTATTGAACGCAACGCCATGGGCGCGATTAAAGCAATTAATGCGTCACGCCTTGCAATTCGTGGTAGCGGCGAGCAAAAAGTATCACTCGATAAAGTGATTAAAACTATGCTCGAAACCGGTAACGATATGAAAACTAAATATAAAGAAACCGCTCGTGGTGGTTTAGCCGTTAATATAATTGAGTGTTAACACACTTAATTATAATTAAAAAAGGCGCCTGTTTAAAAACAGGCGCCTTTTTTATTAGCTACTTTTAACAGTTAACAGTTAAGTATTCGATACCGAAACAATTATTTAACTGGCAATTCTATATCAGCAAATAACTTATCAACATCTTCTTGGTTGCGTAATAAGTTAGCACGCTCTACTCGCTCTTTTGTTAAGTGTGGTGCAAAGCGTTCAATAAAGTCATACATATAAGTGCGTAAAAAACTGCCTTTTCTAAAACCAATTTTAGTGGTACTCGCTTCAAATAAATGGCTGGCATCAATACACACTAAATCAGTATCACTGACCTGGTCAATCGCCATTGACGCAACCACTCCAACACCTAATCCTAAGCGTACATACGTTTTAATAACGTCGGCATCGGTGGCGGTAAATACTATGTGCGGCTCAAGCCCATGAGCACTAAATGCTTTATCTAGTTCTGAGCGGCCAGTAAAGCCAAATACATAAGTAATAAGCGGATATTTTGCAATATCAGCCACGGTTATACTATTGGCTTTTTTAGCTAATGGGTGGTCTTTTGCCACCACAATACTACGGTTCCAATGATAACAAGGCAGCATAACAAGGTCTGAATATAAGTGTAGCGCTTCTGTTGCAATAGCAAAGTCAGCATCGCCACGTGCAGCTGCATCTGATATTTGCTGCGGTGTACCTTGGTGCATATGAAGTGACACTGCGGGGTATTTTTTCATAAACCCTTTAATAACATTCGGCAATGCGTAACGTGCTTGGGTATGAGTAGTGGCAATATTAAGCTTACCTTGATCAGGTAAAGTATGCTCATGAGCAACCGCTTTAATACCTTCCACTTTTGAGAGGATTTCGCGCGATATATTAATGACTTCTTCACCGGCACTCGTTACATGCGTTAAATGTTTACCACTGCGACCAAAAATTTGAATACCTAACTCATCTTCAAGCATGCGCACTTGCTTAGAAATACCTGGTTGTGAGGTAAATAAACTTTCAGCTGTTGCTGAGACATTTAATTTATGATTTTGAACTTCTACAATATATCTAAGTTGTTGTAATTTCATAGCTATGTATTTTCGTTATTATTCGTTTTTGAGGGGGTAAATACTTTATCTTTAAAAACTGACCACCCGACAAATGGTAGGTTTTAATTGATAATATCGTATTTAATAAATATAGGCTTAGGCTAGCACAATAAATATACTTCAGATAGCAATGATTATCATATAAAGCATTAAGATTTAAACGCTTTCTTAGCCTGCTTTTATAGTTAATTAGCGCAAAGTTTTCCTGTTCTTATATATTTAATGTAAGATTGAGCAATTAGGTTTAGAACCCGAGAACTGTAACATGATCGTCTCTATTATAATTATACTCATTGTTGCTCTTATTGTGATTGCGCTTTGGGTAAGTGCGGTGCAACAGCATAAAGAAAAACAAGAAGCTGATCGCCGTAAAGAACTAACCAAACAAAAAGCTATCATTGAGGAAACCGAGGAAGCGTTAATGAATAACGCTAATATCCCGTTTTCAGATAACACACTTCGTGTTTTACAGCGTCGTAATCATGATGCGCTTAGTACCATGGTATCGCTTTCACCTGGTTCTAAAATATTAAAAAACCGTTTAAATGAAGCGAAAGAGCGTTTGAATAACCCAGTTCAAGGAAGCAATAGCGAATCGCTTTCACTGCCAAGTAACGATAAGCAATTGGTATCGCTAATACAGGGCATAAAAAAATTACGTATTATTCTACGCTCTGAGCACAATAAAGGTAACCTCGATAGCCAACTATTTGTAATTGAAGACAAACGAATGGAAAAACTGCAGTTACAAATAAATATTGAAAGCCAAATTAAACGTGGTTTATCGGCGCGCTCTGCAGGCATGGTAGGTTCAGCTAGGCAGTATTTTGAAAAAGCCCATGCTTCACTCAGTGCGGTATCGTATAGCGATCCATATGTAACTGCTAAATATCAAGAAGTAGAAGGCTACTTAGAAGCTATTAGTGTTGAGTTAAGAGCATCGAATGCCGATGCGCTTAAAAAGAAAACTGAACAAGAGCAAGATGACCTAGACATATTGTTTGCTCCGAAAAAGAAATGGTAAATTAGTACTATAATTTATAAAAAAAGCCCATACAAAATTGTATGGGCTTTTTTTATTGATAGATAAATAAGTTTTTTAAGATAAAAATGCAAACTTAACAATAAACAATGCCGTTAAAATCCACACACTAATACTTACTTGATCCTTTTTACCGCATAATACCTTAACCGCAGTGTATGAAATAAACCCAAGCGCTATACCATGAGCAATAGAAAATGTCAGCGGGGTCATTAATAACACCACACTAACAGGAATGGCATCTGTCATGTCGTCCCAGTTTACAAACTTTAAGTTTTGTAGCATAAGTACCGAAACATATAAAATAGCACCGGCAGTGGCATACGCTGGCACCATTTGCGCTAGTGGCGCAAAAAACATCATCAATAAAAAACAAATACCCACAACAACGGCTGTTAAGCCTGTGCGTCCGCCTACAGAAACGCCAGCCACCGACTCTATGTAAGATGTAGTAGTAGATGTACCAAGCATTGCACCAGCAATAGTGGCAGTGCTATCAGCGCTAAGAGCGCGCCCTAAACGTGGCATATTGCCTTTTTCATCTGCAAGCCCTGCTTTTTGCGTGACTGCAACCAGGGTGCCTGAGGTATCAAATAAATCTACAAATAAAAATGCAAAAATAACACTCAACATTGAAAGCTCAAATGCCGCACTAAAATCAAGTTGCATAAAGGTTGGTAAAATTGACGGCGGCATAGACATAACCCCCTGATATTCAACCAAACCAAAAGCCAAAGCAATACCTGTTACCAGTAAAATACTAATTAACACACCACTTTTAAAATCGCGATATAACAATGCCGCAATCACAAAAAAACTTAAAATAGCAAGTAATGGCCCAGGTGCAGTAATATCACCTAGCTGCACTAAGGTTGCAGGGCTAGATACTATGATCCCTGCACTTTTAAGCGCAATTAGCGCCAAAAAAGCACCAATACCGGTCGCTATTGCTTGTTTTAGCACCAGTGGAATGGCATTAATAATCCACTCTCGTACTTTAAATAAACTTAAAAATAAAAATATACAACCCGACATAAACACAGCACCTAATGCCGCTTCCCAGGTATAGCCCATTCCTAAAACAACGCCATAGGTAAAAAAAGCATTTAATCCCATACCCGGCGCTAACGCTAACGGATAATTGGCCCATAGGCCCATAATAAAACAGCCTATTGCAGCTGCAATACATGTAGCTACAAACGCAGCGCCTTGATCCATTCCTGCTTGGGCAAGCATTGCTGGATTAACAAAAACAATATAAACCATAGTAATAAAAGTAGTCATACCGGCAACACATTCACGTTGTACTGAGGAATCATTTGCGCGGATTTTAAATAAGGCTTCGAGCATAACAAACTTAAGGTAGTAAAAAGTGGCGAGATTTTAGCATAAAAATAGCGAAATACCGGACATTTTACCTTGTTATGCATTAAGTTATTGAAGTAGCTGAAATAATAAATATGACACGGTAATACGTATGTACTTCAGGTTTTAAAAATAATAATTACCGTGCTTATATGCTGAGCAATCAGCTTTACTTTAACGTAAATAATAGAGCATAAAGTACTGTATAGGTGCTATTCGCCGCATAACTTTAATAAAAAATATAAATATATACCTAAAATATTAACGCTCTGTTTTTAATAGTTATTTTTGTTTTTTTATCCGTGTAAAAATTTAAAACTGAATGGCTGTACAAATAATTAGCAAAAAAACACTTGCACCATAACACTGTATAAACTACTGTACATAGGTACTGTATAAAAACCCAGTGAGTGAGAAATTTATGTTACAGCCTATTACCGTAAGAACCGTTAAAAGTTATCAGCAAGACGATAAAAGTGATTGTGTAAATTTAATTCAAATTGAAGATGAAATTTCAGCAACCTTTGAATTGCTTAAAGTATTACACCAATACAACAGCTTAAATGCATGGACACTGCTGATTGCCCCTGACCATGTACCGAGTAAAGCCTTGCTTGATTCATGCTCCATTGACACCAGCAAATTACTGGTGATCAGGCAAAAACATTTAGTAAACTTAGAGTATGTACTTAGCTCGGCGCTGCACAACGGAAACTTTGCTGCGGTTATTACCTGGACTGATATTATTAATGATCAACAGCTGACACAGCTATCATTAAATTTAAGCACTACAAATACTAAGCTTTACTGTTTTACTAAAAATACTCACAACCTTGAGATACCACTAACTCAATAAGCTTGTTAAACTCGTGTTTTAAACACTTTATATTAATATTATGACCTCATTAACGACTTCTCCTTGCTTTTGTGGCAGCCAGCAAAATTATGCTGACTGCTGTGAACCACTTCATTTAGCATCAAAAATAGCTGAAACACCTGAGCAACTTATGCGTGCTCGCTACAGTGCATATGTACTTAAAAATGCAACTTATGTTTATCAAACTTATGCAAGTGAAAAACAGGCAGAAAACCCTGTAAAAGAGATTAAAGACTTTGCTGATAGCTGCCGCTTTATAAAGCTAACCGTCATCGACACTGAGCACGATGCAAGCGAAGGCTTTGTAACATTTAAAGTAAATTACTTTTACCAAAACCTATATTGCGAGTTGCACGAAAAGTCGTTGTTTATTAAACAAGATGGGCAGTGGCGCTACCTTGAAGGCACACTATTTCCGGTAGCCGATATTAAAATAAGCAGAAATGACAACTGCCCTTGCCAAAGTGGCAAAAAATATAAAAAGTGTCATAGCGTATAACAAACTGCAGCTGTGCAGTGAGTAAAGTAGGTAATTACAGGCAACTGAACCTTAAATACATCCAATAGCCATGCCTAGGGTTGGCTGTTACAGGCGATGTGTATGGCTAAAATAAAATTTTACTTTCGAGCAACTATTGGCAATTTACATACCTATAGGCCTGTGTTAATAACTGCTCTACCGTATATTTTGGTATTGGGTTCGCTGCGCTTTAAAAGCACACTGTATTTCGCCCTTGTGCTTTAGCGGCGTACATTTTTTTATCTGCGCGTTGCAAAATATCCATGTTGCCTTCGTCTGATTGCAATAACGTAGCTCCACCTATACTTATAGTGACAAATTCAAACTCTGAGTACTTATGTAAAACACCTAAGCCATATATGTTATTTTTAATTTTTTCAGCAACACAGCGAGCGCCTTCCTCGTTGGTATGGGGTAGCACAACCACAAATTCTTCGCCGCCATAGCGGGCAACAAAATCGCTTGGCCTTTGCAGGCTGTTGGCAATTGTTTGAGCAACTAAGTGTAAAACAACGTCGCCTTCTACGTGTCCATAAATATCGTTGTATTGCTTAAAGTAATCAATATCCATAAGTAATAAAGCATATTCTGTATTCTCTCTTAATGCACTCAATTGTATTTTATTAATATGAGTATCAAAATAACGACGGTTAAATACTTTAGTTAAGTCATCAAGAAACACTTTTTGACTTAATAAGTCATGTTGCAGCTTAATAGTTAAGTGCGCTCTTACTCTTCTGTATAAGGTTTCTGGGTTAATCGGTTTTTGAATAAAGTCTACCGCACCCGCTTCCCAGCAGTCCTCTTCTTGGTTTTCAAAGGAGGTAACAAATATAACGGGAATGTCTTGGGTTTGTGTCGTCGTTTTAAGTTTTAAACAGGTTTCTATACCGCATATGCCATCCATTGAAATATCCAGCAGTACGATATCGGGAGTATTAGATTTACATATTTCAACTGCTTCTTCACCGCTGTTGGCGGTGTTAACAATAAAGTGCTTTGATAATATTTTTTTCAGTACAATTATGCTAAGTAACTGATCATCAACAATGAGAACTTTTGAGGTTTTAAGGCTAAGTTTTAAATCGATATCGGCATAATTTAATGGCATAAATACTACTGTTTTCTATAATTATCAACTAACACAGTATAATACAGTCTTATGTTATGCAAATGTATTAAAGTTGGGTTTTTAATCAAACTTACAACCAAATATAAAAATGGCGATACAGAGTTGTTGTTAATTGTTTTAGAAAATCACGGCCATAATTTTCAGGGTAATACTGAAAGTAAGCACTGCTTATAAGCTGCTTGTACTTGAATGCTCAAGGTTTAAATCGCGTTTGTATAAACGTACAAACAAAAAATGGGCCACTAGGCCCATTTTAAAAATTACGCAAATTACTTTATAAGCGTCTTATTCGTCGTCATCCAAATCTGGTTGTTGACGTTGAGCTGGGCGCGCTAATATTTCTACATAAAAAGAAGTTAAGCTTTGCTTTTCTATTTCGCTTATATGATTACTAAGCTCTGCAACGTGCACTACTTGTGCATCTTCAGCGGTATTACCAAACTTACAATCAAACGCCCAGTAATCAGCATCGAGTGGTAGAGTTTTGTTACGCTCTCTTTTCAAATATTTTTTCACTTCATGCTTTGCGGCGTCAACCATACGAGGATATTTGATTTTCTCGTGATTTAGCGTGAATATTTTCTTCATTACGTTCCTAATTACCTTGGTTTAATGATAACGGCATTTAATGTCATACCATTTGAGCCTATTATAGCAATTGCATTTAATTTTTGGATGCTTTTTTTATATTAAATCAATTATTAATCCATTAATAAAATAAAGTATCGCTAAAATGCGCTTAAGTGTAGAGAGTTAGCGGCTTTATATTACAGACAAGTAACTTAATAGTTAGAGTGATGGCGCAATCGTTTGCCAAGTTCTATTAATATGATTGGTTATTGCAATATCAAAGCAGTTACAGCGTACGCTTTATAATTAAGCGCTTACTAAATGCAATGGGTGGTGAAGCGCATCATTATTTAGGCTTTCGTAAAAGGCAGCAGCATCGAGTTGCGGGTTAGATAGTTGCGTTTGTGTGTTATTTATACGCCTGCGCACTGCTAATTCACAATTATCACGCACCTGAAGCGGAATATGGCTTACATCATCTCTTATAAACAATGGTTCAGGGTTTAAACAGTGATTTAATTTAATATCGCTCATTCCAGCGCGTTCCCCTGCTTGCATTAATAGTGAGGCGTTAAACTGCCCTATCAAGATATCAAACTTATCTGGCGCTAAAAGTTGCTTTGGACCTGCTCCTATTTGTTTGCGAAGGGTATCTTCGCCAACAGTTGAATCTTCAATTTCTGTTTTTGGTAAATGGAATTGGCTAAAATCGAGTGCATCATGAGATAGCATAGCGAGTAAAAGCGCAAACTCTCCTCGGCGCTTTTCATGCACACTTTTATTAAGTCGAGTGTTGAGCTGACTCTCTGTGATTAACAAATCACCGATTTGCATAGACTTTAGCCGATTGAAGTAAGTAATACCTATTTATCGGCTTTATTTCATTTTTCTTTAGCTTTTTTCTTTACTTAAATACGATGTTTGCTATTATCAGCGCCGTTGCATTGGAGGGGTTCCCGAGCGGCCAAAGGGATCAGACTGTAAATCTGACGGCTCAGCCTTCGCTGGTTCGAATCCAGCTCCCTCCACCACTTTTCTTACCGCTAAGTTAAGTGGGGCCAAATGTAACAAAATTAGTGTGGAGGGGTTCCCGAGCGGCCAAAGGGATCAGACTGTAAATCTGACGGCTCAGCCTTCGCTGGTTCGAATCCAGCTCCCTCCACCACTTTTCTACTTATTTTCTACTTATATAGTTACTACATTCCTTGTTAGTAATCTCCGTGTTTTTTCTTAGTTAAACATTAAAATACCCATTGTAAACTCATACCATATTGTTTTAGCCATAACGTACTTGCTTTATAGTCGGGACAAAATTGTGCTACGCGCTGCCAAAATGCTTTGCTATGATTTAAATGTCGTAAATGCGCCAGCTCATGCACTATTACATAATCAATAATGCTATGCGGTGCACCAATCAATAATAAGTTAAATGTTAACGCCCTTTTACTATTACAACTTCCCCATTTGCGTTTATAAACTGCAATATTTAAATCGTTAGGCAGCGCTTCTTGCATCAGCGTGCAAAAGTCATTAAGTCGCATTTCAATGTATGCGGTTAACTGCTCTTTTAAATACGCCTCTAAAAGTAATTGGTACTTTTGCTGCTGATGCTTAACACGAGCAGAAACGGTAATAAGCAGGCCATCTTGTTGGCGCTCCACTGTAGAGGTATTGCCTTGCTGAAACGTTAAATTAATTGCTTCTGAAAAAACCCAGATCTTTTTGTCCTTAAGTGGATACTGTTTTGTATCAACCAAAGTAAGCTGTTTTTGCAGCTGCGCCTCAACCCATGATTTTTTTTCTAATAACCAGTTATCGAGCACTTTTTTTTGTACGTGATGGGGGGCATATACCGTCACATTTTGATTATGTACTTTAATAGCAACGGTCTTTCGTCGGGTACTTTTTTTTAGTTGGTAGGCAAACAAATTAATCTCTCACACTATACTAGCTAGGGGCTACTTTTCGTCTAATGGTTAGTTAATGCCGTGTTGTTTATTTATAGCTTAATAAGCAATCATAAAATTAACGGTTTATTAATTAATTAATTCTATTAAACTACACGATTAAAATGCCTATTTAGAGCCGCCATGTTATCAGCTTTCTTTATTACTGACCAAGATCCTAGTTTAATTATAAACGGGGTTTACGATCCCCTTTTGGTTTCTCTTTCAGTTTTAATAGTCATATTTGCCGCTTTTTTTACTACAAAACTCATTGATTTAGCTAAAAAAACTACTTTCCCAAGCTATCAACGTTTAGCTACTGTAACCGCTGCAGCTGTTTTTTCTGCGGGCATTTGGAGCATGCATTTTATTGGTATGTTAGCTTTTTCCTTGTGTACTAACATTAAATATAACCCAACTATTACCTTACTCTCTTTTATACCGGCATTTTTGGCATGCCAATATGCTGTATCTATACTGGTAAAAAGTAATGGTAACTTTAAAGTATTAGCTGTTTGCTCAGTATTATTAGGCTCGGGTATTGGCACTATGCATTACAGTGGTATGGCAGCGATGGAGCTTGCGCCTATGCTACGGTATGACCCAGTTATGTTTGGGTTGTCTATTTTAGTGGCCGTTGCCCTATCGTTTATTGCTTTATATAGCCACTTTAACCTTGAAAGAATTTTCCCTCGGTTATCACAGTTACAAATTCGTTCAACCAGCGCCGTTATATTAGGCTTTGCTGTTACTGGTATGCATTATATGGGTATGGCAGCAACCCGTTTTGTAGCAACTTCCCCACTAATTTACGCAGACGAAAATGCGTCTGCTGGGCTTACATTTGTTGCAATTGCGGTTGCCACTGCAACTGTTGCAATAACCAGCGTGGTTGCTGTAATTAATGGCATGGTACGCTATAAACTGCTGCTTGAAGAAAAGTCAGCCGACGAGTCGCGGTTAAACGCCATATTAGAAACAGCAATAGATGGCATTGTGACTATTGATCATCAAGGTATTATTTTAAGCTTTAATGAAGCAGCAAGTAAGATTTTAGGTTGGCACGAACATGAGTTACAAGGTAAAAGTGTACAGATTCTTTTAAATGATAATAACGCTCTAAATAATGCGTCATCATCTGGTGATATGACTCTTGATCTAAGCGCTATTATAGGCATAAACCGCGATACTTTTGCTAAACATAAAGATAACCATTTGATCCCTGTGCGCCTTGGTATTGGACAAGTGACGCAAACTGGGCAACCTCCTTTGTATGTTGGCTTTATTACTGACTTAACGCAGCAACGAGCGCTACAAAAAACGGTCGTTGAAAATGAGCAAAAATATCGCTCATTAATGCAAAATATGCCAGGCGTTGCCTTTAGATGTAAATTCGATACTAACTACACCATGCTATTTGTTAGCCCAAGTATATTGGATTTAACTGGCTATACACCAGATGAATTTATTGAGCAACACATTGAGTTTACAGACCTGATTTTAAAGTCTGATCAACAAATGATTATTACCACGCTCACTAATGCCGTTACCGAAAAGCGTCAATACTCTGTTGAATATAGAATTCGCCATCGCAACGGCGCAACTGTATGGGTATTAGAGAAAGGTAGTTTTGACTTTAATAATACCGATGTTGCGCAGTGGATTGATGGTGTACTTGTTGATATTACTGAGCGCAAAGAGTATGAAGCAAAATTAGAGCACGCTAAACTGCAAGCAGAAGAAGCTGCAAATGCTAAGCAATCTTTTATGGCAAATATGAGCCATGAAATACGCACCCCTATGAATGCAATTATTGGCTTTAGCGATCTGCTTATGGATACACCGCTAAGTAAAGAGCAGCAAAAGCACCTTGTTACGGTTAACAATGCAGCACGCTCTTTGCTACGCCTACTTAATGAAATTCTCGACTCTGCAAAGTTAGAACGAGGAAAGCTAACCATTGAGCCTGTGCATTTTAATTTAAAGCCCGTTATCGACAGTATTATTTCAACTTTTTGGTTAGAAGCTAAAAAGAAAAACCTTAATTTAACGCTTAATATTAATAAATCAGTTAGCACCGCATACTACGGTGATCCCGACCGCCTTAGGCAAATACTTACAAACCTTATTGGTAACGCTATTAAATTTACTGAGCAAGGCGCTGTTACTGTTACCGTAAGTACCACACAAAATAATCACCTATTTTTTGAAGTACAAGATACAGGCATTGGTATTGCTAAAGATCGTATTAAAGCGGTTTTTCAGCCTTTTGTGCAAGCCGATGGCACGACCACACGTCGATTTGGTGGCACAGGTTTAGGCACAACAATAAGTAAACAATTAGTAGAGCTTATGCATGGCTCAATTGATTTAGTGAGTGAAGTTGATAAAGGCAGCTGCTTTTACTTCTCATTACCTTTTACTGTTGGTGATGAAAATAAAATAGATTATTTTGAAGGCCTACATACCGAACTACCTCCGCTTAGAATATTAGTGGTTGATGATATAGAACAAAATACAGAGCTACTTTCTATATTACTTTCGCGAGATCAACACACAGTAACCACTGCAAGTAATGGTTTAGAAGCCATTGAGGCGTTTAATCAGCAAGACTTTGATGTCATTTTAATGGACATTCACATGCCTGAATGTGACGGTATTGAGGCCACCATTAAAATTCGTGCATTGGAGCAACTAAAACAAATAAAATTTACGCCTATTATTGCATTAACAGCCAGCGTGTTACAGCAAGATAAACTAACCGCTAAAAATGCAGGCATGAATGGGTTTGCTAATAAGCCGGTTGATATCAACCAACTGAATCAAGAAATAGCACTGGTGCTTGGACTTGGCTTAGCAAAAGAAACATTAATTGCGCAAACCGACCCCGATGCCAAGCACATAGATTTTGAAAAAGGGTTAGCTTTGTGGGGCTCTAAATGCAAACAGCTTACCGAAATTACTAAATTTGTTAATACCAACGAAAAGCAATTTATAAGCTTATTTAAGCTGCAACTAAGCGATATTAAAAGTGTTTATACGCTTATTCACACTTTAAAAGGCGTGGCTGGTAATTTAGGGTTATTAACCTTAATGACACTGTTAACGCGTTTAGAGAACGCAGACGATGAAGCTGCGCTAACCAGCGTTTTGGCAGATATAAAAACTGAATTGGCGCTTATCGGCCAATTATTAGCAAGCACTATATGTAAAGAGCCCGCCAAACTTATCGACAATGCTGAGCCGTTATCAACAGCTGAGCTAATAGAAATTTGCCAAGAACTCTATGCTGATGCACAAAATGCCGAACTTAATGATGATCTTCTCGATCAGTTACAACGTAAATGTATAGCATCAGTACAAGTAGATATAGATGAAATAGCCAGTGCCTTTGATGAATTCGACTTTGATAACGCGCAAGTTAAATTAGCAAATTTACTTAAAAAGTTAACCCTAAAGGAGAATTAATTAATGGATTTTATTCTAGATAAGCCCCGCATATTAATTGTTGACGACGAGCCTGCAAACTTAAAAGTAATGCGCGAGGTGCTTGGTAATCAATATAGAATGTCGTTTGCTAAATCGGGCGCTGCCGCTATAGCATTACTTGAAAAAGAACTACCAAAGCTAATTTTACTCGATATTATGATGCCTGATATGAATGGCTTTGAAGTATGCCAAATTGTTAAAGCTAACCCTGCAACATCGCATATCCCTATTATTTTTGTTACTGCGCTAAGTGATGAAAGTGATGAATTTAAAGGTTTTGAACTAGGCGCTGTAGACTATATAACCAAACCCATTAGCCCTGCTATTGTACGGGCACGTGTTAAAACTCACCTGTCGTTAGTGCAAGCTGAGCAGCTAAAACAAGCTCATGTCGATTTAGTACAGCGTTTAGGTCGTGCTGCAGAATATAAAGACACCGATACCGGTGAGCATATTATACGTATGAGTCAATACAGCAAAGTACTTGCATTGGCGCTGGGTATGGATGAGCAACACGCCGAATTATTACGCCAAGCAGCCCCTATGCACGATGTAGGTAAAATAGGTATTCCGGATGCCATTTTGCTAAAACCCGGAAAGTTAACTGCCGATGAGTTTACCCACATGAAAGAGCACGCTTTAATTGGTGCACAAATTTTAGCAAATTCATCATCGCCACTATTACAACTGGCACATGTGCTGGCAATTGAACATCATGAAAAGTGGGATGGTACTGGCTACCCCAATGGCCTAAAAGGAGAAGCCATATCGCTGGAAGGCCGTATTGTTGCCATTGCCGATGTATTTGATGCACTTACCTCAAAACGCCCCTATAAAGAGCCTTGGAGCATAGAGAAAACTCTAGAACATATGCAACAACAAGCCGGTAAACACTTCGACCCGCAATTGGTTGAGCTATTTATTGGCAAAATTGACGATATTATTGCCATAAAAAATGCTCATCAGGAGCGATTTTAATTTAGCTCTTTTTGGCTGTATGCGAGCCTAATAATACCTGCGGATACACAGTTTTAATCTGCGTATAGTCATGAGAGGTAATTTCATGGCTATTTCCGCTGTTATCTTTAAAATAAATTGAAAACGTAACGCCGTGATCAGCTAATACTGTTTTAATATTTAGGTGTTCAAAATGCTCAAGCCATGCAATAAATTGCTCCCCAGTGGCTAAAAAAGCAATGCCTTTACTACGTCCCTGTGCAGTAAATAACGCTAAACGCGTGGTAGCATTTGTATCTTCAAGGGTTAATGGCCCTTTGCCATCTTCATTCCAAAAGGCGAGCGCTTCAACCACACTAAAACCTAAAACACGCTCATACCATTTAACCGCTTGCGCTAAATCATCCACATTTAAATGACAATGATCAATCCCAGCTAGCTTAGGTATACTCACGCTGCTCTCCTATTTCAGACTTTAGTTGCTCTAAAAAGTCATGCATATACTCAGTACGTCTTAGTGCTTCGGCCTTAGCCGAGGGAGTATTCATGCTTTGAGCTATGTGTAATAACTTAATAAAAAAATGATCAAGCGTGTATTTTTTATCATCTGCTTCGCGTTGTAGGCAAAATGGGTCATCCGGGTTATATAGTAATCGACTTATTGATCCACCTACTTTCATGCAGCGGCTTATACCAATCGCGCCTAGTGCGTCCATTCTGTCTGCGTCTTGCACTATTTGTGCTTCTACTGAGTTCACTTTAATATTGGCGCTAAAGCTATGCGCCGCTATTGCATGATGAATTTGAGTAAATAATTGCGCGTCGTAATTAATAGAAGCTAAAAAAGCAATCGCTTTATCGGCGGCCATAGTAGAGGCTTTAGCCCTATCTGGGTGGTTTTTAGCCACGGCTACACAGTCGTGTAACCATGCAGCCGGGAGCACTACCTTCATATTAGCTTGCTCTGCATCGCACAATTTAATAGCAACCCGAACTACGCGTTCAATATGGGTTATATCATGCGCCACATCGGCATGAATTAGTGTGGTAATAAAGGCTCTGCACTGTAAATTGAGCTGCTGCAGCTCAGGGCTTAACATTATGTCTGTCACAACGTGTTCCAAATACCTAATTAACATATTGAATTAGCCATACTTTACCGCGATTTATGGGCTCCATGCAAAACATTCATTGTATGTTGCCCTTGCCTTGACTAAAATACAGCGCTTATTTATTACTACTGAGAAGCTTTATGACATCTGCCGTTTACCTGCAAGCTGGCCGCGATAAATCATTAAAAAGAAAACACCCTTGGTTATTTTCCAAAGCCATCAAAAAAATTAAAGGTAAACCAGGCCTAGGTGACACAGTTACTATTCACGACAGTGAAGGTAAATTTTTAGCAACAGCAGCTTATAGCCCACATTCACAAATTCGTGCCCGTGTTTGGAGCTTTGACGAAAAAGAAGTTATTGATCAACACTTTTTTGAACGCCGCCTACGTCGTGCACTAGAAGCCCGTAGCCAAGTAATCGAAGAAGGTGGTTTAACTGGCTTTAGACTCTGCGCCGCAGAATCAGATTTTTTACCCGGCGTTACCATAGATAAGTTTGACAACGTATTAGTGTGTCAATTACTTAGCGCGGGTGCTGAGCGTCATAAAGGTGAAATTGTTGGCGCGTTAATGGCTATATTCCCTGGTATGAGCATTTACGAGCGCTCAGATGTAGAAGTGCGTACCAAAGAAGGCCTTGAGCCAATTAAAGGGGCATTATGGGGCAATGAACCAACTGCCCCAGTACTCATTGCAGAAAATGGCTTTAAAATTGAAGTTGATATTATTGATGGCCATAAAACCGGCTTTTATTTAGATCAACGCGATAGCCGCGCTGCACTTGAACGCTTTTCTAAAGACAAAACCGTATTAAACTGCTTTAGCTACACGGGTACATTTTCGTTGTATGCCCTACGTGGCGGCTGTAAACACGTAACTAACGTGGATGTATCGCAGCCAGCCCTCGATACAGCTAAGCGCAATGTTGAGCATAACAATCTTGATTTAGATAAGGTTGATTTTGTCAAACAAGATGTATTTAAGTTACTGCGTCAATACCGCGAAGACGGTGTATTGTTTGACACTATAGTAATGGATCCGCCAAAGTTTGCCGACAACAAAGCACAACTTACTGGTGCGTGTCGTGGCTATAAAGATATAAACATGATTGCTATGCAAATATTAAAACCAGGTGGCACCTTATTAACCTTCTCGTGTTCGGGCTTAATGGAGCAAAACTTGTTTCAAAAAGTGGTGGCTGATGCAGCCCTTGATGCTGGTAAAGACTTACTTATTATGGAGCGTTTAAACCAAGCCGCCGATCACCCTATTGCGGGTAGTTACCCTGAAGGTTTTTACTTAAAAGGCTTAATTTGTAAGGTTTACTAACGCCTAGGCTTGATTAGGGTCTGTTGATCTTTCAAGGTTGAATTTGCAGCAGTGTGTTTGGTATTTAGGCAAAGCAGAGCCTATGTGGTGTGGTTATTCCCCATAAATAGGCGATAACGTAGCATCAATGCCAAACAGGCACTGCCCGAAGGGTTCTGCCTAGGGGCGATTGACTCTTTGTTGCCTACATGGATGTAGGTAAGGGGCGTGAGCAGGACGCGGAAGCTTTGCTCGGTTTTTACTTAGCCCACTAGGTTACAAACCTCGCGCCGTGATTAAATCGCCCCTAGTTTGAACAAATTTCAATCCGCAAAGGTCAACAGACCCTAGTATTTATACGTGGTTATTACCTATTTATATGGGCAATAACCACGCTACCTAAGCTAATTAAACTGTATTATCTCAAGTCCGGCAGTTATTGTACCGTCATCTTCTTTGCTGGCGCGTATCACCTTAGCCGTTGCGTCTAAAGGCGCAATACTCGGATGAGTTGAGTCTATATGTACCAATAAAATAGTGTTTGGCTCAAGTAACTCATCTAAATGCAACGACAACCCAGTTGCACTCAAATCTACACATTCTGCATTATAATTTAAGCCAGCAATCGGCTCTATTGTGGTTAGCTTTGCTGGTGTATTGATCTGCATACGTCGAAAATTTCGCTTATCATCTGTAAACATAATTTTTCCTATACTATTTTATTAATTTGCTCTAACAACAGTGGTACAGAAAACGGCTTAACCACATAAGCATCACAGCCCGCGTCAAACCCAGCTTGCTTTTCAAGCGGTGACTCCAGCCCTGACACCATAACAATAGGGATGTTTTTTGTCTCAGGTGTATGTTTAAGCATTCTACACGTATCGTAACCATCCAGCCCTGGCATACATACATCAAGTAAAATAATATCGGGCGGATTAGCAATAGCAGAGGCTAAACAGCTTGTTCCAGAATCGGCATAATTAACATCAAACTTTGCGCTAAGTGCTGCTTTGAGTATTTCATAATTAAAATACTCGTCATCTACCACTAGTAGTTGTTGTTGTACTTTATGTTCTATTGATGAGGACATGGCTATGTCGTTTCCTTCTCAAAACAAAAAATAAGTTCTACTATTAAGTACTTAAGCTTAATAGTAGATACACCTTTTACTCTATTTCTTTTATTGCATTTAACACACGTTTCGCCGAAATTGGATACGGAGTACCCAAGGTCTGTGCAAATAAAGACACTCTCAGCTCTTGCTGCATCCAAAAGATAGCTTCTACCTCTTTTGGAATTGGCATCCCTTTAGGGGTTTTGTTTGCTTGCTTTTTATACTCTTGAGCCACTTTATCAAGCTCAAGTACACATAATCTATCGCGATTTGGATCTATGGGTAACTTTTCTAAACGTTTTTGAATCGCTTTTAAATAACGGATTAAGTCACTTAGCTTAGTTGCCCCATGTTGGCTTACAAAGCCTTTAAAAACAAGAGACTCTAATTGCGATTTAATATCTCCATGCGCAGTGATCATGGTTAAATCTACCCGTCCTTTCATTTTTTTATGTAAGGCATGGGCTATACTTAACACTTGCTCTACTTGCGTGGCAATTTCAACTACAGCGTCACCAAGCTCACCACGTATATGCTCTTTTACATTTTCAAACGCGTCGCTGGTGCGAATGTCACCGTACTTTAATAATAAGCTATCAACACCGGCGGCAATGCAGTCATCAATTAAATCGGCTATTTTACCAAAAGGATTAAAATACAATCCAAGCTTAGCCTTATTTGGTAAGTTTTGCTGCAAATACTTTATTGGTGAAGGCACATTTAATAATACTAATCGGCGCAGCCCTTGTTGATGGGCAACCTGTGCTTTTACTTCGTTATCGAAAAGCTCAATAGCAGCAGTTGATTTTTTATCCACCAGCGCCGGATACGCTTTAATTTCGTATTGCCCTTGTTTTTTTACATATGAATTAGGTAGCTCGCCAAAATCCCACTGCGTTAAGTCTGCTTTTTCTATGCCTTTATCGGCTACTTTGGATAATGTTTGCGTTACTTCGCCTTGTAGCTGCGCTTTAAGTTTGGCTAAATCTAGGCCTCGCGCGAGTAACTTATCGTTATCGCCACGTACTTCAAACTGCAAACGTAAATGCGCTGCCAAGGCACTTAAATCCCAGGCATCAGGGTCAACTCGCACCCCTGTCATTTTTAATAGTCGATTACTAAGTGCGTCAATTAAACTCCCCTGCAATGGCTCAATAGCCGCCAAAACAGCATCGGCGTAGTTAGGCGCAGGTACAAAATTACGGCGCAGTGACTTAGGCAATGATTTAATTAAACCACTTATTAACTCATGTCGAAACGCAGGTATATGCCAGTCAAAGCCGCTTTCTTGCACTTGGTTTAATAGCGCAACCGGTATTTGTACCGCCACACCATCAACCGCTTGACCGGGATCGAAATGATACGCTAAAGGTAAAATTAAATTATCTTGCTGCCAAGTATCTGGGTAGTCAAACTCGGTAATACTGCTTGCACCATGCTGCATTAAGTCATCGCGGCTCATTTGCAAATAGTGTTTATTTTGTTGTTTTTGCGTTTTATACCATTTTAAAAATGCTGCACGATTATTAATTTCTTTTGGAATTTTTTTATCGTAAAACTCAAATAAAGTTTGCTCATCAACTAAAATATCGCGCCTGCGTGACTTGTTTTCAAGCATTTGAATATCTTCAATCAGCTCGCGGTTAAACTCTAAAAAGCTTTCGTTTAACCCCAGTTCTTGCTCAACTAATGCGGTGCGAATAAACAGCTCACGGCTCACTTTAGGATCAATATTGCTATACACGCAGCGGCGCTTATTGACGATTAGCAGGCCATATAAGGTTTGTTGCTCAAAGGCGATTACCGCACCGGGTTTTTTCTCCCAATGTGGCTCTGTATAACTGCGCTTAACCAAATGCTGCGCCAGTGGCTCAACCCAGTTAATGTCTATTTTGGCGTTAGTGCGGGCATATAATTTACTGGTTTCTACCAGCTCTGCCGACATTAGCCATTTTGGGCTCTTTTTAAATAACCCCGACCCCGGAAAAATATGAAACTGGCTATTACGCGCGCCTTTATAAATTTGTTTTTCATCTTTAAAGCCAATATGGCTAAGCATACCGCTCAGTAATGCTTTGTGAACTTGCTCACCGTCGGCAGCATTCGATGTGGCTTTCATACCCATTTCGTTGCATACGGTACTTATTTGATAAACAATATCTTGCCACTCACGAAGGCGCATATAAGCGAGGAAGTCTTTTTGGCAGAGTTTTCTAAACTGGCTATTAGTCAGTTCGCTTTGTTGCTCTTCTAAATAATTCCACAAGTTTAAAAATGCAATAAAGTCTGAATCAGGATCATCAAAACGGCCGTGTTTTTCGTTTGCCGCAGCACGTTTTTCTTGCGGGCGCTCACGGGGGTCTTGAATAGACAGTGCCGCCACTATAATAATTACTTCACGTAGCGCACCGAGCTTATGTGCGGTTAACACCATTTTAGCTAAACGCGGATCGACCGGTAAACGGCTTAATTCTCGGCCTGACTGGGTAAGCGCTGTTTTGTCGTTACGTTTAGTGGGATGTACTGCTTGGAGTTCCTCAAGCAAGGTTAAACCATCGCTAATATTACGACTATCTGGGGCTTGCACAAACGGAAACTGCGCCATGTCGCCTAAACCCAGCGCTAGCATTTGTAAAATAACCGAAGCTAAGTTAGTACGTAGTATTTCAGGATCGGTAAACTCTGGGCGCGATAAAAAGTCATCCTCAGCGTATAAACGAATACAAATACCCGCCTCTACGCGGCCACAACGTCCCATTCGCTGATTTGCACTGGCTTGCGATATTGGCTCTATAGGAAGGCGCTGTACCTTGGTGCGGTAACTATAACGGCTAATACGCGCCGTACCCGGATCAATTACATAACGAATCCCCGGTACGGTTAACGATGTTTCGGCCACGTTGGTCGATAAAATAATATGGCGGCGCGAGTGCGGTGCAAATATGCGGTTTTGCTCGGCGTTTGATAGTCGCGAATAAAGCGGTAATATGTCAGTGTGTTTTAAATTACGTTTACTGAGAGCATCGGCGGTATCGCGTATTTCACGCTCACCATTTAAAAATATTAAAATGTCGCCAGGGCCTTCTGCACACAGTTCATCTACAGCATCAAAAATACCTTGCAGTTGGTCGCCTTCGGCTTCCATATCCTCTTTATTTATCTCAGTAACTGGGTTGTAACGTACATCAACCGGGAAGGTTCGCCCTGATACTTCTATAATTGGCGCATCATCAAAGTGCTTTGAAAAACGCTCTGGATCGATCGTTGCTGAGGTAATTATTATTTTTAAATCGGGGCGCTTAGGGAGTAAATTTTTTAAATAACCTAAAATAAAATCAATGTTTAAGCTACGTTCGTGCGCTTCATCAATAATAATGGTGTCGTATTGATTTAAAAATCGATCTTGTTGAATTTCGGCAAGTAAAATCCCGTCGGTCATTAGTTTAATATAGGTATTATTCGAGACCTGATCACTAAAGCGTATTTTAAAACCAACTTGTTGGCCAAGTTCACACTGCATTTCTTCTGCAATACGATTAGCCACCGTTCGTGCTGCTAGTCGCCTTGGTTGGGTGTGGCCAATTAAGCCATCAACCCCACGCCCTAGCTCTAAACACATTTTAGGAATTTGCGTGGTTTTACCTGAACCGGTTTCACCTGCAATAATAACCACTTGGTTATTAGCAATGGCGTTTTTAATCACATCCTTTTTTTGACTCACCGGTAATTGCTCTGGGTAAGTCACTTTAGGCAGAGCCGCTAAACGCTGCGCGCGCAGTGCTTGGCTACGGGTAATGTCGGCCGCTATTTTTTCAAGCGCGTTGGCATGCTTATTCTCATCGGTTATTTTTTTTACGCCATGTAAGCGTTTTTTAAAAATGAATTGATCTTTTTTCAAGCACGTCTTTAGCTCGCCAAACAACTGACCTAGGTTTACCACCCGCATACCTTATAAAATTAGTAAAAGAGCCGCAATTGTAGCAAATTAAATGGCTGGGGTTAATCCTACAAAGTGCATAACGCTTAGTAGTTTGTTATATAAGCCACCAGCCAAACAAATAAAGCGCTTATTCGCCTTTAAAAATGCCTACATAAGTGGCTTGGGTATTTGATTTACTGGCTCTGTACATACCTGAGGTATTAAACGGCAAACTAATATTACCTTTAGTATCCACTATAATAACACCGCCCGTACCGCCTATTGGTGCAAGTACCCCATTAATCACTTCGTCCCCTGCTTGCGTTATGGTTTTACCTTGGTATTTAACGCGCGCACAAATATCGCTGGCTACATTGTAACGAATAAAATACTCACCATGGCCGGTAGCCGATACCGCACACGATTCATTTTCCGCAAACGTTCCTGCACCAATTACCGGCGCATCACCAATACGGCCATAGCGTTTGGCGGTCATACCGCCGGTTGATGTACCAGCTGCTAAATTGCCATTTTTATCCAGTGCTACCGCACCAACCGTGCCCATTTTATAGTTATTTGGCAAGGCTTTATGCGCCGCTTGATAGTCTTTACTGGTTGCTTTGGCTTTATCTAATTTTTGCTTTGCTTTTAATAATGCTTTATAGCGGTGCTCGGTATCAAATAAGTTATTTTCGATTAAGGGAATACCTTGCTCTTTAGCAAATTCTTCAGCGCCTTGCCCACTGAGCATGACGTGTACTGAATTATCCATAACCAAACGTGCTAAATTAATTGGGCTCTCTACATGCTTAACACCTGCAACTGCGCCCGCCTGACGATTACGACCATCCATAATTGATGCATCGAGCTCATGGCTGCCATCGTAAGTATAAACCGCGCCACGCCCTGCATTAAAATAAGTAGACTGCTCCATCACTTGAATCGCTGCCGTTATGGCATCTAAGCTTTCGCCGCCTTGCTCAAGTACTTTATAACCGGCCTCTACCGCTTGGGTTAATTTAGCACGATAAGCTTGCTCTTCTTTTGGCGTAAATTTACTTTTTTCAATCGTGCCCGCACCGCCATGAATGGCAATAGCAAAAGGTACTTCTGCGCTTAAGGCGTTATTGCTTACGCTAATAAAACTAGTGGCGATAAGCGCCATTAAAAGTGATTTTTTCATAATGAGCTCTTATAAACTTCAGTGAAACCAATGTGGATGGTCGCTAACTATTTATCAAGTAAAGTAAGTTTAAACACATAAAAAAAGCGCCCAAAGGCGCTTTTTTTTGCTGGTTTAAATTATTACGCTTGTTGCGCTTTTAAACGAGCTAAACGTGCTACTTGATGCGTAGACGTTAAAAAAGAATAAATTGGTGCTAAGTAACCACGTTTACGTAGCTCTAAAAAGTCAGCATCACTTAATTCATTAAGTTTTTTCTCATCGATAAGGTAAATACCGTTGATGTCTTTTTTCTCGCCTTTAATATCAACTGTTAGCGTTTGCGCTACTAAAAGCTCTTTATCGGCTAAAAACTTCGTAAAAGCATCTGTGATCTGTGAAAACTCAATAAACGATACTAATGCTTCTTTACGACGCTTTAAGTAGTCAGTTTCTTCGCCGTTTTCAAACAACGCATTACCTTCTTCTTCGCCAACTAATGGGCTCGCTTCGTCAATAACAATACCGTATTGATCTTGATCTGGGTGTTTTACTAAACCTAGTGGGTAGCGCGTCGTAGCCATTGGTGCAAATGCTGCCGTCCACTTATCGCCTTCAACAAACAAGTTTTCGCCTGGCTCAAGGCCAAACATAGCAACTGCTTGAAAAGTGCCTGTTTCGTTATTTTTAACGAAAGACATTGGAAATTCATTCGCTATACGCGCAAATTCATGTGCAACTACTGGCACTAAATGTTGCGTTTTCATAAATTCTACATTGATGCCGTTTTTAATTTTAGTATTGGCATGTTTTTCGTTGTGTAAAGGCTGTACTTGTTGCTCCGCCATGTTACTGCTCCGTTTATTTTTAATTTGTATGTTTCTTTGTTAATACCTTTAGGCTAATGCTTTTGAGCAAAAAAAGGAAGGGAAACTTTTATGACAACCGTTTTGATAAAATAAAATTTAAATAAATCTGCACCTTGCCAAAAAACGTACACATAACAAGGGTTAAATCTGCTTAAAAAGCACACACAGTAAGGCTATTTAACATACAGGCTTGTTTTTAATGTTAACCTGTTTTAACAAAATCACGTTACTAACCACGTTATTTTGGATGATAATTGCACAAATAAAAAGGCAGCTAGTTATAGCTGCCTTTTTATTTGTTCATTCGCACTCATTTTAAATTACGGCGCCCAATAAACCTCAATATTAATACTTGGGTGATTTAGCACTGCGCGCAGTGGCATGTCGTTTACATCCCCACCCGCTTTGGCTTGCTTATACACAGCGAGTTTTTCATCACCGCTAATAAGTAGCTTAACCACTTTAGATTGCGCTATCGCGTTTAACGTAAGTGTCATACGCTCAGTTATACTGCCAGTTACATCACTTTCAATGGCATTAATTGCACACACCAGTTGATCCGAGTTTAGGCCTATTTCTAAACCCTCTGCATGTGGGAATAATGACGCAGTATGACCATCTGGCCCCATACCTAAAATAGTCACATCATACGGGCGTTTTAACGCAGCATAAGCAGCTTCACACACTGCAGTGCCTTGCTGCGCTGTCTCGGCGCTATTTTTCATCGTGACAAAGTTAGCCGCAGCACCATAGTTTTGTAATAACGTGCTGTTAATAAATGCTTCGTTACTTTTTTCGTGGCTCGCATCTACCCAACGCTCGTCAACCATAGCAACATCAACATGTTGCCAATTTAAATCAAGGGTTGATAAATGCTTATACGCCGCAGCAGGGGATGAACCGCCCGATACCATTAATACTGCACGGCCATCATTGCTTATACCATCACGTAATGATTGTTCAAGTGTTGCTGACAGCTCCGCTGTAAGCGCCTCTTTACTATCAAAAAATTTTTCAATTATTGTTGCCATTATGCTCCCTTATCACCGGTGTTAAACCATACATGGTTGTTCTCTGCTAATAATTCGTCTGCATCTTCTGGGCCCCAGCTACCTGCACGATAAAGCGCCGGTTTGCCTTTTTCTTGCCAGCGGTCGATGATTGGATCAATCCACTTCCATGCTTGGCGTACTTCATCACGATGGATAAATAACGAAGGATTATTAGCGGCTGCATCTAGCATTAAGCGCTTGTAGGCATCTGAGTGAAAACCATTGCTATAGGCTTGTGAAAGCTCAATATTCATCGTTACTGGCTCAAGCTGCATTTCAAGGTTATCTAAGCGTTTAGACATCAATGTTAGCTGAATAGTTTCCTCTGGTTGTAGGCGAATCACCAAGCGGTTTGGCTCTATTTCGCCTACGCTGTCTTCGTATACATTGTGTGATACTTTTTTATATTGCACTACAATTTCAGCACAGCGTTTAGCCATGCGTTTACCAGTGCGCAAATAAAATGGCACACCTGCCCAACGCCAGTTATCAATATGCGCTCGAATACCTACAAAGGTTTCGGTTTTACTTGAACCTTCATTAAGCTCTTCTAAGTAACCTGGTACAATTTTACCGTTTAGATCACCTGGTACATATTGGCCACGAATAATATTTTTATCTACGTCGCTGCCAATAAGTGGACGCAGCGCTTCTAATACTTTGAGCTTTTCGTTGCGAATACTATTGGCATTAAGTTTATGGGGTGATTCCATTGCTACTAAACATAACAGTTGTAACAAGTGGTTTTGAACCATATCACGCAGCGCACCGGCTTTGTCGTAAAAGCCTGCACGGGTTTCAAGGCCCACAGTTTCTGAAATGCTAATTTGAATATTATCGATTGATTTAGCATCCCACATGTTTTCAAACAACGAGTTTGAAAAACGTAGTGCCATTAAGTTTTGAACAGTTTCTTTACCTAAGTAATGATCAATTCGGAAAATTTGCTCTTCGCTAAAATACTCTGCGATTTTTCCATTGATAGCCTCAGCAGATTCACCACAATAACCAATAGGCTTTTCAACCACTACACGTGAAGTAGGCGTTATTAAGTTTTTAACAGATAATATTTCACAGCAAGTGCCGTACACAGCAGGTGGTAGTGATAAATAAAATACGCGAGATTTAGTGCTGTCGTGCTCATCTAAAATACCTTTTAGCACATCCCAGTTATCGTCAGGGGCTGTTACATTGCTAACAACAGGTACTAAAAAAGTAGCAAAGGCTTTCCAATCTTTAGCATTAAACTCATCCTTTGCTAAAAACTCTTTTAAGGCTTTGTGTGCTGTTTCTATGTACTCAGCACGTTGGGTTTCTTCGCGTACCGTTGGCAAAATACGTGAGCCTTCAGGTAAATTACCTTCTTGATATGCTCGATACATTGCAGGTAGTAATTTGCGTAACGCAAGGTCACCACCGCCCCCAAAAATTATAATATCAAAAGGATTAAGCATAGTTACTCTCTACGTTTGTGCTACCTGGCACTACCCGTTAGGTAATCAGATATAGCGGTTTATTGCTTGAATGATGTCGGTTTTTATAAATATGTTTGCACAAAAACCTGCTTTGTTATGCTGTGATGATGATGTTTTTTATTTAACCGCACTGCTGGCTATTTATTTTAATTTTATCATCTGCGCTTAAAAATGGGCCTTAGGGAACTGTAATTCCTCTCACAAAAATACAGTCCCTAAGTACACCAGCGCTACCCGTTCAAAGGTATTTGGTTGCTTATGTTACTAAGCTAATTTTTTACTGCGTACGATATTGCTTATAATACGCCATTAAGCCATTAGTTGAACTATCATGAGCATATTTAACGCGCTCATCAACTAACTCGGCTTCTATTTTTGATGCTAATCCTTTACCTAGCTCAACACCCCATTGATCAAATGAGCAAATTTCTAAAATAATGCCTTGGCAAAAAATCTTATGCTCATACAACGCAATTAAGCGCCCTACCGTTTTAGCGTCTACGCTATCTAGTAACATAGAGGTAGTTGGGCGGTTGCCTTGATGAATTTTGTGCTTTAGTAACTCATCTATTTGCGCCTGAGATTTACCCTTAGCGGTTAAATCTGCGGTGATCTCTTGCGCATCTACGCCATTCATTAGTGCTTCTGTTTGCGCAAAAAAGTTCGATAATAAAATATCGTGATGTTTATCAACGCTTACTTGCGGCTTAATTGAGGCAATAAAATCAGCCGGTACTATCACATTACCTTGATGCAAACATTGGTAAAATGCGTGTTGCCCGTTAATCCCGGTCATACCCCAAATAATTGGCACTGTTGTATAAGGCACAGTTTCACCGGCAAAGTTAACATGCTTGCCGTTACTTTCCATTTCGCCTTGTTGTAAGTACGCTGGTAACATATGCAGCGCTTGGTCATAAGGTAAAATAGCTTGCGAGGTGTAACCTAAAAAGCTGGTATTCCACACGCTTAACAATGCCATAATAAGCGGAATATTTTGCTCTAATGGCGCGTTTTTAAAGTGCTCATCAACTTCGTATGCACCCTCTAAAATTGCTTCAAAAGCGTCATATCCTGCATATAATGCAATCGGTAAACCAATAGCGCTCCATAATGAAAAGCGACCACCAACCCAATCCCACATAGTAAATACGTTGTCGTTACTAATGCCAAACTCGGCTGTTTTTTCTAAATTAGTGCTCACCGCAACGAAATGCTTAGCAATAGCGGCATTATCTTTAGCTGTTTGTAAAAACCAATCAACCGCTGTTTTAGCGTTGGTCATTGTCTCTGACGTGGTAAACGTTTTTGATGCAATAACAAACAAGGTTGTTTCAGCATCAATGTTTTTTAATACCGAGGCAATTTGTACCCCGTCAGCATTCGACACATAATGTACATTTAAGGTATCGTCACTTAACGCTTTTAATGCTTCGGTTGCCATTTGCGGGCCAAGGTTTGAACCACCTACACCTATACTTACTACATCTTTTACTGGCTTACCACTGTAACCTAACCACTTGCCACTGCGTACTTTTTCAACAAACAGTTTAATTTTAGCAAGTTCGTTATCAACCAACTCAGTTACATTTTCGCCATCAACAATAAGTGGCGTATGAGCGCGGTTACGTAATGCTGTGTGTAAAACAGCTCGGTTTTCGGTGATATTAATCTTTTCACCGTTAAACATTTTTTCACGCCAAGCGCTAATGTCACACTCTTTAGCTAATGCAATTAATTGTGTAAAAACATCTTTATCAATACGTTGTTTTGAGTAATCAAATAATAATCCAGGGATTTGCGTAGAAAACTGAGAAAAACGCGCGTCATCTTTAGCAAATAAATCCCTAAGATGGCTTTGTTTCATCTTGGTTGCACTTTTTTCAAGCGCTTGCCAACTTGCTAATTGCGAACGGTTAGTCATGTAAACATCCCCTAAAATATTAATCTATTGATTTAAATGTATTTATTATATAAAACTTAGTTAATTAACATATATAGCAAAGTTAAAAATGAGCTGTTTTTATATTTTATGCTGTGAATGATAACGTAATTTTTTGCTTTTGACACCGGTATCATAAAATTAATATATTAATTTAACAACCCATTCAGAGGCGACTCACTTAGCTTAATTTGGCAAATAAATAAAAAGGCCGACAAATGTCGGCCTTACTTATATTTATTTGCTGACTAATTTTAACTTCCCAGTGCCAAACCGCCATTTAAATTATAAACCGAGGTATAACCTAGCTCAATTAAATTAGCTGCTGCCAGCTTTGAGCGGTTACCACTGCGGCACACTAAAATATATTGGTTATTTTTATCTAGCTGCTGATCTACTATTGCGTTTGCCATACGGCTAAGCGGAATATTTAAAGTTTTAGCTGTAGCAACATTTAACAACGATGAAATATTATTAGCGCCATGCTCATAGGGTTCGCGCGTATCAATTAAATATACATTGCCGTGGCTGAGCATCTCTTTTGCCTGTGAGTAGCTCAATTGCTGTGTATTTGTATCTGGTTGCGCATTTACATAACCACAAAGCTGGTTGTTATTAGCTGTTTGTTTTTGCTCATCGTGCTGCTGTTTTTTAACGGCAAATTCGTTTTTCGTTATTTGCTTAGATAACAACGCGCTCAATAAAGGAGTTTGCTGTTGCTGTACCGCCCAGCTCATGGCAAAACACTGTTGGTAATCGTGTCCTGAGCAAATAATCGCCTCCGGGGTTAACTGCTGCGCTAGTAATATTAACGAGTCAGCCATTTGCTCTGCACTACCACCAAGCAAGTGAGTATTACCCAGCCCCGCTGGTAAAATGAGATCACCACAAAAACAATAACGAACCTCACCCGAGGCTTCTTTTAATAAGTAACTCACGCTATCTTGGCTATGCCCAGGTGTGGCAAGTTTTTCTAGGCGTTGCCCATTTAAATTAATCACCGTTTGGTTAACTGGCCAACCCAATTGATCAACCTCTCCTGCTACTAAACGTGCTGCTAACACACTGCGTAATAGGGTAATTGCACTATTACGCTCTTGGTGAGCATGGGTGTCTAAAATAGCGGTTATGGTTAAATTTTGCGTATTGGCTATTTTTTCAAAGCGCGGTATTAACTCTATAATAGGGTCGATGATCACCGCTTGGTTGTTGCTATTAACATATAACCAGCTGCACGCGCCTTGGTGCCTAAATTGGGTTAAGCCTAGTGCACATAATTCCTGCGTAGGTGTAGCGCTGTCAGATACTACCAGGCAATTTGCTTGTAATACTTGTTTAAGGGCGCGAATTCGCTCACAGGCATGGTCAATATCTTGTTGCGTGGCGGCAGGTCCAAACGATAAACGTATGGCGTTTTCACTTTGCCACTGGCTTGCACCCATTGCATCTAGTACAAAACTTTGTGAAGCACCAGTACTACACGCAGAGCCGCCGCTCACGCGTATGCCGGCAGCATCAAATAAATCAATAACTTCTTTACTGGTTAAGTCGTTAACCGCAAAATTAAGCGTGGTGGGCACTGAGTATGCAAAATCATGGTTAAAGGTAATGGCACCAAATGTATCGCTTATTGCATTGTGTAATTGGCTGCGATATTGCGCAAGCACAGCACTTGATTTAAACGTGCCATCGGTTTTATCTAATAACAAACTAAATAACTTATTAAGTCCTGCAATACCAGGGAGATTTTCAGTACCTGAGCGCATACCACTTTCTTGCCCGCCACCGGCTATAAATGCCGTATAAGCACTGCCTTGACGAATATATAATAAGCCAATGCCTTTGGGAGCGTAGAGTTTATGGCCCGAAAACGGTGCGTAATCTATTGTTGTTTCGCTCAACATAAGCTGCTGCTTACCTAATGCTTGAACGCAATCGACCATCCAAGACACGCTGCTATTGCGATTACGAATAACCTGCTCTATTGCCGCTAGATCTTGGTATACACCGGTTTCATTATTAACCGCCATAGTGCAAATCATCAGCGCATCATCAATATGCTGAGCAATAAAATCTAAGTCTAAAATACCGTTACTATCAACCGGAATAGCAAGTACTTGAGCGTTAATCTCTAGCACTTGATTCCAATGTTTTAGGGTATTTGGTACTGCTTTGTGCTCTGTAGCGCCATAAAGTAACACCGGATTTTTTTTATTATGGGTTTTAGCATTTATCAGCGTAGACACTACAGCCGTTTGAATACCTTCGGTTGCCCCAGAGGTAAATAAAATATCACCATTATTAGCGCCAATTACCGCGCGTGCTTTTTGTCGAGTTTGCTCCAATAAGTGCTTAGCTTGAATACCCGTTATGTGTGGGCTAGAAGGATTACCAAAACAGGTTTGCATTGCATGGCACACCACATCAACTATGCATGGCAACACAGGGGTCGTTGCATTTGCATCAAGGTAAACTTGTTTTACTGGCTCATCGGGTAATAAATACTCAGACATTAAAAAACGCACCTTATTACTAATAAATATATCTTATACCAATATTACATAGTTTTGGCTGCAATAGATAATAATCAATTAGTTTTAAAGATGCGTTTTCTATGCTTTTTTATACTTAAAGCGGTGTTAACTTTTAGCTCAGCTCTTTAATGATTTCTTCTTGAGTAGATGACCACGCATTGATCAGCGCTTTGACTAATGACGCCAGTGGAATGGCAAAAAATACGCCCCAAAAACCCCACAAGCCACCAAAAAACAATACCGCTACAATAATAAATACCGGATTTAAATCAACCGCTTCAGAGAACAATAAAGGCACTAGTACATTGCCATCAAGCGCTTGAATAATACCGTAAATAATTAAAATGGTCCAAAATTGGGTTTCAATTCCAAACTGAAACAACGCCACTGCCGCCACCGGAATGGTTACCAATGCCGCACCCACAAAAGGGATCAACACCGAAAAGCCCACTAATACTCCCAATAACGCAGCATAGCGTAAATCAAGTACCGTAAAGGCAATAAACGACACCGAGCCAACAATCAGTATTTCAAACACTTTACCGCGAATGTAGTTCATTATTTGCTGATTCATTTCATTCCACACCTGCATTATTAAGCGTCGTTGTTGCGGAATAAGTTTAGCAATACTGTGGCTAAGCTCTAGTTTGTCTTTAAGCATAAAAAACACTAACAAGGGCACTAAAATTAAGTAAATTAACCACGCAACCGCATCTTTTAAAGACGTGAGCGACACCGACAGCACTACTTGACCAAATTCAATTACTTTAGTCTCTACTGTTAATACAATTGTTTGTACTTGTTCTGCAGTAATTAAACTAGGGTACTGCGCAGGCAAGGCCAATAAAAACGATTTTCCTTGCTCTACCATATGCGGTGTTTCTTGAAATAAATTACTGGTTTGCTGCCACAGCACAGGGCCAATAACTAAAATAAGTGTCAGCATAATACCTGTAAATATAAGCATAACAATTACTGTAGCGGTAAAACGCCTTAACCCAAAACGCTCTAAGTGCAGTACCGGCCAATCGAGTAAATAGGCAATAATAAGTGCCACCAATACCGGCACTATCAAAGATCCAATAAAATATAATAAGGCTACTAACGCCAATAATAAAAATAATAAAGTAACTGAATGAGGATCAGAAAACTTTTTTTCGTACCACGCTTTTATATATTCAAACACGTAATGGCTCCACTAATAACATTCCTTGGCGCTTATTTAAGGTATAACAATATGCATGCTTTTGTAAAAATCGTTCAATGTCGTTTATATTTTCTGCATTATTAAAACTAAAAGTAATACTTTGTTGTAACGACACGGCTTTACGCAGCCCAAGTTTAAATTGAATAAACTGCTGTGGGCATTTATAAGCTGATAAATTTTGCTCTAGCATACTCGTTTCACCTTGAGTTCACATCAATAATAAGTCCCATAGTCACCACCTAAAAATGTATTAAGTGTGAACATGCATAACTTTTCCTTAAAACAACCTCGGCAATAGTTTATCCTTAGGGCATAATTAGCAGTAAGGATAGGTTAATGCCTGGCACGCATAATAAAGCGCAATTACCCAGTAATCCAACACTCAAAGAGATTAATTGGTATAAAAAACAAATAAATTGGGGCGAATTACCACCTTTTTATCACCTTGTTGCCTCATCGGTCAGCGAAGCTGAAGGTATTTTAGAACATGGGTTTGATAATGCAGTAAAAAGCCTTTTAGACAAACGTAATTGGAACCTTGATCTACTTGACGGCTACGAAACCGAGCTAGGCGAAATTCAATGTAATAAAAAGCCACGCATTGCACTGCATCAAGTATTTACCGAGCGTGGTTTTGAGCTTTGGGCTCAACCGTACGCTAAAGATGTTATTATTGATCAATACGTTAAAAATAATCGTTTTATGGAATTTAAAGTATGGGATCCACTTTCCATGAAGTGCTTAATTAGAATAAATCAATTACATACATTTATTGGCTTTTATTTTGAACGTGGAGACAAAGCCGATAAAGCTATTATTTTACACGCACACAAGGTAGTGCATAAAATTATTACTTTTTTACAAATACAATTGAACGTAGTAAAGCTAGATGGGGTCACAATAAAAGCGCTTTATCAATTATGTGAAAAAGACAGCCGTGCATGCAGTGACGAAATAAACATTGCCAAAATTGCTCTTGGTGAACCAATTAACAGGGAATAAAATGCAGCTAAAATCAGCCTTTATCACTTTATGTAGTGCCGCGCTTACATTTAGCCTATTAGTAAGTGAGCCTTTAAAGGCGCAAACAAACTTTAAATTGCCAGATTTAGGTACCTCAGCCTTACAAGTGCTGCCGCTCGAAAAAGAACAAGCGATTGGCGAAGTAATGATGATGCAAATTAGAGGCTCGTCGCCAATAATTAACGACCCTGTGCTTGATGAGTACTTAACCACAGTGGGCCGTAAACTTGTGGCTAGCGCCAATGATGTGCGGTTTCCGTTTTCATTTTTTTGGTTAAATAACTCTGAAATAAACGCCTTTGCATTTTATGGCGGCCATGTTGGCGTACACACAGGATTAATTGCGCAAGCTGATGATGAAAGTCAATTTGCATCGGTACTTGGCCATGAAATTGCCCACGTTACCCAGCGCCATTTAGCACGGCGCCTACAGCAGCAACAAGACAACAGCGCAATGACTATAGCCGGAATGATTGCCGGTATTTTAGCCGCTGTCGTCGTGCCCGATGCTGGTATTGCTATTATTTCAGCAAGCCAAACACAATCGGCATTTAGCCAACTAACGCATAGCCGCTCAGCAGAGCAAGAAGCCGACCGCATTGGTATGCAAACGCTTAATAATGCAGGCTTTGATCCGCGTGCATCAAGTGAATTTTTAACTAAACTCGCTGCGCAAATTCGTTATAAATATAAGCCACCTGCGTTTTTACTTACTCACCCGCTTCCTGAGAGCCGTGTGTCTGATGTAAGATTGCGTGCGCAGCAATACCCTAAACGCCAAGTAAACCCGAGCCTTGAGTTTAACTTAGCAAAGAGTCGCGTGCTGGCAAGATACGACAATAAACCAGAAGCAGCAGAATCGCTGTTTAGAAAATTAATTCGCGAAAATAGCTACAATAATGCCGCCCTAAAATATGGCTTAGGCATTAGTTTGCTGGATCAAAAAAAGCTTGATGAAGCGCAGCCTATTTTAGATGAACTACTAAAAAGCGATCCTAAAAACTTATTTTATATAGATACCTATACCGATTTATTAATAGCGCAAAAAAAGGCCGCTGAAGCCGTTACCTATTTAGCAGAATTAAACAATTACCGCCCTAACAATCAGGTAATTACGCTAAACTATGCCAATGCAGCCCTAGAAGCAAAGCAATACGAGCTTGCCGAAAACATCTTAAAAAGCTTTTTACTAGAAAAACCAGATCACAGTTTAGGTAAGCAACTATTAACCGACGCCTATAAAAAGCAAGAAAAACTCGCCGCCTATCACGAAGCCAATGCCGATGTATTATCGCAATACGGCGCTTATTTAAAAGCTGCCGACGAAATACAAAAAGCACTCAACTTTATTGAGCCAAACGAGCTAGTTAAACAACAAAGGTTAAAAGCGCTACTTACACAATACCGACTTTTACAAAAAGAGCTTGCTAGACTTTAAGTCTACAAGCGCTTGGCCTAAAATGGCCGCAACTCATTTATTGGAAGCATTTTATGTCTGTAACTATTTATCATAATCCGCGCTGCTCTAAATCGCGCGAGACCCTAGCTTTATTACAAAGCAAAGCTATTGAGCCAAGTATAGTTGAATACTTAAATACGCCTTTAAGTAGCGAGCAGCTAACTACATTAGTTAAGCAGCTGGGTTTTACATCTGCACGCGAGTTAATGCGCACCAAAGAAGACATTTACAAAACGCTAAACTTAAAAGATGAAACCAGTGAAGCTGCACTTATTAATGCTATGGTACAAAATCCAAAACTAATTGAGCGCCCTATTGTGGTTAACAATGATAAAGCTGCTGTTGGTCGCCCACCAGAAAACGTATTAAGCGTTTTATAATGAGCACGACCATAGTGGTACTTTACCATTCAAGCCATGGCTCAGTTGAAGCTATGGCCCATGAAATTGCCGAGTCTATAGAGCAACAAGGGGCCAGCGCTTTGCTGCGCACTTTTGTTGCTAAAAACCCACACGACATTATTATCACTAAAGACGATTTAATAAACTGTGATGGCCTTGCCTTTGGCACACCTACTCGCTTTGGTATGATGGCCTCTCAAGCAAAAATGTTTTGGGAAACCACCAGCGAATTATGGTTAAAAGGGCAATTAATTGACAAGCCAGCCTGTGTTTTTTCGTCGTCAAGCAGTATGCATGGCGGCAACGAAGCCACATTACTGAACTTATCGCTACCGTTACTGCACCATGGCATGATGTTACTCGGTGTACCTTACGATGTACCCGAATTGCTGGCAACACAAACCGGTGGCACGCCCTATGGTGCAACACATGTTGCTGGTAGTAGTAATAGTACTGAATTAAGTAAAGACGAAATTAAAATATGCCAAAGTGTTGGCAAACGCCTCACTCAAATTGCGAGAAAACTTCAATGAAAACAGCTGAAATTCCAGCTAAAAAGCCAATTACTGTTAAATTTCAACGTACCGCGATTTTTGGTTATGTCGGTTTATTAATTTTAATGCCTTTATGGATGTTTGTATTTGCACCGAGAGAAGGCCACAGTAATGGCTTTATTTTTGCCGTGTACATACTGCCATTATTATTTCCTCTTAAAGGCATAATTCAAGACAAAGCGTATACGTATGCATGGGCAAACTTTATTGTTATGCTTTACTTTATTCATGGCCTTACATTGCTTTGGGTAGCGCAAGATGAGCTGGTATGGGTATTGTTAGAGCTACTATTTGCCTCTGCTATGTTTATTGGCTGTACCTACTATGCTAGGCATCGTGGGCAAGAACTTGGCTTAAAAATTCGTAAATTGAAAGACGATCTCGCCGAAGAAAAAGCAGCGCACGAGCACGAAAAAACAGATTAAATTATAATTTAAACACAAAAAACGCGCTAATTAGCGCGTTTTTTATTTATGCATCGTTATCGCCTATTTATGGGGAGCAGCCACACTACATAGGCTCTGCCTTGCCTAACGGCCAAACACATTGCTGCAAATTTAACCTCGAAAGATAAACTTGTAAATATTTAAACTAAAGAACTTAATGCGGCAAGGGTTACAATAGCGGCTAAACCTAACTGCCCTACTAGGCTAACTAAAGAAAAGCCTCTTAATACAAATAATCCCCACGGGTGTTTAATGTGCGGGTACAGCGCGCAGCGCTTTAAAGTAGCCGCAAAAAAGAAACACACCGCCGCAATCATAGTTAGAGTTAATGTTAATTCGCTTTTTATGGTTATTGTTTCATCAAAAAAGAAAAACAATTGCACCGGCAATAATAAAGTAACCAGAGCATGCAGCGCATGCACTTTTTTAATGCGATCAAACTGCCCTTCAGGCGACAACTCTTTAATACCAAAGTCGCGCTCAAGGCACTTTACTAAGTTACTCGCTTTTATGCTCACCGCTAAGCGATAACAGCTAAGCCCTTCGTTATTACGCACTCTAAAGTCATACCCCGCCTTTAGCAGCAATACCATAAGCGATTCGTTTTTAGAGAGCACAGCATAATGCAAGGCAGTATTCCCCTTATCATCAACTGCTTTTTTATCTTGTTGGCTCAGCAGGGTTTCAACTACATTTACGTAGCCTTTTTCAGCAGCCCACATAAAGGCCGTTTTATTGTGCTCATCGGCAAGCGTACCTGTTGCGCCTTGCTCAATAAAGCGCATGGCCATCATTTGCTTAGCGGTTTTTTTATTTAAATGAGCAAGCAAAGCTTTTTCAAGTAGTACCACAGAATCTACATCCGGCGATACTTGAGTGAGTAAAGTAAAGTAGTCTTTGCCTTTAGCCACTTTTTCACTTGCCAGTTCAGTTAAATGCTCAAGATCGGCAATTGAACCTGGAATATAAGCACTCAAACGCTCTCTAAAATCAACTTCTTGCCACAGAGCTAGCGTGTCAACCGCCGATAATTTACTGCGATTATTTAACGCATGCTCAATTAAAGTAAAGTAGCGTTTAGCAAAAAATAAACTAAATAACGACTGCGGTGTATCAATCTCATTTTGCGCCGATACATTCGCGTATTTTTCGAGCCGTTGGCAAAGCATAAGTACTAAGCTTTCGGGGGTATATTCGTTATCAAAATAATGTTCTTTTACCGCGCTTATATACGTTTGTGCACTTTCGTCATACTCGCAAATATGTTGAAAATAACACTCTTCAAAAGGCTCCAGCGGAGTAAACCACGCTAAATAAAATATGGGCGGTAAAACAGTAGTACATACTCCATCATCTTCATGGGTAGAACGACAGGCAGGCCAAGCTTCTAAAGCATCTAAAATAAAGGCACCATTTTGTTCTACAAGTCCTTTGATAAGTAATGGGTATTCCTTTGGCCAAATCAGTACATTTTCCATTAAAACAACACAACTCCAGTGTAGCTTGGGACAGTGGTCAGTTATAGCAGCTTTTAGCTGACACCACGCTTAATCGACGAGCCGATATTCTAGCACACCTTGATCGCCACGCTAGCGCAAAGTAACGCAATACTTATAAAATAAAAAAGCAGCCAACTACATAACTAGTTGGCTGCTTATTTGGTTGGAGCTGGACTTAATCAGGGTCACATAATCTACTATTAGTTGCTTTTTAATTCGCTAATAACGCTCTCTATACCTACATCAGAAATACGTTGTATAATTTCTTTTTGCTTGGCGCTGAGCAATGAAATGCCTTCTGCAACTATGTCGTATACTTTCCATTGTTCATCTTTCCCTAAGCGCAATTTAAAATGTAAATCTATAGTAGGCGCATTTGCTTGTATTATCTGGGTTTTAACCGTAGCGTACTGTGAGTCGCTCAAAGCGTTATCTTGCTCAAAAACTACTTTTTGACCAGTGTACTTCATTAAAGCACCGGCATAAGTGCCTGTTAAATAATGCTCTACTGCATCAATAAAATTAACTGCTTGCTCGCGCTCAATGCCCTTTATATGTTTGCCTAATAATTTAAATGCTACAAATTTTATATCAATATGCGGCATTAAGCGCTGCTCAACAATGTTAAACATGTCTTCTTTACTTGCATCGCCTTTGGCATTAACTTGGGCTATATCGGCAAATAAAGTATCGGCTACGCTTTTAAGGAGTTGTTGTGGAGATTGTTGCGTTTGAGCAAAAAGTGAGCCGCTAAAGAATACAGCTACAACGAGAAACAGTTTTAAAAACTTCATAATAAATTATTGTCTGTGTGATTAAGATGACGCTAATTTACGCGATAATTACACCTTTAAATAGACTTAAATAAGCAACTTATTAATGCCCATTTAGCACCAATAAAACAAAGTAAATAAATTCAATTAGTTAATCAACCTCGGTTAACACCCTATATACAAGCGTATTTTTGTCCCATTGAAAACACCCATGTTGCGCCCTTACTATTTAGTCACTATTTAACTCAGGCACAGCACTGACACCTATGAAAACGTCATTTTTATCATTATTTATATTTGTTTTATTATTCACGAGTCAACACGCATTCGCACAATCGCAGCACGGCTACGCAATTGATCTGCTCAAGGGAGAAGGTGGCGTAAATGGCTTTAAACTAGCCCATCAATATTATCCTACAGGGTTGCAGTCTTTACTTGGCGATACGCGCTTTTATTTCGAAACCAGTGTAAACCTTTGGCAATATAACCATGGCGATAAAACACAGTCTAATGTAGTGCTTGCCATGTCGCCTGTGCTGTTGTTCCCAGCATTTAGCATTAACAATACCCCCATATATGTAGAAGCGGGTATTGGTATTTCATTGGTTGATGAAACCTATTTTGCGGGTAAAAACATTAGCACTCACTATCAGTTTGAAGACAGAATTGGCTTAGTTGCTGATTTTGGCGAAACCAACGTGGCGCTAAGAATTATTCATTACTCTAATGCGGGCTTTAAAGATCCCAACCCCGGGCTAAATTTTTTAACTCTATCGGTAGCAAAACGCTTTTAAATACAGCATTAGCACCATTTTTTAAGTCACTTTATTGCTGTTTTAAACTAAAACGCTCACACTTATACTTTGCTTATAATTAACGGACGTTGCTATGCAAACTTGGCACATGGTTGTTATTGTTATCATTGTATTTGCTATTATTATTGGTAATCTTGCACTGCTAAAGCACTCGGCAAATTTACCCTTTAAAAAAACAAAGCCCGATAAAACTAACTCTACAGATACAAAAAAGCCCTGAATATCAGGGCTTTTTACTGCTTAATCTTTATAACCAACTAACCAACTAACCAACTAACCAGTGCGCCATTAAGGCAATAACTGGTAAAGTGATTAAGGTTCTAAGAATAAAAATAATAAACAATTCAAAAATATTAACCGGTATTTTACTGCCTAGTAAAAGTGCACCCACTTCCGACATATAAATAAGTTGCGTTACACTCATTGCCGCTATAATAAAACGGGTTACGTCGCTTTCAATTGTGCCCGCTGCTAATATTGAAGGAATAAACATATCAGCAAAACCAACCATAATCGTTTGTGAAGCAAGCTCAGCTTCTGGTATTCGTAGCAGCTCTAAAAATGGAATAAACGGCATACCTAAATACTGAAAAACAGGGGTATATGTGGCAATAATTAACGCAAATGTACCTACCGCCATTACGACAGGTAATACAGCAAACACCATATCAAATGCATTGTGTAAACCCTCTTTTAACGTGCCTTTAAACCCTGGCGATCTATGCGCTTTAGCTAACGCAACATCTAAAGAATGCCCAAACAAGGTTTTACCACTTGGTACAGACTCAGCATGCTCATCGCGTTTACTGCCATCTATAAAGCTATCTTTTTTGAAGCGTAACGGCGGTAAGCGCGGCACAATAATCGCAGCAACCACACCGGCTAAGCACACAGTTAAATAAAACGGTGCAAAGTGACTCTCTAAGCCCACTTGTTCAATAACCACTAAGCTAAAGGTAATCGAAACTGCCGAAAACGTAGTACCAATTATGGCCGCTTCACGCTCAGTGTAATGTTTTTCTTCGTACTGACGCGCAGTCATTAAAATACCTACGCTGCCATCACCTAACCACGACGCCGCACAGTCAACAGCACTGCGCCCCGGCACACCAAATAACGGACGCATAAGTTTAGTAAACAAGGTGCCCACTAGCTCTAACAAACCAAAATTTAATAACAGCGGCAGTAATAAACCCGCTAAAACAAATACCGAAAACAAAATAGGCAATAAATCGTTTAAAACCAAGCCGCCCGTATCTGCCGAGGTAATAGCATTAAATACCGGTAATAAAAACGCAGGAAGCGCCGAGCTCACGTCTGCGCCGGTTTGACTAATAAAGGTCAAAACAATAAACAGCATACCCAGTAAGCGAATACCTAGCCAAAGCCAGTTAACATCAAATAAGTGTTTTAGTATAAAAGACTTTTTAATAAAGCTAGGCTTAACAACTTTAGCTAATAGCGAAAGCACACCCGTTACACAAATAATGAATGTAAGCAGCTCAATCATAACAGAGCTAATTCCCTCTTTAATTGCTTTAGCCATTAATGCAATGGGAATGGTCATACCATCAGCAATAGGGATTGGTGTCATAAATAAAAACAAACCAATTAGCGAAGGAACTAAAAAGGTAAGCCAAGTGCGCATATTATATTGCGACGAAGTGGGTAACTGAGACATATTTTTAACCTATAAAAACCACAAAAAGAGCAAAGTGCTCTTTTTGTGGTAAAAACTTATTATTATTAAATATTAATACCGCGCTGAATGAGTGCAGCCACTAATGCTTGCTGTAAACCATTCATAGTACCTGGCTCAAGCGTATCGCCTTGTTCATCCATCCAGGTCAGACTAGTGCCGCCTTGTTTGGTTTTACTTACTAATATTTGATATTGACCTTCATCAATAGGTAATTGGGTTACTTCGTCACCCCAAATAGAATCCCATACACTTGACTCTGGTTTTTTATAATCTGCCGTAATTAAGCCTGTATCTGGGTTAATTTCAACAATAGTGAACGACAAGCGCTCTAAAAACCCTGAAAAACGGTCAAATACAGCTTCATACGACTGCTCAGTTACAAGTGCTGCATTACCTTTGTTATCAAAGCCCATTTCTAAAGAAATAATACCTTGGCGTTTGCGCATATCAACTTCAAGTTGACGATAACGATAATCAAACTCGCTAATAACTTGGTTAAGTGCACGCACTTCTAACTGTTGCTTAAATAAATCACTTAAAGGCTCATCACCTTTAAAGTCAATAAGTTCAGCACTTAATGAAGCCGTACGCTGATGCGACTTTTCTTCAATTGTAAATTTAAAGCGTTCTAAATCAACACTTTCGTCGCTATTCCATAACCAGCTTTCTTCTGGCTTAATAATAGCGTACCAATCTGTTTCTATAATGCCTAGTAGCTTGTCTGCTTTAGTCGCTTGCGTGTTATTGTCGGCTAAAACCGCATTAATAGACTCCCAAATAAACTCATCTAGGTCATCAATACCATCGTTTTTATCAAAATAAACACGGGCGTTTTTATCTGTTTCTTCAACCCAACTACCCTTTGCTACTGTAAGTACTTGAGCAGGCGGACGGTAATTTGTAGCATCTGGATTATTACTATATTGGCCTACATCCATTTTATATGTTGGATCTTGAGCGGGTTGTGATAACGATGCAGGCACTTTTACTGCTTCATGAGCGCGATAATTACGCTCGTCATGTGCATCATTAGTAAATACACTACATCCTGATAAACTTACCAATACACTTACTGTTAGTGCTTTTGGGATCCAATACTGCACAGATATTTCTCCTTAGCATACCCTTTAATTGTTTTAACAAGTATATGAGTGGGTAATGCCGATTTGGTTCAGTGTAAAATCAATATTAACTTTACAGTTATAATTTGGTTGCCTGGTTGCTTAATACTCACCTCTGTTAACAAAAGTAAGCAACAAATAGACACATTTGGGCTATGGTACTTTCCCATGCTTGTAAAAACAAGAAACACTGTACTTTTAAACTGCTAAATTAGCAGCCTGTGTAGTTTAAACACGTTTTTGTGTTAAACTTCGCCGCCACGCAACTTTATGTGTTTATTTTTTGTGTTGCCAACTGCGCTGTTGTAATTCAAGTAACTTAGGTATTTAAACCCATGACTGCACACTCAAATCATCAAATTGTTTTAACAGCTATTGGCGAAGACAGGTCTGGCATAGTTAGTGAGTTAACTCAGCTAGTAAGCGATTGCCACTGTAATATAATAGATAGCCGCATTGCTATTTTAGGTAACGAATTTACATTTATCATGCTACTTAGCGGTGACATGTCGGCCATTAGCCGCATAGAACACACCCTGCCTACCAAAGCGATGGAACTGGGTTTGCTCACTATGATGAAGCGCACAGCAAGTCATAACCAAGGAGCGTTTCGCGCCGGTTACACACTAGAGTACACAGGCACCGACACACCCGGCACTTTGAGTAAAGTTACGCGCTTTTTTGCAGACAACAATATTATTATTTGCTCACTAAAGTCAGACACTTATGATGACGAAGAAGCAGTAATGAGAATGCGCTGTGAACTAGAGTTTAATATTCCTGTTGAAGTAGATGTAGACCAATTTAAAATTAGTTTTGAAAAACTTTCTCACCTTCTCAACGTAGACTATATATTTAGACGTATTCGTTAAATTAAGGAGCAAGCATGAACAAAATCAGCCCATTACAAGCCGGCGACAACGCCCCCGCTTTTAGCTTACAAAACCAAAACGACGAAACAATCACCTTAAGCGAGTTGTTAAAACAGCAACAAGTACTGGTTTATTTTTACCCTAAGGCGTCAACACCTGGCTGTACCGTACAAGCCGAAAACCTACGCGACCAGCAAGCAGAGCTGGCAAAATTTAACACCCGCGTAGTAGGCATAAGCCCAGATCCAATTAAACGCCT